>PLPA01000037.1:7752-35374 GCA_003159355.1 Acidobacteriaceae bacterium | reverse complement strand
GTCCCCGCCATTCATTCCAAAAGGCTTAGGAGTGTTTGGCAATCAAGTGACAGTAAAATCTGGGCACGATATGGGCACAATAAGCCCACTACCGAGCATTTACAGCTACCTTCTCAAAATCAGTTGTGCCCACGTCTGACAAAACTGTGCCCACGCTAGAAATCATCATCCTCACAACTTTGCTTTGTGCCGCTCGCTTGTTCGAGGTCACTGCCTGCGTGTATACNNACGGTTTTGATGTCCTCTCCGTTTGCCTTCAGCAACGTGCCGAAGGAGTGGCGAAAGGTATGCCAACCAATGTTCTTGGTGATACCGGCCTTCTTTGCGACCGGCTTGATGTACCGCTTCATGAGGTTGTCCGGCCAATAGGGCTGCTTGCCTCCCATGGACGGACTTGCGAAGACCCAATCCGAACCCATCGGGTAGGGACTCTGACGACGCCAGCTCAGAAGATCCTCCGCCATGTAATCGTCCATCGGGACGGGTTTGGCGGATGCCTCTGTCTTGCAGTTGCCCACTACCTGATGCCAAATGGACCGAGTGACGCTCAGCTCCAGGTTCTCGAAATCGACATCGTCCCAGCGAAGTGCAAGCAATTCACTGACCCGAAGTCCTGTTGCCGCGTCGAGTAGAGCCAGCGTACGCTCTCTCACGGACAACTTGCTGAGAAGAAGCTGGAGTTCAGAGAGGTCCAGAACGTCAGGCACTTTCTCTCGTTTCGCGCTCTGGCGCACGAGCTTCATAGGGTTGTTGTCCACCCACTCGTAACGCATCGCGTGATGAAAGATTGCGCTCATCAGGTTCCGAATCTTCGCACGTGTGCCCCTGGCCCGCTTTATGCTGTCCAGCCATTCTTCAACGGCAACTGGCTTGATCTGATTCAAGCGGTGATTTCCCCAACGAGGCAGAATCCACATTTTCAGATAGCACTCATAAGCAGATCGAGTCGAGAACGCCTTCCGGCCTTGATTCTCACCCACCAGCTCTTTGAGCCGGTAGTGAGCGATCAGTTCGGCGATTGTGCCCGGCCCGCCTTCCGCTTGCGGGGTTTGTTGGTTGGCGTCAATGCGCAACGCGTGAGCTGCTTTGAGGGCTGATGCTTCAGTGGTGAGGGTTGTAACCGTGCCGACGATGGCTTTGCGCTGTTTGCTTGCCCCATCCGGGCCAGGTTCCCTCCACCGAAAAATCCAAACATCTGGTCCACTGAGCCGCTTTTCTCGTTGCACGCTTCCTTGCTGATACCGCGTACGCCTGTTCATGAATTCTCCATTCCAGGCGGCAACGGATGGCTGCTACCAAGGTAGTCCTTTACTGGGCAGAGGTCGAGAAATATATTGCCTATCACGCGGTCTGCCGCTGAATCCACTCCTCTATCTCAGAAGCGCGAAAGCGCCAGAGTTTCCCAATATGGATTCCATGGATCATGCCTTCACGAGCGAAACGCTGAAGTGTTTTAGGGTGAATCTGAATGATCGCGGCGGCCTCCTCGGTCTGGAGCAGACGTTCGGGGACAAAACCGACAGATTGAGGCGGCCTTTTCTCGGTGACGTTTTCGTTTGCCATTGGCAACTCCGGGTGATTCTTGAGGTATCGCTCTTGCGTCCGCAAGTCTCAATGGCTTTAGACTCAGCGAATACGGGTGCGGCGTCCAATACTTCCTGCCTATGGCACCATAGTCCAGACCTATGGATGCGTGTTGGGCGGTTTCCATTTTTATTGCAAGGCCCCTCGGTATGCTGTTAAGTGCGTCCGTGTGCAATAGCTTGCGACTCGTCAGATGCCCCGCAAATGGTGTCACCGAAAGGCTATTGAAGAGGATTGCTGGTTCTTTTGAACACAATAGGTTGTTGGGGTGTTTAAGTTGTATGCGTGAAGGAACGAACACAGCCGATGGGTCTGTGGTAGTCGTACCCCAGGCCCTTGAATCCGCATCCATATTCCATATAAGAGAGTTCTGTCCAATCCCCGCCAGCAACACCGCACATCGCCAATGAATCCGCACCGACATAGCAAGTTTCAACAACTCTAAGGTCGCAAAAAGATCATGGTTGCAGAGTATGCGAAGGCAGGTACAGCATGTATAGCGACCTGGAATTCCGCCATCTCCGTTATTTTGTCGCAGTTGCTGAAGAATGCAACTTCGGTCGAGCAGCCATCAGGCTTCACCTCTCGCAGCCCTCACTCAGTACCCAGATAAAGAAGCTGGAAGACTGCATATACGCGACGTTGTTCCAGCGTGGGCGCGCCGGAGCGGAGCTGACGCCCGCCGGAAGACATTTTCTTGAAAAGGCAAAGTCACGGGCAAGGACGGCTACCGCGTCAGGACTGACGTCCTGAGGCCCACTGGCGGCATGACCACCTCTGGAACTATAGTCACGACCATCGACGGTGTTAGCTATCGGAACCCGCCGACTGCGCCGTTTTAGTCAGAGGTTGCTGTGAGACCATTGGATGTTCAGAATCGATCGATGTTTGGTCGATCCGGGGTAAGCGCAGGCATGGCCGTTTGCGTCTCAGCCGTGTAGACACCGAACACGGCGATTTCACCGTCGCCTACCGCAAGGTGGGAAGTCCAGGATGTCCAACCGTGGAACAGATTGACGAACTGAAACGTGCAACCTCATTACCGGAGCCTGAGATCGTGCATGTCGAAGGATACGGCCAGATCAGGATTACAATTCCGCCGAATGGCATTGCGTTGCTGGAGTTGGCTTGAACCTGCGAGTGGAAGCGGTGGCCAGTGATTGTGCCGCGCTGCGTTCGGGGAATAGGAGAAGAAAGATGAGCTTCGCGATGGGAACTATAAAGCTTGAACGGGTGGTATGTCTGGGAATGGTGATGATGGCAGTTGGTGTTTCGGCGCAGGAAAAGCCCAGCGTAAACCTGGCTCCGTCCAAAATGTCAAAGCTCGGCACAGTGGATCCGCGATTTGTCTCTTACAACGTGGAAATGGTTGAAGTGACGGGGGGACGGTTCTGGAAACCCTATAAATCGAACGTTGCGGGACACGACGCCGCGAAATCTAACACTACACCGGATGCAAATCAGCAGGTTGGAGAGAATGCGGGCCGTCCGGCTATCGACCTGAGCAATCCGCGCCTCCGGGAGCTAGCGGAGGCCTTGGGGCCAGCGTACGTGCGGGTGAGCGGGTCTTGGGCGAACAGCACGTACTTCCAGGACGACGATCTTCCCGCGTTGAAAGAACCGCCCAAGGGATTCAGAGGCGTTCTGACGGGCGCTGAGTGGAAGGGCGTTATCGACTTCGCGCGCGCGGTCAACGCAAAGCTCGTTACATCGGTCGCCATCAGCCCCGGCGCCAGGGATATGAGCGGAGTCTGGACACCGGATCAGGCCAAAGCGCTCTTCGACTACACGAAGAGCATCGGCGGAAGCATTGCCGCCACAGAGTTCATGAATGAACCCACGTTTCCCGGTCCGGGAGGCGCGCCGAAAGGCTACGATGCCGCGGCTTTTGCAAAAGACGTGAAGGCCTTCGAGCCGTTCCTGCGCAACGAGCTGCCCTCGACCATCTTCCTCGGCCCGGGCAGCATCGGCGAAGGAAGCTCGCTGATGCCGGGCGGAGCCACGATGAAGTTAGCGCTGAACACCGACCAGATTATGGAAGCGACAGGGCCGGTGTTCGATGCATTCTCGTACCACTTTTACGCATCTGTTTCCAACCGATGCGGGGGCAGAACCACTGTTGCACAGGGTTTGACCACGGATTGGCTCGATCGGACCATTGCAGGCGAAGCCTTCTACGCGGCTGCGCGGGACAAATACTTCCCCGGGAAGCCAATCTGGCTCACAGAAACCGCAGAGGCTGCGTGCGGGGGGGACCAGCTTGCCGGCCAATTCGTCGACAGCTTCCGATACCTGAACCAACTTGGAATTCTGGCCCAAAAAGGCGTGCAAGCTGTCATGCACAACACCCTTGCCTCCAGCGACTACGGGTTCCTGAACGAGGAGACATACGAGCCGAGGCCCGATTATTGGATGGCTTTGCTCTGGAAACGCACCATGGACGCCGTTGTGCTTGACCCCGGAGCAACGGGCGGGCCGAGCCTTCGGATCTATGCCCAATGCATGAAAGGCCATAAGGGCGGAGTCACTCTTCTCGCGATGAACATCGACCCAAAACAGGAGCAGACGTTGACCATTCCGCTGTCCGCGGATCGCTACACGCTGACCGCGCCCGATCTCACCAGTATAACGGTGCTGCTCAACGGCGTTGCCCTGCAGGCTGGACAAGACGGCACGCTTCCGGAAATCAAGGGTCAGAGGGTAAAGCCAGGAGCCCTTGAACTCGCCCCGGCAAGCATTACGTTCCTTACCGTGCCGTCAGCACGGAATGCGGGCTGCATGTAAACGGTCGGATCGCCATTGAGAAGCGGGCGGCAAATTCCCTGCGGCGTTTTCGGAAAAAGTGTAGTCCCAATGCGACCGGAGAATGTGCGGTTGGATTTCGGTCGCCCTTGCCAGAGCTTCTGCCTTCTCCCGATCTTGCGTAAGCAGCCGAACGTTCGATCATTGCGAGCAGTGCCTCTGCCGCCGAATCGCGCGGCAGAGGCTCGTCATAGATCGGATCGTCCAGATCACCTGACGTGCACGGTAGATTCCACTGACATGCCTGGACGCAATTGATCCAGCGCTTCCTGGTTGGGGTCGAGCTTGATCCGGACCGGGATCCTTTGCACGACCTTGACGTAGTTGCCGGTGGCATTTTCCGGAGGCAAGACGCTTGCCATCGATCCAGTTGCGCCGCCGATTGTCTCAACCGAACCGGTGAATTTACGGTCCAGTGCGTCAACATGAATCGTGACTGACTGGCCGAACTTCATGTGCAGAAGCTGTGTCTCCTTGAAATTCGCCGTGACCCAGAGGTCGTTGGTCTGGGAGATTGTGAGCAGTTGCTGACCGGGTGAAACCCGTGTTCCGATCTGGGCGGAGCGTTTCATGACCACCCCGGCTACCGGAGCCACTATCTTTGTGTAACCAAGGTTCAACTGAGCTTGCTCCAGTTGCGCCTGTGCGCTATCGAGACTCGCCTGCTCTTGTTCGACAGAGGCCTGCCGTATCAAGAGCTGTGGGCCGGCGTTCTTTTCGCACTGGACGAGTCTGCCTTGCGCCTCATCGAGCTGCGCCTTCCGTCCGTCAACCATCTGCTCCGAGGCCAGCAGCGCGGCTTTGGCCGCCTGCAGGCCTGCTGCCTGCTGCTTCGCCGCCGAGTCGTATTGATCGAAATCACTCTTCGATATTTCCTGCTTTACAACAAGCAGACGATACCGCTCAACGTCGCTCTGCGCGCGCGCGTTTGCGGCTTCCTGCTGCTGCACCTGGGCCTCCGCTTGATCGCGACCGCGCTCAGCCGCGGCAACCGCAGCCCGAGCGGACTCCACCTCGGCGTGGGCAGAGAGGATGTTCGTCGAGTTTTGCACTTCAGTGATCGGCACACTGGGGCGTTCTTCCAACAGCCCGCTCTGTGCCTGACCTAACTGCGCCTGCGCCTGGTCCAGCCTGACCTTATTGTCGCTGGGATCAAGATCGACCAGCGGATCGCCGACATGGACAACCTGGTTATTGTCAACGTAGACCTTCAGTATGGTCCCATCCACGCGGGTTCCAATCGGGCTCAGATTGGCGTCGATCTGGGCATCGTCGGTCTCCTCGAACTGGCGTGCGTGCAGCCAATACAGAAGTGCGCCAAGCGCCACAACCGCCAGCACAATGCAAAAGATGATCACATTGCGCTTTCGTCTGCCGCTCTGTGCAGCCTGCTTATCAGATTGGTTTGTGTCCTGTTCCTGTTGATTTTGCTCTGCGCTCATTCGAAGCTCCTCGTGATGCCGTCCTGCGTAATCAGTGTTGCTCGCTCGGGAAGAGAATGGCCACTTCCGTCTCCGCATCCCCGATTGCGCGAGCCAGGCTTAGCCGGGCGAGATTCCACGCGAAGAGGCTGGAGATGTAGTCGTTTTCGGCGCTGGCTTCCTGCTGTTGCGACTGAACGACCTCGACCGTGTTGGTTATGCCAGCCTCGAAGCGATCTCTCGACTGGGTCAGGGTTTCCTCAGCGTACTGGCGGTTCGATTCCGCGAGCTTGACCTGGCCCGCGGCCACGCGAAGCTGAATCAAGACGTTCCGCACATCCTGTTCGACCCTCGCTTTCTGGTCGTCGTATTCGGCCTGCCGCTGGCGCAGAGTCGCTTGCGCCTGTCGGATATCTCCACTGATTCTGCCGCCATCGAAGATGGGAATATTGATCGTTCCTTGAGCGGCAAAATTACCATGCGACTCGTTCGGATGCGTGCCGCTGACCCCGTAATATCCGTTGAAAGAGACCGAAGGCAGCCGTTCGCTGCGAGCAGCCGAGAGAGCGCGTTCGGCAGCGGTCCGCTGCTCCTCCGCGGAGCGCAAATCCCAGCGATGCCCGAAGGCGGATTGCAGAGCATCCGCTTCTTCAACGGTCGCGAACTCCTTGGATTCCAGCGGTTCAGTGAAAACGATGTCGGTATCCAGGGGAAGGCCGATTAACCGTGCGAAAGCGATCTTTTGCTGTTCATAGTCTCCCTCAAGAGAGAGCAGCCGCTCCTGTTCCACTTGCAGTTGCACCAGGCTTCGCGTCAGATCGACGCGGGTATTGGTTCCCGCAGCCAACTGGGTATTCGCCCGGTCGTAGATCGCCTGCGCGTACTCAACCTGACGGCGCTGCGACTCAATTCGCGCAGCGGCGGAGATAGCCTGCAGATAAGAACCGCCCACTGCAAGCACGACTAGCTCGCGTGCATCGCGTGCGCTCATTTGCGTGGCGCGATCCACCGCATTTGCGGCCTGCACATTGCGGAAATTGGTGAGGCTCAAGGCGCTCCAGTTGAAGTTCGCTTGCGCCTGCACGTACTGAAACGGGCCAATGACCGCAGGAATGGCCGGGGATATGGCATTGAACCCGTAACTGGCGAGGTTGAGCTGCATCACACTTTCGCCGGCGCTCGCGCCGATCTGCGGAAACATCTGGCTGAGCACCTGCATCCGCTGCGCGCGCACCGTGGAAGAAACGGCATCGGAAGTGATCACGCCGAGGTTAGTCTGTAACCCCCTCTTAACCGCATCGGCCATTGAAAGCCGTAAAGGGCCGCTCGCGACCGGCGTTCCGGGAACGCTGCCCTCGTAATTTCCGACAACCATTACGGATGGTTGAAGCACGCTGGCGCCCGCAGGTAGGGTTATCTGTTGGGTGCTGATCTGACCAATCGACTGTGCGCCGCGCCCCGAAGTGGGCAGGGGCAGAGCCTGTGGAGCCTGCCCTACCGCAGCCTGCTGGAAAAGAGCCACGCCGCCAGACAGTGTCAAGGGGAGCAGTAGACAAGCGGCTCTGGCGTTCGCTTTCACAAATCCCCGCGTTTCATTAATGTGCTGCATGCTGCTCCGTATGCCTTGGATCATTGGCTTTGAGAAAAAACGACAGAAACAGCATCACGACGGATGCCGTTCCCATCAGGTAATAGGCGTCGATATAGGAAAGCGTCGATGCCTGCGCGAAGACAAGCTGAGAAAGCCGGGTGAGAGCGCCTGGCTGGGCATCTGCCATTCCTACACCGGCGCTCTGCATGTGTAAGGCATAGGTAAGGCCCTGAATCTGGCTGGTGAAGTCGGTGTTTCCGATCCCAGTATGGTCAGACATGCGGGTTAGGTGGAATTGCGTCCTCCGGGCAATCACCGTTAGCACCAAGGAAGTGCCGATGCCGCTTCCAATGTTGCGCATGAAGTTCGTCAGGCCGGAAATCGAGTCGCTGCGGTCCTTCGGCACCCCAATATAGGAAGCCGTGATCGCCGGAACGAAGATGAAACCAACGGGAACAAACTGAGCCACCATCACCATGGCAGCGGTGCCGATGTCGATCTGCATGGACATGACGTGCGCGGACCAGAACATGGCGAGCGCGGACCCCAGCCACCCGAAAGCAATGAGGTATTTTGCCGAAACGAAAGACGTGAGCACGCCCACCAACGGTATGGTGATGAGCATGATTCCAGCTCCGGCAGAAACCACGAGACCGGCCTTTTGCGCCGTGTATCCCATATAAATCTGCAGAAACTGGGGCATCACCACGCTGACCGAAAAGGAGACGATTCCGGCGAGAAACATGATGATGCAGGAACCGGCGAAGTTGATGTGCTTGAACAATCGCACGTCGACGATCGGCTCCTTGTCGTCCCATTCCCACAGCACCAGGAAAGCCAGACAAACCACTGCGATTACGGCCAGGACCACAATGAAGTGGGAGGAGAACCAGTCATCCTCCTGCCCCTTGTCGAGCATGATCTGGAGCGCTCCGACGCCCAGTACCAGCATCGATAGGCCGATCGTATCCAGCCGCATCTGGCCTGCCTTTACTCGTCTCAGGAATGGAGGATCTTCCACGAGTTGCGATATCAGCGTAAGCGCGACGACGCCCACCGGCAGGTTGATGAGGAAGATCCATCGCCACGAATAGCTATCGGTGATCAATCCGCCGAGGGTGGGCCCAAGCGCAGGCGCCACGATGACGGTGAGACCAAAGATCGCGAAAGCCATTCCTCGCAACCTGGGTGGAAAGGAATCGGCCATGATGGCCTGGGCCATCGGCTGCAGACCGCCCCCAGCGGCGCCCTGGATCACGCGGGCGAAAAGCAGAAAACCGAAGCTGGGAGCGATGCCGCACATGAAGGACGCAATACTGAAAAGCGTAATACAGATCAGAAAGAACCGCTTGCGCCCTAGAATGCTGGTCAGCCAACCGGTTATAGGGAGAACGATCGCATTCGACACAAGGTAGGTGGTCAACACCCAGGTTCCCTGATCCATGCTGGCGCCAAGATTTCCGGCAATGTGAGGTAGCGCAACGTTGGCAATGCTCGTATCGAGCACTTCCATAAAAGCCGCTACGGCAACCACAACGGCGATCAACCAGGGATTGAACTTCGGTCGCCACTCCGGGACTGCTTTCTCATTTGCCAAAAAGCACCATCCTGCCTAAAAAATGCTATGGTCATGACCGTGAAGGTCAGTCGTCCCGAAGGTCTGGGAGTGATTGCCGGTCGTGAACTGTAGCTCAATCCGGTCGGTAGACGAGTGAGGTATAACGACCTGTAGCGTAGCGTCATGCGCCGCGGACGTTATTCCGAAGGCGCTCAGTTGAGCTGCAGCGTTTTGGCTGTAGTTCGCTTCTCCATGTCCCCAGCATGAATAACCGCACCACAAAACCTCATCTCGAACAAATGAAAGCAGTTAATAACAGGCATCAGGAAAACTTCCGTTTTACATCTTCTTTGCGGTACAGTTGCGCCGCAAAGAACCTTGCAATTGGTGTTTGTGATATCCCAACGGCCACTGGGCACAAAATGGGCCGAAGTGTGTAAGCGCCCGGCGCCGGTGCGCCGGATACGAGGTATACAGTTCGCGCGGCACTACCAACAGAACAGAGGTCAAGCTGCACGTGGTCTGAACATGAGACTTCCTTCCGATACAACTCAAAGTCGCAGACTTACTCATCTTTGCGTCCTCCGTTGAAGACTTCAATCTGTGCGCACAACATATGCAGGCGTTTTGTAAGTCTCCGCAATTTAAAGAAGTTTATATGGCAGTCAATGCAATTGTCAACATTGTATGTCATAAAATTCTCAACCTTCCATAAGATTTGCTGACTGTCCTGTTTTTTTGACTGGAGTGCCGGCACCTATTGTGCCTTTGCAGTGAGCGAGACTGGAATGAAAGGAGCCTGGAATGGCACGAGGAAGGAAACAGACACCGGAGTTGATTGTAGGATTGTTGCGCCAAATCGAGGTAGGTACGGCGAACAGAAAGACGGTGCCAATAGCCTGCAAGGAAGCCGGGCCTGCGGAGCAAACGTACTACCTGTATGGACTGGTCTTCTTTTGCAAGCGTAGAAGTTCTGACGGACACAAGACGGTTCGCGTAAATGTATCCGTCAATAAGGGCGAAGGCGTTGGCAGGGACAACAACATCCTCATCGTTGCCTGCAGCAACGCTCTGAGCCAGGGGTTTAGAAGCCAAGAATCGAGCGAAGCCTCATCGACTCATTTTCAGTTGCACGCTCTCCACCAACCGTCAACACGGTCATGAATTGCAGCCATGATTCTTGCGTACGGACACCGAGCCTCTGCTGAGCGCGAGAGCCAATCCAGCATGGCGGTCTGGCTTGCGCTGACTAAGGTGGGAGCAGTGGTTATGCACGTCACAATGTGCTACCATTGGCATTCGGTATAATGTAGACTCACGAAAGGTACGGAATAGAGTGACAATAAGTTTTCAGTCCCGGAAGCAGCAGTTTGTACGTGACGCGATCTACGATGCTGCAATCGGCTTGTTCGCAGAGAAAGGCTTCGACGAGGTTACGGTCGAAGAAATAGCCCGCGCCGCCGGGGTTTCAACGCGCACTTTCTTCCGCTATTATGTGACTAAAGACGATTTGCTCGCGCAGAGTACGCTCAACTATGGTGCAGTCCTCATGGAGAGAATTGCAGCTTGCCCCACAGGTCTCACTCTTCTTGAGACCATGCATGAGGCAGTTTTGTCGGGTGTCATGTTCGCTGGCGCACAACCGCGCGGACGCCAGGTCATTCAAATCGCTACACGCAGCGCGTCCGCAAGAAAAGCACATTTCTCGCGGTTGATGGAAATCGAGGATCGGCTGGCGGATGCATTCGCGTCGCGCCTGAACATCGCTTCCAGGGATTCTATGAAGCCGCGGCTGCTTGCCGCCCTAACCTTGGCGGCCTCGAACCTCGCGATTAGTTCGTGGTCTTCGGGAGAAAACAGGGATCTCCCGGCCGCGTCGAAGCAGGTGTTTCACTACCTTACGCGTATCCTGTGTGAAACGACAGAGCTGACCTCGAGCCCCACGGTGAAGACTAGCGGTCGGAGAACACCTGCTTCGCCGCGTTCAGGTCTATCCTCGAAGAAGAGCTGATCTGGTAACCAGCATGGCGCATATCCGCAAGCTGGCCGAGTGGGTGGACCGGGACTACCCCCGGCGGCAACCAGCCCGCTGGAAGGCCTGGAGGAATGCTTCACCATCAACCATCTGGGCGCGCTGCCCTCGCTGTCCCGCTGCCTGGTCACCACCAAGAGAGCCACAACGCCGGAGTATACACCAGGCCCACCGCGTCACCCACTGGCGGAGCGGGGAAATGGCCGGCGTTGGATAGCATCGGCCATTTTCCGAACAGACAGCAGGTTCAACAAGATCATGGGCTATCGCTCCCCGCGGAACATAGTCGATCATGCCGTCGAGACGCATGATCGACTATGTTCTTATTTGGTTGCGGAAAACTCGCCCTCAACGCCAAAATCAGGAACCGCGGTAGTCCCTGAAATTTTGTTGGATGCATCAATCACGCCGTCATACGTTATGGTCAGTGGGGTCCCATTATATTCACTCTTGAAACTCCACTTGATTTTCTTCCCGTCAACCTTTCCCGTCAGGTCGTACTTACCCTGATCGGTATCACAATTGCCAGTCAGGTCATTTCCAGCTTGAACGAAAGTGCATGTGATATCGCTTTCGTTTCCTGCTATATCGCTATGGACCTTCCACTTGCCATTAACTGAAGGAGCATCTGTTGCACTTGCAATTGCTACAGACGTCATGAACATGAATACGATAGCTGCAACCGTCTTTTTCATCTTCCTCGCCTTTCCGTCTTGGATTGACATCCTGTGCCACGCGATCGAGTATATTTGACACTTGATGCCATGTCAAGGCGAACTCTCTTCCAATACAAGATGAGCCTGAAGGCGGGATCTGATTCCAATACAAGATGAGCCTGAAGGGGCGGTCATGCTGGGATGTGAACATCCGCATGGACGACCGAGAAAAGTTGAGTTTGGAAGCGATCGGCCGGTTTGTCGCAGCCAGCGAGGAAATCCGGTTTGAGGCCGAAAGCCGCCAGCAGCTTTACAGTTGGGTGGAGCGGGTGCTGGTCGGGCCACGCCTGCCTTGCCTCAACATCGCGAATCGGGGGCAGGAAGCTGTGGCCCTTCATTGATTCAGGCACAGGCACGCCAGCTGCTTCAAGAAGCGTCGGCGTAAGGTCGATCATGCCGACAATCTCCTAGATCTGACGCGCGCTCTCGAAGCCAGGCCCGTGAATGAGCATCGGCACGCGCAGCGAGCTATTTTGGGCGCTGCGCTTGTACTCCCAATTGAGCGTCATGAAGTGGCAGCCATGATCGCTCGTAAAAACAAAGACCGTGTTCTCTGCATAGCCCTCTTCTTCGAGCACCTTGCGCAGACGACCCACGGAGGCGTCGATGAACCGTTCTGCCGATCACTGCGATTCCGGCCAACGACTGGTCGCTGAGCGGATTCACCGGCGCGCTCATGGGCACCGCCAATCCGCAGACACTCACGCTCAAAACCAGCACCAGCGTAATTGCGGCCTTCGTCCAGACCAGCTTCCCGGTCACCATCACCACCAACGGGCCGGGAACGGTCGCCGTAAGCTCTAACACGAGCGCCAACAACGAGATGCATGAAATCATTTCCGAAAAGGACAAAAACATCTGTCCTCTACCCAGTTGCCTTCGGGTCCATCCCAACGGTGGAAAGGATGTGGCAGAGTACGTAATAAATGGCATTCAATGAAAAAATAGTTGACAAGTGTCATTTGTGAGAATTACATTGCTTCCCACTGAACATTATCAGTGTGAAGAGACCGCGGAAAAGCAAAGATGCGTCTTTTCTCATTTCATGGGAGGGCAGTAATGACGGCGAGAATCTACAAAGTTCCTTTTAGTTCCTTGATCTGCGCGGCAAATGCAGTGAAAGCCACGCCGGCTGGATTCAGGGGAGTACTTGCGGCGGTTGTGGCAGCGGTGATGCTGTTCGGTGTGCCGTTCGCACCCAGCATGCACGCCAGCGTTAGCCAGCAAAATCGCGCGGCCGGCCAGACGGCAAGTGTGTCTGGTCACGTAACGAACAAGACGGGCGTGCCTTTGGGGGGCGTCGTCATCACAATTGAGCATCTGGTTTCACATGCAAAGCAGAGCGTAACCAGCGATGCCAGCGGGGCCTTTCAATTCAAAGATTTGCCTTCGGGCGTATACAAGATGGAGGCGTCTAGGGACGGGTTCAAGCTCTTTGTAGTCCACTCCATGCCTCTCGTGCCCGGCGATACTGCACGTAGCACCATCCGCATGGAAGCCGGCAGTGTAACAGAGACGGTCGAGGGCGGCGCGGAGAGCATTGTGTCCAAAGCGGGCACGAGCCTGGCAGGCAAAGACCTGAACGACATTCCGGAGAATCAGCGCAACTTTGTCAACATCATGCAGTTGCAGGCTGGTGCAAACGAAGGCACATCGAATACCTCGACCAGCGGATCGGTCCCTGGTGCGCAGCATACCTCCACGTCAGTATCCGTGGGCGGCCAATTGGAATACTTCAACAACATTACGATTGACGGAATCTTTGACAACCTGCACGGCAGCCCCGGTATCGCGCTGAATCCCTCGGTAGAAGGCATCGGCGGTGCCATTCTGCAGTATAGCGCTTATCCGGCGTCCTCTGGATCGGCTCTCGGCGGCTCCATCGCCCTGGGAACAAAGTCGGGAACAAGGCGTTTTCATGGAACGTTGTTTGAGTACTTCCGTAATGACGTGCTCGATGCCTATCCTTACCTGTTCGGCTTACAGGTCCGCAAGCCCACGGTGCGGCAGAACCAGTTCGGCGGTTCGGCTAGCGGTCCCATCAAAAAGGATAAGATCTTTTACTTTGCCGACTTTGAATCTTTCCGCTTGATTCAGGCCAAAGAGTCCGAACTCTATGACGTGCCTAGCTTGGCCCAGCGGCAAAACCCGAATGGACTTGTAAGTTACGCTATTCCCGCCATCTTCCAAATGCCCGCTGGCACCGGCCTGACTGTCGCGCAAATGGGCGGCGCAGACCCGGCAGGACTTGCCTACTTCAAGCTATATCCTGCGCCGAATGTGGGTACGAACACCTATCTTCCCACCAATAACGATTACAACTTTTCCGATAGCGTCGATGGGCGCGTCGATGACAAGCTTTCAAAGAATGACCAGCTCTTTGTACGCTTCAGCCTTAATAAGTCGAATGTCGGCATTCCTGACGTGTTCCCCGCTGTCCAGGCGGGGGGAGTTACAGTGAGCCCGGCGGGCAGCTACACGTCGGGATTCAGCAAATCTACGGGCGTGCTAACAGGCATCTCCTATACGCATCACTTCAAGTCCAATGGGATCTTGATTCTGAGAGCTGGTTATGAATACGGCGACCAACCCAGGGTAGGCGTGAATGGAAACGCAGCAGTTGCAACTGCGCTGGGTATCCCGGGAATCAACTCTCCATATCTTCCGCTTGCAAACACTGGCATGCCCAATGCAATAGTGGCGGGAGCCTCCCCGCTAGGCGCTTCATCCTACGCCACTCCGGGCATCGCGGCTCAGTCTGCCTTCGACTATATGGGAGCCTACACCAAGACCTTGAAGAATCATACCTTCACCGTGGGCGCGGAAGTTGTTCGCCAGCATGATAAAACCACGGCCATGAGCTTTAACGCCGGCATGTTCTACTTCGAGGACTACGCATCACTGGTTGCCGGCCTCTCCGTCTCCACTGCGCGCGCGACTTTTGTGAGGATTCCGCAATATAGGGATTGGCTGGCGAATGGCTACTTCTCCGATCAATGGAATGCTATTCCTCATTTGACCCTTACCTATGGTCTTCGTTGGGACCTGTTTACTCCTCCCACGGAAGCAAGCAATCACTTTAGCAACTTCGACATCGCAACTGGCCAATATCTCGTAGCTGGCCAGAACGAAGTATCAAGTACGGTCAATGTAGTTGCCGATAAGAAGGGGTTCGGCCCAAGGTTCGGTTTTAACTACTCACCCGACAACAAGACGTCCATCCATGGCGGCTTCGGCATGGTCTACTTCTATCCTTCCGATCAGAATAACTTTACGGGCGCGCCAAACGTGACGTCGTTTGGATCATGCATGTTCTTGACCTGCGCCCTGAGCGGGGTGACTCCAAACTCAACCATCTTCGGTATTCCTGATACTACGATGTCCGCCGGTATTGTCCCGTATTCACCTCAGACACCTCCCAGTACCACTGTTCCCGCTGGCTCCATAACCGGCGCTCGTCCTGTAAATCTTCCGTTGCAGTATATCGAGCAATTCAATTTGGGCGTCGATCGTGACATTACAGCACATGACAAGCTTTCGATTTCCTATGTCGGTGCATTGGGGCGTCAGATCAGCCGCCAGTTCCCTGACGTGAACGAGCCTTTGCCCACTACTGATCAAAACATTAATCCGGACCGGCCGCTGTACGGCATTGATCCGAATCTGACAACTGTTGGCTACCTTGACGGAGGCGGAGCGTCAAGTTACGACGCTGCGCAGGTAAGCTATACGCATGTCACGCACAAAGGCCTGAGTGCGAACTACAACTACACTTTTGCGCATGGCCTGGATAACGCATGCCCGTTTTACTGCACGAATCTCAACGACGGCTTCGGAATGGAGGTTGCGAAAACCAGCACGATCGACAAGGGAAACAGCATGATGGATATTCGCAGCCATATGAGTTCCACAATCGCATATGAGTTGCCGTATGGAAAGTCTGCAACCGGTTCCAAGGCGCTGCTTGAAAAGGGATGGGTTGCGAATCTTGTTGGTGTGTGGCAAACTGGCATGCCTTTCACCGTCTACGACCCGACCAACGCCTCCGGTGTGAACCCGGGCCAACCAGATCGTCCAAATGTAGTCGGCAAAGTAACGGTCAGCAACCCCAGCGTAACGCACTTCTTTAACGCAAATGCCTTTCAAGAGCAGACGCCCGGAACACTGGGCAACGAACGCCGCTACCAGTATCATGGTCCGCATGTCCGTCACGTGGACGTCTCGCTGTTCAAAAACGTTCGCGTGCACGAGAAGACAACGGTGCAGTTCCGTACCGAGGTCTTTAATCTCACCAACACGGGCGACTTCGGCGGTCCTGACAACCGCCTTGGCGACCAGTCGTTCGGTCAGTTAACGACCCTCACGAGCGGATACACACCGCGCCTCGTCCAGTTTGCGGTGCGCATCCAATACTAATTAGAACCGGAGCGCCCCCGGGGCCTTGCCTTGGGGGCGCAGTTTAACATCTCCGGGAGTTCATCCAAGAAACTTCGCTGCATCGTTCGACTGTTGTGGGGCGGGCATCCGCGGACAGCGGAAGAAGACGGAAAAACGTGCCAGCGAGATGATCGAAAGCCATAGACTGAAGAACCTCAGTCCACGGTATACGACAAGCAGTCTTTGTATAACGCCGTCGTATTGGCTGCATTGTGATCGCAGTGGGAGCTAAACATGTTCGGTTTTAGAATGGATTTCGCAAAAACTTTATGGCCCTTGATGGCGGCAACGCTTTTGATAGGGGCAGCACAGCTTTCTGCAAACGCGCCATCAACCCCCCGCATGGTTTTCTCAGCGGACGCGGACTGGAAGTTCGTTGTGGGAAATCCTGCCGATGCCGCTTCTCCCAAGTTCGACGACAATTCGTGGCGGACGCTGACGGTTCCGCACGACTGGAGTATCGAAGGAGTTCCAGATCAGAAGAATCCCACCGGAGCGGGGGGAGGATACTATCCCGCCGGTATTGGCTGGTACAGAAAGACGTTTACGGCTCCGGCGAGTTGGAAGGGCAAGTGCGTAAGCCTGGAGTTTGATGGCGTCTCGGGAGACACAACCGTCTATCTGAACGGACAAAAGCTCGGCATTCATCCTTACGCCTATACCAGCTTTCGCTTCGACATCACATCTCAGTTGAATTTTGCTGCAAAAAATGTATTGGCTGTTCGCGTAGACAACTCATTGCAGCAGAACAGCCGTTGGTATAGCGGGGCAGGCATTTACCGGCATGTTCGCGTCGTAATCACCGAGCCGATCCACGTCGCTCCGTGGGGAGTGTTTGTAAGCACGCCCAACGCTTCCGCTTCGTCGGCGAAAGTGGTGGTAAAGACGCAGGTGCAGAACGACACATCGGAAACGAGCGCAGTTACGGTCAAGACGGTTCTTGTGAGCCCAACCGGAACAAAATCCAGCGAGCCCGACGAAAAGGTCGAGCTTCAGCCGGGCCAGTCAACCGAAGTAGATCAAGAGACCACCATTGAACGGCCGGCACTATGGTCGCCGAAGACGCCGCGCATGTATCTTGCGATCACGCGGATCGTGAAGAACGGAAAATTACTCGATGAAGTCGAAACTCCGTTCGGTGCCCGGTCTATCGCATGGTCTGTCGAGAAAGGATTGCTGTTGAACGGCGAGCCCATCAAGTTGGCCGGCGGCAGCGTCCACCACGACAATGGGCCGCTTGGAGCAACGGCATTCGATCGAGCCGAGGAGAGAAAGGCGGAGCTGCTTAAAGCAGCAGGGTTCAATGCTGTGCGCACGGCACACAACCCGCCATCGCCTGCCTTTCTCGATGCCTGCGACCGGCTGGGACTTCTCGTACTCGACGAGCCGTTCGATGTTTGGACGATCAGCAAGCGCAAATACGATTACGCTCGATTCTTCAAGGATTGGTGGCAACAAGACGTTGACGCGATGGTCAAACGAGATCGCAACCACCCGTCCGTCATCATGTGGGGGATCGGCAACGAGATTCCGGAAGTGTTTACGCCCGAGGGCGCGCCTTTAGGGAAAAAGATAGCCGAGCGTGTTCGCTCTCTCGATTCGACCAGACCACTTACCCAGGCATTTCCCGGAGCTACCTACGGCCCCAATCCGGATGCGGCGATGGCTCAGGTCGATATCGCGGGCTATAACTACAACCTGGCCCAGAACCACGACGCGGACCATGAGCGCGTGCCTACCCGAGTCATGATGACGACCGAGTCCTTCCAAGCGGATGCCTTCGAACAATGGAAGCTTGCCCAAGAGCATCCATATATCCTTGGGGAATTCGTGTGGACGGCTATGGACTATCTCGGAGAATCCGGGATAGGTGCTTGGAGCTATGGTTCCGAGAAGCAGGCCGCGGGGCTAAATAAGTTGACAGCGTTCCTGCGAAAATTCTTGTCAAGCTTTGGCGCCAACGGAACAAGCCCGATTGCCAACTTTCAGAACGGCCAGCCGCCCAGCCCGCTCGGCCCGGAGTACCCTTGGCACTTAGCTTACTGTGGCGACATTGACATCACGGGCCTCCGGAAGCCGTCGTCATTTTACCGGGACATACTCTGGAATGGAGGCGACAGAGTTTTCGCGACTGTTCGCCTGCCTGAACCCGAGGGCAAGAAGATCCTCGCCGCTGGTTGGGGCGTGTATCCCAGTTTGCCTAGTTGGACCTGGCCGGGAGAAGATGGAAAACTGATGACGGTCGAGGTTTATTCGGGCGCGGAGCGGGTACGCATTTATCTCAATGACAAGCTCATCGGGGAAAAGCTTACGGGCCGCGACCAGCAATTCAAGGCGGAGTTCGAAGTCCCGTATGCGCCGGGAACTCTGAAAGCCGAGGGTCTGCGTGGCGATCGGGTTGTGGCGGAGAGCATACTGCAGACGGCGGAAGCTCCAATACGGCTGAAGCTTAGTGCCGATAGAACGGCCCTCAACGCTGGTGGGCAAGACCTCTCTTTCGTCACGGTGGAAGCTGTGGATGAGAAAGGCCGGCTTCAGATGAACGCTAACCAGAAGGTGCGCTTCGTGGTGAGCGGCGCTGGAACGATTGCCGCGGTTGGGAGCGGCGATGGTCCATCCCTGGATTCCTATTCAGGGGATACCTTCAACCTTTTCAACGGGCGAGCACTGGTTGTTCTGCGCACTGCCCGCAAGGCAGGCGAAATCAAACTGACGGCAAACAGCGACGGGTTGAGCGGGTCATCGATTGTGGTTGAGTCAAGACCAGCGAAGCAGCCGCCCGCGCTCTAATAGGCGTTCTTCGGGATTCTCATCAGCCCGGCGCACCCGCGCGCGATCGCCATCGCTACGCGCGGGTGTGGTAGTCGTACCCACGGTCCTTGAGTCCGCATCCATCTCTGCTCTACCAGAGATCTGTCCAATCCCCGCCGGCAACATCGCACATCTCCAATGAATCCGCACCGAAATAGCGAATTTCAACAACTCCAAAGTCGTTGAAGATCACGGCCGCAGAGTATGCGAAGGGCAGGTACACCATGTACAGCGGCCTGGAATATCGCCATCTCCGTTATTTTGTCGCAGTTGCAGAAGAATGCAACTACGGTCGAGCAGCCATCAGGCTTCACCTCTCGCAGCCCTCACTCAGTGCCCAGATCATGAAGCTGGAAGACTGCATACACGCGAGGCTCTTCCAGCGTGGGCGCGCCGGAGCGGAGTTGACGCCCGCCGGAAGGCATTTTCTTGAAAAGGCAAAATGGCTGCTGCACATGAGCAAACTTGCCTTTCAGAGCACTACATCCGTCCATTCAGGAATCAATCTTCCTCTTCGCTTCGGATACTCGCCCTTCGTCAATCATCAGCTTGTAGAGGACGCGGTGGGTAGCTATCGAGACCTCGTTCCCGACGGTCAGATTGAACCGTCGAGCGCGGGCTCAGGATCGCTTATAGCTATGGTTGCGGAAGGACATCTCGATGCTGCTCTGGTCGTCATGCCAATCGGCGAACACAAGCTATTCGTGCAGCGAATACGCACTGAGAAGGTCTTGATTTGCCTGCGTCGAGATGATCCTCTTGCCCGGCTTGAGAGCATACCCAGGAATCATATCGAAGACCGCCTCCGCATCATTTTTGCACGGGTTCAACACCCACTGTGCTACGACGAAATCATGCGGAAGTTCGCCAAGGCAAAGATTCGCTTGACGCCAACGGACTTTGTTGCTTCTCCCACCGAAATGCAATTCCTCGTCAAACTCGGCGCGGGATTCGGCCTGATGCTTGAATCTGTTCCCCTTGATTCAGAGCTGACGTTGCGCAGTATTGCTGGCCTATCCATTCATCTGAAAACAGCCCTGATTTGTCTTCCAGATCATCAACGGCCAGTGCTGCCGCTGCTCGCCTCACGTCTGGCGAAGATGTGTGCGGACGTGGATGAAATGAGCGGCAAGAAGCGTCCGGTGGGCAGTGTTGGCGGTGAGCTTCCCCTCCAATTGCCGATGTTCGGCTGATCGCGCAATCCTCTCCAGAATCGATCCATAGGCGCAGGCTATGGTCCCATAGGTAAGAAGTATTGGACGTGTTGCGAAGCCGCGCCTAATGTCAGGCACATCACGACTGAAGAGTCGTTGGAGGTGCCAATGTTCCGCATTCGAATCATTCTCACAACATCAACGATTGAACGCGCAAAGCTCTTTCTGGCGCGTGGAGGAGCACTGCTTCTCTGTGTATTGCTCGTCCCAATCGCTGCTCACGCTTCGCCATTTGATTCCGGTATCAGCTCCCTACAAACACTGTTTACCGGGACCGTTGCCAAAGCCGCCAGCCTGATTGCAATCGTGATCGGCGGGTACGCCTTCGCGCATGGAGAACCAGGTGCGAAGAAGAATCTTGCCGGTGTTGCAGTCGGAACCGGAATCGCCGTCATGGCTGCAAATATCCTCACTTGGCTGTGGGGTTCCTAAACTCCTCATTGCACCAGCCATCCGATCAACCTCATTCCCACGAAACCACTCGCACACAGTGGAGGGCTTATGCAGGAAACAACACAGAAACGCCGCAACAGAGTCTTCAAGAGCCTGCATAAGCCCCTCACCTATATGGGCATTGAACGCACGCTGTTTTTCATGGTCTGCGTCTCCGCCGTTGGCACGTTCAATCTTTTCAATTCGATCTTGGCAGGCATATTCGTGTTCATTGGCGGCGCGGTATTCGGCCACTGGGCGACGAATTCGGATCCAGCATTCCTGAAGATTATCGGGCGTTCAGAGAAGTTCAAACTGCGCTACGACGCCGCAAAACAAAAAGTCCCGAACGTGGAGGTGCGATGATGTTGAACCTTGCCCGCGTAATCAAGCCTTGGAAGGAAGCGGACGCGCTGAGCGCCCACATCAATCTGTATGGCTTTTGGACCGAGACGACGTTTCTAACCAAGAGCGGCGATCTTGGCATGGTGCTGAGCGTTGCGGGTGTTGACTATGAAAGCCTCGACAACGAAGAGCAGCAATATGCAGTCAAGCGGCTTGAGTCCGCGCTCAAAGCCTTCTCTGAAGGCTTTCACGTCTACCAGTATCTCTTCAAGACAAACCGCCCCGACATTCCGTTCGCCAGCTACGACGACGAACTAATCGACGCGGCGATTGACCAGCGCAGGCAATTCTTCGAGTCCAAGCGCGACCGGCTGTATCAAATCGAAATCTTCTACGTCATCGTCTTGGAAGGTGCGCGGTCAAAGACCGGCATCCTGTCTTCTCTTGCGCGCCTAGCACGCGATCCACAGGGTGGCTTCAGTGAACTCAAGGCCCAGTTCACCAGCGACAACATGAAGACGTTGCTGCGTTCGCACATCGATGCTGACCTTGTGAGGCTGGAGCAGCGTGTGCAGAACTTCACGCGCCAACTCGCCGACCTCATGCCCATCGAGGTTCAGGGACAGCAGGCCCAGTTCCGATTCTTTCGTCGGCTGTTGAACTTCGATGAATGGCGCATCGCGGGAAAGCCTCAATCCACACAGTACCTCGATTTTCAGGTGGTCAATTCCAACATCGAAGCGGAGCGCGAACATCTGCGTGTGGGCGATCACTTCGTTCGCATCCTCACCATGAAGGAATCCATCGCTGAGACACGGCCTCTGGTACTTGACCGGCTTTTGAAGATCGAAGGTAACTTCTACGTTGTCACTGAGTGGACGCCGCTTTCGATGGCCAAGGCCCGCAAGGAAGTGGACAAGCGGCGGCGTCACTTCAATATGAGCAAGTCCGGTTTTGTGTCGCAGATGAGCAGTGACCCAGCGAAGACGAATCAGCGGGACGTGCTGATCGACGAATCGAAGCAGGCGGACATTGAGAATCTAGGAGAGTGCCTGCGGGCACTTGGCGACGGCCAGAGCCTGGGAGATTTCTCACTCACGGTCGTGCTCTACAGTAGCGACCTTCAGACGATCAATCAGGAGATGGGCGAGTTTGCCGGTGTCTTTACCAATGCCGACGGCGCGCTCTTCACTGAAACGTACAACCAGCTCAACGCGTTCTTTGCCACGGTTCCAGGCAACTATGCCCATAACCTTCGCAAGATGTACCTGCTCAATTCCAACTATGCCGACCTGTCTTTTCTCTTCACCATCCACCCAGGCGAGAAGACGAACCCGCATCTGCGCTCCGAGTATCTTGCGGTTCTCGAAACCGACAATGCCACGCCGTACTACCTGAATCTTCACAACGGCGAAGTGGCGCACACGCTGATTCTCGGCATGACCGGCAGCGGCAAGAGCTTTTTGTGCAATTTCCTGTTGACGAATGCCCAGAAGTACAGGCCGCAGACATACATCTTCGACATCGGCGGTTCCTTTCAATCGCTCACTGAAATCTTTGGTGGAACATATCTGAATGTCGGGCAGGAGAGCCGGGATTTCACCATCAACCCGTTCAGTTTGCCGGAGACCAAGGAGAATATGCAATTCCTGTTTTCCTTCTTCCGTGTCCTCATTGAGGCCAACGATCAGCGTTACCGCCTCGACTTCAAGGAAGAGCGCAAGCTGTGGGATGCCATTGAGCGGATGTATGTCGTTGCCCCGGAGCAGCGGACGCTATCGACATTCAGCCAGATCATCGGTGAGCTGAAGGAGCGGCTGCATCGTTGGACTAAAGACGGTCAGTACGGCTTTCTCTTTGACAACGCGGAAGACACGCTGAGCTTCTCCAGCTTCCAGACCTTCAACTTCGCCGGCTGGGGCGATGCGCCGGAGGTATTGGAGCCGCTCCTCTTCTACGTCCTTCACCGGGCCAGCAATGAGATTGCCAATCCCGCGAAGTTGGCGACGTTCAAGACGTTCTTACTTGACGAAGCGTGGCTGTTCATCAAGAACGAGACTATTCGCAACTACATCGTGCAGGCGCAGAAGACATGGCGCAAGCACAACGCCGCGATGATTCTCGCCACGCAATCCATCAAGGAGCTTGAGGAGTCCGGGATGCTGGCTATCGTTTCGGAGAGTTGCCCAACGAAGATATTTCTCGCCAACCCGGAAATGAATCGCCAGGTATACCGCGAGGCCTTTCACCTCAACGATACGGAAATCGACATCATCGCCGATCTGATTCCACCGGGCGAGATGCTGATCCGCAAAGCGCAATCGAGCAAGAAGGTTCGGCTCAATGTCGATTCCGTCTCTTACTGGATTGCAACCAACAACGCCCGCGACAACCTGCTCAAGCGTGAAGCCTTTGCTCGTTACGGCATCGCTGAGGGCGTTCGCCAACTCGCCACAACTCATCCCTTTCAACCCCGCCGTTAAGGAGATTCAATGCATAGTCTGAAAACAATCGCAACAGCAATCATGTTCGCCACTCTCGCGAGTGTCGCCGTCGATGCACAGACCACCTCTCGCAACGTGGCTTATCACTCGCAGGACATCGTCGCCATCCACGCGAAGGTCAAGTACACAACGCTGATCGTCATCCCGGCCACAGAGAAAATCATGGAGGCCGCGACCGGAGACAAGGACTTCTGGATTGTGGATGTGGTTGGTAACTTCTGCTTCGTTCATCCTGCGAAGCCGGGTATCAGCTCGAATCTCAATCTCATCACCGACAAGGGAAACATCTACAGCTTTACGCTGACCGACATCACGGACCAGAAAGGCGATCCAGACCTCAAGGTTATCATTCAGCCCGCCGACCCATCAAACATCGTTGCAGCCAACGGACCGGCGCAGTATGTTCCCGTGGTCCAGCTTGAGCAGGCCCGGCAGCAGATCTCCACGCTCGAATCGCACGTTGGAGCGGCGGTGGATGAGTACAAGAGCGCCTACCCGACGGAACTGAAGTTTGATTACGTCTACAAGCGGAACGAAGCGCCCTTCGACATCCAGTCGATTTATCACGACGACAAGTTCACCTACATCAAGACCAACGCGCCGGAGAAGTTCAGCGTGTANNAACGGATACGTCGAGTTGGGCAAGAAAAAGATGGAATTCACGAGAAAGGGGTAACCGAATGGCAGACAGCGCAACGACTTTCAAAGACCCGCAGTTGACCGACAGGACGCCGCAACCGAAAGGCGTGCTGCAAAAGAACCTCAAGACGATGCTCTANNCAGGACAATACCGCGAACAATGTGGACGCACTCCAGCGGCAGCTTGCGGCAGACAAACTGAAGAAGCAGCAGGATGGACAACTCGCAGCCGCAACAGGAACAGGGGCGCAGCAGGCCGTCGCAGCGGCCTACGGTCCCGATGGCCGGCCACTCAATGCACCGGGCACCGATGCCCCGCCAAATGGCGTGCTCGGCAATACACAGGCCAATGCCAATGGGCAACCTCAACTCACGCCTGTGCAGCAGGCCGGACAACAGCTTGCCGCGAGTGAACGGGTGAGGGCGGATACTGCCCGCTTTGCGTCGAATATCGCTTATGTGCGCCCTGCGGACCAACCCATGCCGCAGCAGAGCGCACAGTCTTCAATAGCGGCACAGAACCCATACGCCGCGCTGTTGCAAGCGGGCCAACCAACCGCCGTGACTGCTCCCAGAGCCGCAGGTGAACAACGGTCTGGCGGCGATCAGATACCAGCAACCGATTACAAGCGACCGACGGAGGCCAACATCGACAATGCCGTGGGCCAACCTTATGTGATCTACGAAGGATTGACGCTCGACACGGTATTGATGAATCGGCTTGACGGCGACGCGGTGGGGCCGGTGAAGGTGCTCGTATCGAATCCAGTTTACTCGCACGATCATCAGCACGTTCTCATTCCCGACGGAACGATTGTGCTGGGCGAGGCTCGCAAGATTGGCAGTGCCGGGATTGGCCAGCAGCGCCGGATAGCTGTCACTTTCCACCGTCTGTTGATGCCGGACGGATACAGCGTGGACCTCGACCAATTCCACGGTCTCGATCAGATAGGAGAGGAGGGATTGAAGGATCAGGTCAACAACCACTACGTGCAAATCTTCGGAACATCGATTGCGCTGGGCGTCATTGCTGGAGCATCGCAGATCAGCCAGGGCGGATCAAATCTCACCAGTTCCGGGCCGCAGTCATTTACCAACGGCGCAGCGACCAGCGTATCGCAATCGGCCACATCGATCCTCGACCACTTCATCCAGATTCCGCCAACAATCACCATCCGGGAGGGGCACCGCGTGAAGGTCTATTTCACACAGGACTTGCTTCTACCTGCCTATGAAAACCACCGCATCGCACAGTCGTTTTAGGAGGCACCATGCGTAAAGCCGCTGCAATTATCGTCGCATTCGCCGTACTCACCTTGGCAGGATGCAAGAGCAAGCAGGACCAATTGGTCGAACTCAATACGCAGTTCGATGCACTCAACTCTCAATACCAGAAGGATTGCATTCTGGCTCCTGTCGAAGTGCTTCTGCGAACCCAGGAGCAATGCAAGACGCAGCGCAAAAAGATTGACCCGCTCGGCCAAAAGATATTTGACCTTCAGGCCGAACTTACTGCCTCCAAACGCTGACCGATTTCCCTAATCGTCCCTCACCCTCAACCACCATCAACACAGAAACCCGACAAGGAGAATCATGAAGGGAATCTTTCTCGCAACAGTATTGGCCGCTTCCGCGCTCGCCATCCCAGCGAACGCGCAGTACGGAGGAATCGTATTGGACCCGGTACAGTCCGCGCACGCGGTACAGCAACTCGTACAAGGCAGCGAACTGTACACGACCACCATCAAGACCTTGACGAACGTGATGCTGACATACAACCTTGCGCACCGCATGGCCACGGCACCATCCAGCTACTACACCGCGTTTTCCAACATGGGAGTGCAGATGTGGACGCAGGTGACGCGGCCTGCAAACACCTACGGCAATTCTCTACCGTGGATGAATGCAGCAACGACCGGCAACGGAGCGGCGTCAGCATACCAAAGCGCCAGCGTCCCGCGCACTGGACAAATCTCCGGCTACGGCGCATTGAACTCGCAAGGTCAACAGGCCATTGCAGCGCAGGGAGCAACCGTTGATTTAGGCGATGCGGTGAATGTGACGAGCCTTCAAACGCTCGGCACGATTCGGTCGAACGCCGCGCAGCGCGCTACCGACATCATGACGCTCGAAGCAGCCAGCCACTCCATAGACCCATCCCAACAGACCGAACTTGCCACGTTGCAGCGCATCAATCAGGCACTTTTGATTCAACTCCGCACCCAGCAGGAGGCGAGCCAAATGGCGCAGTCCCAAGGCTTGCAACAGATCGTGCAGCAGAAGCAACAACAAGACGCGCTAAAGCTGTCGTTGCAAGCCGCAGACGGGTACGAGGCCAACTACAACAGCCACATCTCCACCGATACAACCGGAGTCAGAAAGGCGCTCAGTTACTGAGGCATTGAGCAACGGTTCGCTGTTGCCGACGCAACGTTTCTGACAAAAAGGGGCGATTATGGGAAATTCGTTACTCAACTTCATCACACAACAATGCGACAATCTAACCGCGACCATGTCGCCCAACGTCGATGCAATCGGGCTGCGCATCGTTCTCTCGCTGGCAACGATCATGCTGGTCTGGTTTGGCATTCAGGAAGCCCTAGCGTCGTCCCGAGGCGGTCAGGGTTTCGACATGGCCCGCTTCCTGAACTTCTTTATGCTGATCACCTTCGCTTACACGTTCGTGAAGTATTACGACAGCGCCATTCCCGGACTCGGCTATTCGCTCAAGGGNNACAATTGGACAGGACGGAATCAATTCAATGTTTCAAGCAATTGATGCTGCTCTGGCGAAGTCCGGCCCTGGCATTGCGATGTATACCGCGCCCTATCTGCTTGTCGCTTACACGATTACGCAGATTGCACTTTCGGTGCTTGCCGCTGTTGTCGCTGTCATCCTAGCCTATGGCGCAGTTGCCGGAGCGATCATCGGCATTCTTGGCCCGATCTTCATTCCGTTTCTTGTCATTGAAAAGCTGGAGTTTCTCTTCTGGGGATGGCTCAAAGCGTTCTTGAGCTTTTCATTCTACAAGGTCGTCGCGGCGGCAACGATGAGTATTCTCGGCCATCTCTTCATGGCCTATTACGCCAATCTGACCGACTTCACCAATCCACTGGCACGCTCATCAAGAATCTGCCATTGCTCATCATGCTTGTGGTCGTGAACATCTTCATGATTATCAAGATTCCGGCGATTACCGCCTCCATCTTCTCCGGCAGCAGTAGCGGCCATGATGCAGGAATGGGCGCAATTACCGGGGCCATAACCGCAGGGTTGATGTAGTGAATGGAGATCCAGCAATGCCGACAACAGAAACCAAATCGCCGGAAATCACGCGCGCGGCGGAACGCTATCTGGAGCAGTACGGCGATCCGCTCGTCATGAACACGTATCTGAAGGTCACGATACTTGTTCTGTGCGCGATCTGTCTGATGCTGGGCGCGCTCATCTTCAAAAGCCAGAAGGCACTCCTCGGCATGAAACCGCTCGTGATTCGCATTAACGACGTGGGCCATGCCGACGCAATCGACTACCG
>PLPA01000037.1:0-7735 GCA_003159355.1 Acidobacteriaceae bacterium | reverse complement strand
GTGCAGCAGGCCGTGATCCGGCAGGAGCAGCAAAACAAAACGATTACCAATTTCCAGCAAGACAGCACGCTTCCGTATGTGGACATCAACATCAAGAGCGTGATCTTGGATGATTTGCGGCAGTCACCGTATTCGGCGCGCATTGAGTTCGAGAAGGTCTACACCAACGCCAGCGACCACACGGAACTGAAGAAGGAACGCTGGACCGCGAGCGTGACGTATGTTTTCGCCGAACACGTCGAAAACAATGCGCTGGCATACAATCCGCTCGGTGTGACCATCGTCCGNNCCGAACGGGCAATGGTGGTTTGAGCGCCGAGGCAGAGTGGAGCACGCGGAGGTCATCTTCGATGCAAAGGCTCTGCGCACCGGCCTTGAAGTAATCGCCAACAAACTCAGCAGGAAGCTCGACGAAACGCATCCGCTATTGAATGCGCAATTGCCAGACGGGAGCCGATTGGCGGCAGTGCTTCCGCCTGTCGTGCGTCCCAATCCCGCCGTGACCATTCGGAAGTTTTCCAAGGTTCGCTTCACCATTGCAGATCTGATTCAAACAGGCGCAATGACCACGGAGATTGGCGACCTGCTGCGCGGGTATATCGAGGAGGGAAAGACCGTTCTCATCAGCGGCGGAACAGGCAGCGGCAAGACGACGCTGCTCAATGCGCTGGCAGACTTCATTCCCGAAGAAGAGCGCATCGTCGTGATCGAAGATACGTCCGAGTTGCGCATCGGCAAACCAAATCTATTAGCGTCCGAATGCCAGACTGAATCGCACACCGGCACCGTGAACTTCAATGACCTATTGAAGGCCGCGCTGCGCTGGAGACCCGACCGCATCATCCTTGGCGAGGTGCGCGGGGATGAGGCGCGTACATTGCTCGATTCCTTCAATACCGGACACGCTGGTTCGATGGCAACCATTCACGCCAGCTCCGCAGTGAAAGCACTGCGCAGGTTCGGCGAATTGGCAATGCGTTCACATCAACAAACGAATCGCGATGACATCTCAGCGGAGATCGCGGAGACCGTGCAGATTGTCACCCAGGTAGGCAGATATGCCGAAGGGCGCAAGGTTAGCGAGATCATTGCTGTGCGCGGATATGACCGCGCAACAAAGCTGTTCCTGTACGACACCATATTTGAGCGCGCGGCCTTTGACCGCGCGACATTCGACCGTGCAACAGACCGTCCAACCATTGCAACCACGAACAAGAGGGAGAACATTCATGCCATTGCTTGAGATCGTACCCAGCAAGAAAATTACAGCAACCGTTTCGCTTGAAGAACCCACGGCGAACCTCGTTAATCAATACGCTGCATTCACCAGAGTTGCCGCTGACGATGTGGTGAACAAAGCATTGGAATACGTCTTTACCAAAGATAAGGACTTCCAGAAGTTTATCGACTCACCGAATGATTCAAAGCCTCTACATCCGTTGCGGATCAAGAGGAATGGAGATAGTGCGCCGAAGGGACGATCAGGACGCAAGCCTGCTGCATCGGTACCTGCTCCGATACCTGCTCCAGTGGCTCATTCAGTGGTGAAGTAAGGTGCATTTTCTCAGCAATCATTTGTGCGGCAATTGGAATGGTGCTACGCACCGGGTGATTATTGACACTCCACCCCTCCGAGGGTCGTGCTGGGTATCCGTAAGGATTCTTAGAGGCGACCGAACAGCGTCAACAACTTGCACCACGTAAGGATTCTTGAGAATACCTAAGTATTCCCAAGAATCCCAGCCAGATTGAAGGATAATATGCCACTTCTCAGTGATGACGCAATGGTCCAAAGGGCGGAACAGCGGGCGTCGTTTCGGCTGACAAATGTCTCGTCGAAACTCAGTCAGAACGAAACCGCACAGTTCGATGCGTTGGCGAAACGGCGCGGCCAACAGCGCGGCGAATTCATCCGCCACCTCATTCTTGACGAACTGACTCGCGACAGCGGCGAGCCGTCCGCCAGCGCGGAATTGAACGAACTCGTTGGAATCAGGCTGATGCTGATGAACGTCCTGAAGCCAATCGCTGCCGGACAGAAGCTCACGCCTGAAGTCTTCGACAGCATCATGACGGAAGTGAAGAAGCGCAAGAAGGCCGTGGCCATAGAAGCACGGCAGGAAGCGGAGCGTGCGTGATGGCAACAACCCACTGGGGCCGCAAAGAAACGATCATCTTTCCGCCGCACTCGCCGATCTACAGCTACGGCGCGGTGTTCCTCGCATTGGTGCTGACCGGCTGCTTTCTGTACCTTCGTTTCAGCTTCGGCCAGTCTACTTTACAGCAGTTTTATACGCCGATCTATGCGCGGACGGCGGTAGGCGGTGCGTTCAAGAAGCACAGCAAATACCAACTGCTGTACGTCGGCGACGGAACGAAAGCAGGCCGACTGGCCGTTGAAGGCGACGTACAAGCTGGCACGACTCCCGCACCAGGAGGCAAGCAAATTCCTCTGGCACTTTCGAGAGCGGCAGCGGGTCAGGGACTCCGCGCCCTGTACCGTGGCCCGCAGCAAGTTTATCTTGACGCGACTCTGCATGAGTATCTGAAGCGGAGCGTTTATGACGGCGACCAACTGCGCGACATCTACGAGCTTCCGCTTCTGTTTGGCTTTCTTTCGCTGCTTGCGCAGCTCCCGTTTTCGATCACGAAAGACATCAAGCGCCGCAAAGAATTGAAGTACGGCCGGCTGCTCAAAGGGCCGGTCATGCTCACGCCCAAGGAGTTCAACCAGACAGTGAACGGGGACGGCATCGGCTTCAAAACCACCGAGGCAAAACAGATGATGCGGATACCGCTTCATGCCGAGGCGCAGCACATCGAGCTGATGGGAGACACGGGCGCGGGCAAGACGACGCTCATCATGCAGATACTCCGTCAGATTCAGGGCCGAAAACATTCGGCCATCGTCTACGACCCGGCCTGTGAGTTCATTCAACGCTTCTATTCTGAAAAGCGTGGCGACATTGTATTGAACCCGCTCGATGACCGTTGCCCCTACTGGGGGCCGTCCGAAGAGTTGCGCCGCAAGGCTGAAGCGAAGGCGATTGCCGCCTCTCTCTACCAGCCGACCAGTGACAAGAAGGGTGAGTTTTTCACCGAGACGCCGCAGAAGATATTCGCTCATCTCCTCACCAATGGGCCGACGCCGGAAGAGTTGGTCGCATGGCTCTCGAATCCGGCGGAGATTGACTTGCGTGTTCGCGGCACGGAGATGGAAGCCATGATTGCCAAGGGCGCCCAACAGCAACGCAACGGCGTCCTTGCTTCGCTCGGACTGGTTGCGGACAGCCTTCGGATGCTACCCACCAGGGAGCAAGCGGGCGGCAAAACGTGGAGTGCCACGGAGTGGGCCGAGACGCGCGAGGGTTGGATCTTCATCACGTCGAGCGCGACCGAGCGCGAGGCGTTGCGCCCGCTGCACAGCCTTTGGATTGACCTGTTGGTCATGCGGCTTTTGACCGCGCCGCAGAAGAACCAGACGCCGGTCTGGTTTGTGCTTGACGAACTGGCCAGCTTGCAACGTCTGCCTCAGCTCCATACCGCCATTACAGAGAACCGAAAGAGCAGGAATCCGCTCGTGCTTGGCTTCCAAGGGAAGGCGCAGCTTGAGGTGATTTACGGTCATCTGGCCGAGGTCATGCTATCGCAACCTGCCACCAAAATATTTCTTAAGACGACGGAACCCAAGGCCGCAGAGTGGGTCAGCAATGCGATTGGCAAGGTCGAAATCGAGCGCATGAAGGAGACGCACTTCGATGGTAGTCGGTCTGGCAGAAACTTCAGTCTTGACCGGCAGATCGAGCCGCTTGTCATGGATTCTGAAATCTCTGGGCTGGAGAATCGACACGCTTTTCTCAAGCTGGGAAACAACGTGGCCCGTTTCCACTTCGAGTACATGGACCTACCGTTGACGACTCCCGGATTCATTCCGCGCAGGGGCAATGAGGATGAACTTCCCTTCGATCCGAAAACGCTGGAGCCGAAGAATCCTGAAAGCCAAGCGCCGGAGATTGACCTTGAAGCCGAGCCACTGAGCGCGGCGATGCTTGCTCGTCTCGAATCTGAAGAAGACGATGCCGAGGCCGAGCAATTGCAGCAAGACGAACCCGCCGAAGAGGAGCTTGCCTTGGTTCCTTCTGGCCCCGGCGTCTCGGAAGATACGGCCCAGGCCGATGGCGATCAAGAGCCACAAACTTCGTTTCCGTTTCAGCAATAAAGAGGCCCTATGCTCACCATCTCCAAGCCCCTCAACTCCAGCCAAGCGCAGACGTACCACGCGAAAGAGTTCATGTCTGCGGAGCAGAATTACTGGAAGCAGGGCGATGCGATTCTCGGAGAGTGGCAGGGGCAGATGGCCGAGAAGTTTGGCCTTGCGGGAGCCATCGACTCACAGAACTTTGCGCGGTTGAGTGAAGGACAGAACCCACATTCGGGAGAGCAACTTGTTCGCCATCGCACCGGGCAGGTGTACACGAATTCAGATGGGGCGGTCGTCAAGCCGGTCGAGCATCGGGCCGGTTGGGACGCTACTTTCTCAGCGCCCAAGTCTGTTTCTCTGACCGCACTTGTCGGAGGTGATGACCGTGTTCGCGCTGCTCACCGGGAGGCAGTGACCATCGCGCTCACGGAGTTGGAACGGTATACGCAGGCGCGAATCGGCGGCAACAATCCCGCTGAGACAACCGGCAAATTCATTGCCGCGAAGTTCGAGCACGACACCGCTCGCCCGGTCGATGGATATGCAGCTCCGCAGCTTCATACCCATGCCGTGATCTTCAATATGACAGAGCGGACAGACGGCTCCACTCGCGCTATTCAACCGCAAAGCTACTTCGATAGCCAACAGTTTGCAACCGCTGTCTACCAATCGGAGCTGACCTTCCGGCTTCGCAATCTCGGCTACCAGATCGAGGCCGGCAAGAGTGGCGCACCGGACATAAAGGGATACTCGCCGGAGTACCTAGAGGCATCCAGCCCGCGCCGCCAGCAGATCGAGGAGGCCGTCGCGCGGAGCGACTTTAGTGGGCCGGAGGCCGCGCAGATTGCCGCGCACAACACACGAGACAAAAAGGATATTCCCTCGTCTTCCGAGGTGCTCGCCGCTCATCGAAAGATCGCGGCTGACTTTGGCAACCAGGCCGACCGCGTTGTCGCCGAGGCCAAGGAGCGCGCCGCAACATTGCAGCAGAATCGCGTGCCGGATGTGCCCCGGCGCGCACAGGAAGCCGTCACCTTTGCCAAGGATCGCGGCTTTGAACGCGAGGCCGTCACAGACGAACGCGCGATCATGCGCGACGCCTTGCGGCGCGGCATGGGCGACCTCACTTACAGCCAGGTACGCGATAACTTCGACCAGCGGCACAATACCGGCGAGTTCAAAATCGCGCCGGGGCAGAAGCACGAGACGGGACGGCAGTTCACCACCCGCGAGACCATCGCGGCAGAGCTTGCAACCGTCGGCCACATGCAGCGCGGCCAGAATATCATTGAGCCGATGATGCCGAAAGAAGAGGCGGCAACTCACGCGGCCACCCGCGAATTCTTGAATCCAGCACAGCGCCGAGCCATCGAGGAAGTGCTGACCAGCCGCGACCGTGTACATGGCTTGCAAGGGCTCGCCGGAACCGGCAAGACCACCACCTTGGAAGCGATTCGTGAGGGCGCAGAGCGCAACGGTTACGCGGTCGAGGGCTTCGCCCCGACCAGTCGCGCCGCCGCTCAACTGCGCGACGCTGGCCTCACCGCTGGCACTTTGCAAGGCTTCCTTGCACGCGGCGGCCAAGAGCAGTTCAGCGGCGATCCACACAGCCGCCACCTCTATATGATCGATGAATCGAGCCTTGCCAGCACCCGCCAGATGCAAGCGTTTATGGAGAAGATTGGGCCGCAAGATCGAGTGCTTCTTATCGGCGACACACGCCAGCATCAGAGCGTAGATGCAGGCAAACCCTTTGAGCAGATGCAACTCGCGGGGATGCAAACTTCACAGCTCGACCAGATCATGCGACAGAAAGATCCAGAGCTACTTCGCGCGGTCGAACACCTGTCGAGGAATGAGGCCGCTATCGGCCTCACGCTCTTGCAACAACAGGGCCGCGTCACGGAAATATCGGACAACGTCCAGCGCATTGAAGCCATCGCCAAGAACTATGTCGCCATGCCTGAGAACACGCTGGTCGTCTCGCCCGACAACGCCAGCCGCCAGGAAATCAACAATGCAATCCGCACTGAATTGCAGACATCCGGCGTCGTCTCCAAAGAGAATCACAGCATGAACGTGCTCACGCCGCGATCCGACATGACCAGCGTTGATCGAAGCTGGGCGGCGCAATACCAGCCCGACGACGTTCTCCATTACACGCGGGGCAGCAAGGAACACGGCATTGAAAAAGGCAGCTACGCAACCGTTGTCTCCGCCAACCATAAAGAGAACCAGATCACCGTCCAGAAGTCGGACGGTCAGCAAGTCACCTATGACCCAAAGCGGCTGCAAGGAATCGCGGCCTACCGCGAGATTGACCGCGATTTTGCTCAGGGCGACCGCATCCAGTTCACTGCCAACAACCGCGATCTGGCCGTATCGAATCGAGATATGGGGACCATCGAGCGGATCGACAGCAATCAAATCAGCGTGAAAATGGACGGCGCGAAAGAGCTCACTATCGCTTTCGACGCCGCGCAAATGCGCCACTTCGATCACGGCTACGCCGTGACCTCGCACAATTCCCAGGGGCTTACCGCGGACCGGGTTTTGGTCAATATGGACACGAAAGTTCACCCGGCACTCATCAATACCCGCTTCGCCTACGTCTCCGTATCCCGCGCTTCCGAGGACGTTCGGATCTACACCAACGATGTCGCGATTCTGAGTGAACGCCTTAGTACCGACGTGACAAAGACCTCAGCCGTAGACCTTCAAAAAGCCCAGGTCGAACCGAACATCAACCAGCAAACCCAGACAAAGGAGCCACCGATGAACAACAGCAAAGAGCATTCACAGGAAGAACTTCGCCGCCAGATTCTTGCCGAGACGAACATCCACGTACCTGAAAACATTAGCACCGCTGCCGACATAGACCACCGGCACAATGCTCCAATCCAAACAGCCCTGCCAAAGGAAGCGTCAGACTACGAGTGGAAGCGCGAGACCGGCGAAGTCCAGAGCTACCAGCACACCCATGCGGGAAGCTGGCTGCACATCGACCAGCAAGGCCAATTCTACGACCGCCAGGCGCAGCCGATCACACGAGAAACCGCTCTTGAGCAAGCCGGTCAATCCTCGGCTCACTCATTGGGAGACAATGCCCAAGTGCAGTCCGGCAGCAAAGACACCACCGACCTCGGCCTGAGTCTGTAGACCGCGTCAATTGTCGGCAGCACCGTCCGAGAATACTCGCAAACCAGTTGAGCGCCGACTTTTTTGCTGGCAGTGGCTCCGCCGGAGCCGACCGGCAAGCGCTCCATGCGTAAACGGCTGCGGCGCTGAAGGTTTCGATACGCTTAGATTTTACGGCCAAATCTTTCTGTCCGGTCGACCGCCGCCGAGTTCGCTTACACTGATGACAAAATCACGGATATCCGGGACCGAATAATCTACCGAAAGCTCGGCGACCGCGTTCTTGCGTCCGCGTTTTCTGCGAAAGTCTTCAAATGGATAATCCTTCATGGAAAGAAAGGAATTCTTCCCACGAGCCCACGCGAAGGGACGCGTTGCTCCGCTATTTATTGGGCA
>PLPA01000067.1:738-6503 GCA_003159355.1 Acidobacteriaceae bacterium | reverse complement strand
TCCAGCGCCCTCGAAGCCAACTATGGCATGACATACCAAAACAAGATTACCTACCATACCAATCCTCTCGTCGAGGCCATTCTGACCCGCAATCAGGAGGTTTCGGCCGCCTACGTGCGCACCTTCAACTTCCGCAAATTCAATCCCTTTGTCGAGGCTGGGGCGGCCGGATTCATCTTCCAGCCCATTCGCAACTCCGGCACAAAGAATATCGACGCCAATCGACAGACCGAAATCGGCGGCATCTACGGCGCCGGTATTGCCTACGAGATCAGCCCCAGCTTTGACATCCGCGCCGAGTACCGCGGCATGGTCACCAAGGTGCCGACCTTTGGCATAGCCACTTTCACCACCAACAAGTGGTACAACATTTACAACCCGGTAGTTGGCGTGGCCTATCACTTCTAGGGATGTGCCGCTGTGGAATGCATAGGGGGACGGGCTGAGGCCTGTCCCCTTTTTTGCTTCAAGGCTTTGCTGCGCTTCTGGCCACCATGGGCGCAATCCATGTATCCTCAGCGCATGGACAAGGACGTTTTCCCCACGCCCGCCGAATCCGGCTCCGCCAACCTGCTCGAAGACTCCGCCTCTTCTTACCTGCGCTCGGCGCGCCATCAGCCGGTCCGATGGCATCCCTGGGGTGAGGCGGCCTTTGCCCGCGCCCAGGCGGAAGACAAGCCCATCCTGCTGGATATTGGCGCGGTCTGGTGCCACTGGTGCCACGTGATGGATCGGGAGTCGTACGAAAACCCGCGGATCGCCGCGATTATCAATGAATGTTATGTGGCCGTGAAGGTGGACCGCGACGAGCGCCCCGACGTGGATGCGCGCTATCAGGCCGCGGTTTCGGCCATCACCGGCCAGGGCGGCTGGCCGCTGACGGTCTTTCTTACGCCCGACGGCAGGCCTTACTTTGGCGGCACCTATATTCCGCCCGACGACCGCTACGGGCGGCCGGGCTTTGGGCGGGTGCTGACGACGCTGGCCCAGGTGTGGCGCGAGCGGCGCGATGAGGCGCTGGAAACGGCGGCGAGCTCGATGGCCGCCATCGAGCACAATGAGAGCTTTTCCGGACGAGGCGGCGAGCTTTCGCTGGCGCTGGTGGACAAGATCGCCGGCTCGATTCTCGCGCAATTTGACTCGCGCAACGGCGGCTTTGGCTCGCAGCCCAAGTTCCCCCACCCCGGCGCTTTGGACCTGCTGCTGGAAGTGGGTTCCAATCGCGGCAACGAACGAGCCGTAGAGGCTTTCGATGCAACGCTGGAGCGCATGGCGCGGGGCGGGGTCTACGACCAACTGGCCGGCGGCTTTCATCGCTACAGCGTGGATGAGCGCTGGCGGGTGCCGCACTTCGAGAAGATGCTCTACGACAACACCGAGCTGCTGCGCAACTACCTGCATGGCTTTCAGAGCCTGGGCAGCGAGGATTTTCGGAGAACCGCCAAGGAGATCGTGGGCTGGCTCGACACAACCATGACCGACCGCGAGCGCGGCGGCTTTTATGCCTCGCAGGACGCCGACATTAATCTCGACGACGACGGCGACTACTTTACCTGGACGCTGGCAGAGGCGCGCGTGGCATTGCATACAGCGGAGTTTTCCGAGGACGATGCGGAGATTGCGCTGCTCTTCTGGGGGATCGGCGAACTGGGCGATATGCACCACGATCCGGCCCGGAACGTCCTTCACCTGGACCGTACCCTGGAGGAACTGGCGGGCGAATCAAGGCGGAGCGTGGACGAGCTGCGAGTGCTAGTGGACTTGGCCCGTTGCGCGCTGCTGGCGGCCCGCGCCCAGCGGTCCGCGCCCTTCATCGACCGCACGCTCTACACGGGCTGGAACGCGATGGCGGTGACGGCCTTCCTGGAGGCGGCGCGCATCCTGAAAATCGCCTCGGCGCGGGAGTTTGCCTTGCTCACGCTCGACCGGCTGCTGCGGGAGGCCTGGGATGGCGGCGATTCGCTCTGCCACGTGATCGCCTATGGCGACAAACAGAGCGAAGCAGCGCTGCCGCCGGAGAAGGTTCCCGGCACGCTGGACGACTACGCCTTCACCGTTCACGCCTGCATCGACGGCTGGTTTTCCAGCGGCGAGATGCGTTACTACCACGCGGCCGTCAAACTGGCCGACGCGATGATCGCCCGCTTCCGCGACCGGACGGCGGGAGCATTTTTTGACGCGGCTCAAGTTGTTGGCGCATCGCCGCTGGGCGCTCTGGCCGCGCGGCGCAAGCCGCTGCAGGACTCGCCCACCCCCGCCGGCAACCCCACCGCCGCTTCGGCCTTGCTGCGAGTGGAAGCCCTGAGCGGACGCAAGGAGTTTCGCGAGATTGCCGAGGAGACGCTGACCTCCTTTGCCGGAATCGTCGAGCACTTCGGCCTCTACGCCGGCAGCTATGGGCTGGCCCTGGAGCGGCTGCTGCTTGATCCGATTCAAGTGGTGGTTGTGGGCTCCGGTTCTGAAGCCGAACGTCTTGAAACGATGGCCGCGGGCCGCTTCGTCGTCAACAAAACCGTGATGCGCATTGATCCTGAACGGCTGGTTCCGGAAAGCCTTCCCGAGGCGCTGGCCGAAACCCTGCTCCATCTTCCCAAGCCGGAAGGCGCAGCGGCGTGGGCCATCGTCTGCCGCGGACGCACCTGCATGCCGCCGATCACCGACGCAGAGGCGCTTCTGGAAGCCATGGAAAACCCGGTTTGAAGTCCGGGATTTAGAGCAAAACCACAATTTCCATGCCCATAACAGCCTCATCAAGGGTGTTGATTTCTTAAGGAAATCAACACTTTAGAGTCGTAGCCTTGGGTACACCTATTGTGGTTTTGCTATAGCCGCGCGGCGCGCTTGCACATGAGCCATTCTGCACAGAAATGCGTTTGGAGATGAGCGATTCTATCGATGCTTCCAAAGAAGCAGTTCGCAGCGGGAGATTCCGTGCGCAACTCATTTCAGGGAAAAAATAAGGAGAAACAAATGAAATCCAGGAAGATATTTGGCGTGGTTTTCGGATCGCTCGCCGTGCTTGCGCTGTCGCTGCCGGTATGGTCGCAGGACACCACGCAATCCACCACCACGACGACACAGACTCCGACAGATGAGCAGCATACCAAAACCACTCAGACGACCATGGAAAAAACAAAGGTCAAGCACCATCACAAGAGAGTGATGAAGGAGAAGCAAAAAACGACTACAACCACGAAACCAGTTGAGGAGCGGCAGACCCAAACCACAACCACAACCACGCCATAGCCGCAGTTATTCCGGCAAGCTGGTCTGAATATTCCTGGTAAGTCCAACCATTCAGTCGTGGTGAAGACCCTGGAATCAGCTTGGAAATCACCCGCTCGGACGGGCTTTGCCGGGATCTCCGTTTCGGCTGGCCCGTCCAGAGGCCGCCGCGCGATAAGCCGTGTGTAGCCCGGTCCAGGTTGCGCCCCGATCATCCCTCCGAGCCTCTTAATCTCTTCGCCCCTTACTGGCCGCTAAAGGGATTCCCATCCTGCGGCTTGAGCAGGGTGGGATCGGCTCCCTGCGCGGCCTCCGTGGTTGACCCGCCGCGTCCGCTCGCCGCCGTGTCCATGAATGTGTTGAAAACCCGGTTAGGGTCGCCGGGGAGCAGATGGTTTTCTTCCAATGCCAGCCGCACGCGGCGGCGGAACTCCCGCACCGGCGCGTATTGTTTTGTGGCCAGCGTCTTGAAGACCACCGGGAAGATCAGCTCCGAGCCTTTGATCGCATCCACGCCCAGAATCTGCGGGTCGGCAATAAATGCCTCCCGGAACTCCTCGCTGGTGCGAATCTCCATCGCGATGCCCTTCAATAGCTCCAGCACCTGGTCGGGGTTGGCCGAGAAATCCACGCTCACGTTCACGGTGGCCACCGAATAGCCCACGCTCAGGTTGGCGACGGTGGTGATCTGCGAGTTGGGAACAATGTACAGCGTGCCGTCGGCGTCGCGCACCGTGGTCTTGCGCAGCGTCATCGCCTCCACAACGCCGCTCAAGCCGGCCAGGCGCACCGTGTCCCCCACGTTGAATTGGTCCTCGATGAGGATGAGGATGCCGTTGAGCACGTCCTTGACGATGTTCTGCGCGGCCAGGCCGAGAGCGATTCCGGCAATCCCGGCCGAGGCCAGCAATGGCGCCAGATTCACGCCCAGGGTATCCAGAATCTGCAATCCGGCGATCACCCAGATAATGGCCAGTCCGGTGGTGCGGACAACCCCAGCCACCGTCTTGACCTGGGCAGTGTGAGCGGGGGTGGCCGAGTTCCGCTCCGCCGCGCGGTTCATGTGAAAGGTGATCAGGCGCAGCAGCCGCATGAGAACAAAGGCAATCGCCGCCACCACAAGCAGGTGCGGCAGCTTGCCGCGGACAAACTCCTCGCCATCGACGCCCCAATGGTCCAGCAACCGCCCCAGGAAGCGCTCTTCGGCAAATATCCCCGTTCTCATTGCCAGCAAAAATAACAAAGATTGCATTCCAGACTCCTCTTAATAGACTAGACTGCCACTGCCCTCCGCGTTGTTACAATGAACAAAGTTGGTCCAAATTCCCCGTAATTGAATCAAACAGGCACATGAGGAGCAAGAGAATGGAAGTGGCAGTTTCCAGCGCTCGCGAGTCCGTGTCGGCAGGCTCCGGCAGCCTCAGCCCTCGGCAGTTGGTCGAGATCTACCGGCTGATGGTGCTCTCGCGCCGCGTGGACGACCGCGAAATCCTGCTCAAGCGCCAGCAGAAAACCTACTTCCAAATCTCCGGCGCGGGCCACGAGGCGCTGGGAGTGGGCGCGGCTTTGGCCATGCGTCCCGGCTACGACTGGTTCTTTCCTTACTATCGCGACCGCGCGCTCTGCCTGGCGCTGGGCGTCACCCCGGACGAAATGCTCTTGCAGGCTGTGGGCGCGGCCACCGATCCGGCCAGCGGCGGCCGCCAGATGCCGACGCACTGGAGCAGCCGTGCGCTGAACATCGTCAGCACATCTTCCGCCACCGCCTCGCAGTTGCTGCACGCAGTTGGCTGCGCCGAGGCCGGGCGCTATTTCAGCGGCCATCCCGAAGCCGCAGCCAAGGCCGATGGCGACTACCGCGCCTTCCGCGAGGTGAAGTTTCACGGCGACGAGGTGGTGCTGACCTTGCTGGGCGAGGGTTCCACCTCGCAGGGCGAATTCTGGGAGGCGATGAACACCGCCTCGAACCGCAAGCTGCCGGTGATCTTTTGCGTGGAGGACAACGGCTACGCGATCAGCACTCCGGTCGAGGTGAGCATGCCGGGCGGCAACATCTCGCGGCTGGTGGCCAACCATCCGAATTTTTATTTTGCCGAGGTGGACGGCACCGATGCGGAGGCCAGTTTCCGGGCCTTTCAATCCGCTGTGGCCTACTGCCGCGCCGGGCTGGGGCCGGCCTTTGTTCACGGCCACTGCATGAGGGCCTACTCCCACTCGCTCTCCGACGACGACCGGCTCTATCGTTCCCAGGCCGAGCGCGAAGCCGACGCGCTGCGCGATCCACTGGTGAAGATGAGGGCGCGCCTGCTCCGCGAGGGCATCCTGACCGAGGATGAACTCATCGCCCTGGAGCACTCACTGGACCATGAAGTCGCGGAGGCCGCCGAGCGCGCCTTGCAAGCTCCGCTGCCGCTGGTCGCGGAGGTCACCCGGCACGTCTACTCCGAAGACCTGGACCCCACCAGCTCATCCTTTGCCGCCGAACACAAAGAAAGCGATGCGCCGGACGCGAAGTCCCGCACCATGGCCGACCTGATCAA
>PLPA01000067.1:0-656 GCA_003159355.1 Acidobacteriaceae bacterium | reverse complement strand
GAGATTCAGTTCTTCGATTACATCTGGCCGGCGATGCACCAGATCCACAACGAACTCTCCGTGCTGCGCTGGCGCTCCAACGGCGAATGGGCTTGCCCGGTGGTGATTCGCGCGCCCATCGGCGGCTACCTGACCGGCGGCTCCATCTATCATTCGCAATCGGGCGAGAGCCTCTTCACCCACATCCCCGGCCTGCGCGTCGTCTTCCCGTCGAACGCCCTCGACGCCAACGGCCTGCTGCGCACCGCCATTCGCTGCGACGATCCGGTGCTCTTCCTCGAACACAAGCGGCTCTACCGCGAGACCCACGACCGCGCGCCTTATCCCGGTCCCGACTTCGCCATTCCCTTCGGCAAGGCGCGCCTGGTCCGCGCCGGCGCTGACCTGACGATCGTCACCTACGGCGCTCTGGTCCCGCGCAGCTTGCAAGCCGCCGAGCGCGCCAGGCGAGAGCACAACATCGACGTGGAAATCCTCGACCTGCGCACGCTGAATCCTTATGACTGGGAGGCTATCGCCGAGTCTGTCCGCAAGACCAGCCGCGTCATCGTCGCTCATGAGGACATGCTCAGTTGGGGCTATGGCGCGGAGATCGCCGCCCGCATCGGCGATGAATTATTCGACGCGCTCGACGCCCCCGTCCGCCGCATCGGCGC
>PLPA01000013.1 GCA_003159355.1 Acidobacteriaceae bacterium | reverse complement strand
GCATCCGAAAAGGCCGACTCGAAGTAGGCGCTGCGGGCGCGCTCGTCGATGCTCCTCTGGTTGCCGCCGTGGCTGTCCTGGGCGCGGCGGCGCGTCTCCCAGGCGTCCTGGCTGGTTTCGCCGCGCACCTGGGCGTCGGCCTGCAGCCAGGCCAGCGCGGCAAAGCTCTCCGGAACTCCCGCGGCCTCAACAAAGTTGTGGGCCACGTTNNAAGGCCAGGCCGAAGCGGTCCTCGACCAGCCGCGTGGAGAGAAAAACCGCCTCGGTCGCGCCGAAGGCCGCGTTGCGATGGCAGATGGCGCGGTCGCCCAGATCGACGGTGTAGCCGGGTGCGACCATCGTCTCGTCGGTGTCGGCGATGGCCAGCGGGACAAAGTAATATGCGCGGTGTTCGAGCGCCGCCGAGAGCGTGGCCGGCACGGCGCCCACCAGCCGCTCCAGGTCCGCATCCGAGACGCGCGTCTCGCCCCACATTGCGTAGTGAATTCCGTTGGGGGCCTGGGCCACGGCCACCTGTGCAGCCACCTTCTCCGCCTGCCAAAGCTCGACTTGTGCGCTGCTCGCCATAAGACAGTATTCTAGACTAACGAGGCTCTCATGATGGCGCAATCGCCGCAATCCGAAGGGGGAACGGTGCTCGGCTTCCCGCTGCGAGGCTTCGGCCTGTTCACCAGCCTGCTGCTGGCCTTCGCGTCGGCCTTCTTCACCTTCTTTGCCACGACGACCGTTGCCATCTTCGCGCTGCTGGGGTGGAATCTCTTTGGCCACCATGCGGTGAGCTACGCCGACAGCTACCGCTATGTCGGCTTTCCGGCTGGAGTGCTGGTGCTGGTTGTGGCGCTACCGCTTTTTGCCGTGCTATGGGTGCGGGCCAAAGTAGGCAAGTAGATTGAGATGTGAGCCACCCGCAGACTCTAAAAGCAAGTGAAGAATCTACTCCGGTTTCGACAATCTCCGGTTTTCCCGGTGTCTGGTTTGAACGCGAAGGAACGGGAGTACCAACGGGGGATAACCCAATCGCTGAATCATCTCTTGAATATACTGGCGGCAGTAAGGCCAGCAATTAAAAATCGCATTCCCGTCCTTAAAAGCCTTGACTTGCTCGGCTGTTGGCGTAAAATCCGGCCGAAGCTGGTAGTTCACTTCGAATGTGCATTCTACGCAAAGTACGTTTCTTTTCTTCGGTTGGTCTTCGTTTATTGATCCGGCCAAGCGAAAGCTAACTGCAACCAACAGTTGACTGTTAGTGCTTTCGACTTGTCTGGCCTTTACCCCTATCGTGACGGTTATCGGGTTCTTGAGAGCGTTTTCAGGATGATCGGCAGCGACTTTTGCGCGTGCAAGGCGCACATCGCTGATCTGCGCATTATGATTAACCGCAATTGCGAATTCAGTTTCTTCTTTGGTTTGGAAAATCGTAAAAGTGTTCATGCTGCTACCTCTGAACTAGTATCGGAGTCATGTGGTTTTGAGTGAATGATTCCAGACTCCTCCCAATAAATTTTTGGGCCGCTCCCATGCACAGGTTTACTGTTGCCGACATTGAAGAGAGGAACGATGCCCCTCGACGCATATTGGTATGGTGTGTCGGGGGAGAAATGGATTCGAAGAGTGTGCATTTCGTTGTCATCCGTCGCTTCACATGTGGATTTGTGTTCATCTTGCGCATCAATCTTGACCGTAGCACCAAGCGCATACATGACCTCTCCAAGTGTACGGATGGTCATGTTGGCCTTCCCATTCAAGAGTTGCGACACAAAAGCAGGCGTCTTGTTCAGAAGGCGAGCAAGGTCAGCCTGTTTCAGATTGCGGTGCTCCAGCAAATCCCAAATCAGTTGTGCCGTGTCTGCGATAAGCCCCTCAAGTGCATAGAGCTTCCTATACTCAGGATCCAGCATCAATTCATCATGTTTGGTGGTCATGGCCGCTTTCTCTTTGTTTTTTGATCGGTGATTACAACGATTTTGGAAGTCTCAGCATCCTCTTTGAGAATTCTTCTGGCTCGCGCAATCTCAGACGGAGGTGCCTTGTCCCGTTTCTTCCAGAAACCGTGCGTAATGAGAATCAGACCTCTCTCGTCCTTTGCATAGGCAAACGGCATCCGGATTTGGAAGGACTTGAATTCATAAAGTCCGTCGCCAAGATCGCCGAATTTCTTTGGATTGGAATGTTTTTCATTGTCACCCAAGATGCGAAAAAGTTGGTCCATCTTCGCCTTATCGGCAATTGCCAGTTGATCGAAGAACTCCTCAGCGGGGTAAGCGCCATCGCGGTCGCGGGCAAACGCGATCCGGAACATCTTCCCGTGAAATGCCAGCCTTCGTTCGACGCTCAATCCTCATCTCCCGAATATTAAGTTAAAGATTAACACTTTGGCAAGAGATATTCTGCAAATTTTTTCGCCCCAAAACGACACCTGTTCATTTTCGGGCTTGACCAAATTGAAACCCGACAACAGATTACGCCTCAAATGCAAGAATGTAAACGGGATATTTCGCTCATGGATTGATGAATCTATCCCACCTTGGGCACAAAAGCAAAGACGTGCCGAAGGTGGGGCACCCGTTTGTTGGATTGAATGGCTTCAGATTCCTGCCGGCCTGGGGTTCGCGCGATCGAACTTCGGCCCCTGAATCTTGCGCGCCAGTCCCAGCTTCGCCAGCAGCCAGATGCCCCAGTAGTTAGGGTCGATCTCATACCAGGCAAAGCCATGGCGGGCCGAGACCGGATGGGCGTGATGGTTGTTGTGCCAGCCCTCGCCGCCCGTCACCAGCGCCACCCACCAGTTGTTGCGCGAGTCGTCGCGCGTATCAAAGCGCCGGCTGCCCCACAAGTGCGTGGCCGAGTTCACTAGCCATGTCGCGTGCAGGCCCAGCGTCACCCTCAGAAAGCCGCCCCACAGCAGCATTCCCACGGCGTTGTGCCAGCCGCCCCAAAGCCAGCCCANNCATGAGTCTGCGCGTGCAATGCGCTGCCCCAGACAATCCAGCCGAGGTGCGCCCACCAGTCGCCTTCGCGGGGGGTGTGCGGGTCGCCCTCGCGGTCGCTGAACTGGTGATGCACGCGATGCGTGGCCACCCAGAAGATGGGGCCGCCCTCCAGCGAGAGCGTGGCGCAGACGGCCATGCTATGTTCCAGCCATTTAGGAACCTGGTAGCCGCGATGGGTCAGCAGGCGGTGGTAGCACATGCCGATGCCCACATTGATGGCCAGCACATACAGTCCCACCATCACCGTCAGTCGCTGCCAGGTATAAAAGAAGAGCGCCGCCACCGCGCCCAGATGAAAAACGATCAAGACAACCAGTGTCAGCCAGTTGATGCCCTCGCCCACCGTTGCGGCGCGGCCCATGCGCACCTGGTGCCGCGCCGCATCGGGGCGGGACGCTGCCTCGCTCGGGTCAGCGCTCAGTTGATCAGAAGGTGCGGTTGCGACGGAAGCCATAGGGGGAAGTCCCTGGAGAGTGGCGACGCGCCCACCCATCCATCCCCATTGTATCCGCGGGTCAACTGCGCAACCGTATCGGACTGCGCATATCCAAAATAAAGTTTCGCGATTCCCGATGGCATGAGGTTCGTGGTCTCTCAAGTCTGAGAAGCCGGACCTGGGGCACCCGGCTATGCGTCGTTACCATGAGGGTACATTTTAGGCGAAGAAATTGCAAAGACCCGCGAAATCAGAGATAATTCTGAGAACGTAGATGAGCGATCAATCAAAAATCGAGTGGACGGACGCCACATGGAACCCAGTACGTGGCTGCACCAAAATTAGCCCCGGCTGTAAGCATTGCTATGCCGAAACATTCGCTGAACGCTTCAGAGGAGTCCCAGGTCACCCTTATGAACAGGGTTTCGACCTGCGCTTAGTGCCATCAAAACTTGAGACACCCCTTGAATGGAAGCAGCCTCGCAGGATCTTTGTGAATTCAATGAGTGATCTGTTTCATGAGAAGGTTCCTGTAGCCTATATCCGACAAGTAGCGCAGGTCATGAAGGCAGCCGATTGGCACACCTATCAGGTGCTCACAAAGCGGGCCAAACGGCTGAAGGCTCTCCTGAAGGATGAGCTTTTTGAGTTCTCGCACCTGCCGCATATCTGGTGGGGCGTCAGCGTTGAAAACAGGAAGCATGGTCTACCTCGGATTGACGAGTTGCGGGAAGCTCCAGCCAGCGTTCGGTTTCTCTCTATCGAACCGTTGCTAGAGGATCTTGGCTCGATAGATCTTACAGGGATTTCCTGGGTTATCGTCGGTGGTGAAAGTGGCCCAGGCGCGCGTGAAATGAAGGGCGCTTGGGTCCGGTCAATACGCGAGCAATGCCAAGACGCCAACGTACCTTTCTTCTTTAAGCAATGGGGTGGCGTGCGAAAGCACGAGACAGGCCGGGAACTTGACGGTTTTACGTATGACGAACTGCCAATCCTTGCCACTGCCTAATTGAATCCAGAGCAAAATGAACGACGAATATTCAGATCGCGAGCAGACCGGGATTAAGCACTTTGCCCTTCGAAAATACCTGGAGGCTGCAACTAGAATTATTGGCTCTTCTTGGAAGGGATTCTCATACGTTGATTGCTGTGCTGGACCGTGGGAGTCGCGGTCTTTGGATTTCAGCGATACTTCATTTGGCATAGCTGTTAAGGTATTGAAAGAGTCGAAGGAATGGCTTCATAGCCAGAATAAGAGTCCCCGATTCAAAGCGCTCCTGATCGAAAGGAGCGCGGGGCCGTACAAGCAGCTAGCTGCATTCGCTGAGAGCGTTAGCGATGGGAATGTCCATGTTGAAGCTCACCACTGGGATTTCAGGGAGCGAACTTCTGAGATTATCAGATTCGTCACAAGCCAGCCATCATTCGCTTTCATCTTCGTCGATCCCACAGGCTGGACACAAGCCGAGATTGATGCACTTGAGCCGTTATTGCGGATCAATCCCGGAGAGGTGCTGATCAATCTCATGTCCTACCATATTTTGCGCTTTCTTCACGACGAAGCGACCAATATGGATAAGATTCTTGGTTCTGACTACCGAGAAATTCGATCTCTCAGCCACGAAGAAATCGAGGACGAGGTAGTTAGACGGTATTGCGACTCGATTCGAAGGCAGGGAGACTTTCGATATGTATGTGCGCTTCCGGTGATGAAGCCAGATCAGGACGCTATTAACTTTTTTCTTATCTATGGGACGCGAAATGCAAAGGGTGTAGAGGTTTTCAAGCAAGTTGAACGACAGACCGAACGAGAGACAGAACTTGTTCGGGCTAAACTGCAACAAGATAAACGCCCCATCCTCGATCTTTTCTCATCAGATGTTCTCTACAAACGCGAAGAACGATACCGGAGGCTATCTGCGAGGAGTAAGGATAACGCCAAAAGTGCCCTTGATTCTCTCATATCTGAGCGAGGCGAGGTTCTTTACGAGGATTGTTGGGCTGAGACTTTACAATTCCCAACGGTCTACGAAACAGACTTACGTGAATGGCTGAAAGCCAGCGAAGATTTGGGACTGATTAGGGTCAATGGAAGAAAACGGCCTAATGAGGTATTAAAGCGAGAGAGTGGCCACGTGATCGTAAGGCAATAACCATAGCAGGTGTCTGATCCAAGACCGTGCAGGCACAAAGGCCGCCATTGTGCGGCCTTCGCTATTGCCTATTCGATTTACCGCTACGCGTTCAACTGCTCCTGCAGCTTGTTCAGTGTGCGGTGCAGGTCCTTGTCGACGCGGCGCAGTTCGCCGATCTTGGCAATCGAGTGCATCACCGTGGTATGGTGCTTGTTGCCGAACTGGCGGCCAATTTCCGGCAGGCTGGCTTCGGTCATCTGCTTGGCCAGGTACATCGCGATCTGGCGCGGCACCACCACGTTGCGCGAGTTGTTCTTCTGCTTCAGATCCACGATCCTCATGCCGAAGTTCTCGCTGACGGCGCGCTGAATGGCCTCGATGGTGATCTTGCGNNATGAACTGCTTGAGGCACTGCTGGGTGGTTGCCAGCGTGATCTCCATGCGGTTGAGCTGGCACCAGGCGATCAGCCGCACCAGCGCGCCTTCCAGCTCGCGCACGTTGGTGCGCACATTTGTGGCCACAAACATCGCCACATCGGCGGGCAACTGCACCTGCTCGCTCTCCGCCTTTTTTTGCAGAATGGCGACCTTGGTCTCCAGATCGGGCGGCTGAATGTCGGCGATCAGGCCCATTTCAAAGCGCGAGCGCAGCCGGTCCTCAATCTCCGCCAGCTCCTTGGGCGGACGGTCGCTGGCGATCACGATCTGNNAAGAACTCCTCCTGGGTGCGCTCTTTTTGCGCGATGAACTGGATGTCGTCCACCAGCAGCACGTCCACGGTGCGGAAGCGGTCGCGGAAGCTGGTCATGCGGTCGTTGCGCAGCGAGGTGATCATCTCGTTGGTGAATTTTTCCGCGGAGACGTAGCAGATGTTGGTCGTAGGCTGGCGGCGTTTCACTTCGTGGCCGATGGCGTGCATCAGGTG
>PLPA01000040.1 GCA_003159355.1 Acidobacteriaceae bacterium | reverse complement strand
CTATGAGAGAAATGCTCTAGCCATCAACTTGACGGTGTCTTCGTGACGATTCGAGGTCACCAACCGCCCTTCCCTCCTTCGAAAACGTGCGCCAAACTGCCTCCGAGTTAAGAAATCCTTCTCTCACCACACCCGCGTGTGTATTCGACGAAACTCCCGGAAGCGGCATTTTGCAAATCGCTTATTCCGGCGAGTGAACTGGTCCATCTGCCTGGGTGAGCATTTTGCCATCGGCTTGCGACCGGCAAATTCATGAACACTTGCCGACTTCAGATGACTGATCATCATCCATATCGCAAACTGATTTTTATCAATATATTACGTAGTCCTTGGCGCCGATTCCTCGCTGATGATTCTGCACTCGTGGTTCCGTGACCGCCGTCACTGTCTGCAAAACCATCCCACCCTACACTCGGTATATGGTTATCGATATGGATTTATCGAATCCACTGCCACTCAGTAGGCCAGAAGCGCGGTCGATTCCGCAGCCGAGCCTCCAGCGGCTCCCCCAATACCACCATTATCTGGTGGAGCTTGAGGCCAAGAGGATCAGCCGGGTCTCGTGCAGCGCGATCGGCCAGGATCTGGGCCTCGTTCCTGTGCAAGTGCGCAAAGACCTGCAATACACCGGGATCATCGGCAAGCCAAAGACCGGCTATTCGGTCTCCGAACTGATCCAGGCCATCGAGACGTTTCTGGGCTGGAACAACATCAACGAGGCGTTTCTTGTGGGGGCGGGCAATCTGGGCACAGCGCTGCTCGGCCACGAACGCTTCTCGAAGTTTGGCTTGAGGATCGTGGCTGCCTTCGATACCGACCCGGCCAAAGTCGGGCAATGGGTTCATGAAAAGGCAGTATTGTCTCTCGACAAGCTCGCCGATCTTGCCCCGAGAATGAGTATCCATCTGGGAATCATCACCACCCCAGCCGAGGTGGCGCAGGCGGTTGCGGATGAAATGGTGAAAGGGGGCATCCAGGCCATCTGGAACTTTGCTCCCGTGAAGCTGAAAGTTCCCGAACACATCATCGTGCATAACGAAGACCTCTACAATTCGCTGGCCTCACTCTCATGGAAGCTGGCAAGACGATTCAGGGTGCCCATTCAAGTGAAGGAGGCTGTTTAGATGGCGTCGATGCCTATTGTTGTTGATCGCGCGGAGAAATTTGAGAAAGTGGTCAGCATTCTCGATCATTACTCCCGCCGCCCGTCAGGACTTATTCCGATCCTGCAGGCGATTCAACACGAGTACCAATATCTGCCGGAAGAGGTGCTCACCTATGTGGCGACCTCGCTCGATGTTCCTCCGGCGCGCGTCTATGGCGTGGCTACGTTCTATGCGCACTTTGCGCTGGAGCCGAAGGGAAAGCACGTCATCCGGATTTGCGACGGAACGGCCTGCCATGTGAAGCAGTCTCTGCCTGTGCTGAATGCGCTGCGCGAGAAGTTGGGCACAACCGAAAAGAGCGCGACCACGGCCGACATGCTCTTCACCATCGAGACGGTTGCTTGCCTGGGCGCTTGCGGATTGGCCCCGGTCGTCGTGATCGACGAACAAGTCTACGGCCAGATCACTCCGCAGCGCGCGGTTGCTCTGGTGGACGAAATCAAAGCGACTGAAGCGGGACTCGCATCCGCTCTTGAAACTGAGCAGCCCTCAGCCGAGGTGGTCAATGAATAACACGGAAGCTCTCACGTCCACTCCGGTCAATGGGCACGGAATTTCGACGCTTGCCCAGGTGCGGCGGGTCATCATTTGTGCCGGGACCGGATGCATGGCCAACGGAGCCATGAAGGTCTTCGAGCAATTCAAGAGCGAGATTGCGGGCGCGGGGTTGAAGGTGATTCTCGAACTGCGCGCCGAAGCCACCAGCGATGAGATTCGCCTCTCCAAGAGCGGCTGTCAGGGCTTCTGCCAGATGGGTCCGCTGGTTTCGGTTGTGCCGGATGGCATTCTCTACACCAAGGTGCGCAAGGAAGACGTTGCCGAGATCGTGCAAACGACATTAGCCGGTAACCAGGTGGTGGAACGGCTTCTCTATAAGGATCCCGCCACGCGCAAAAGCTGCCAGGGCATCGAGGACAATCCCTTCTACGCGCGCCAGAGCCGCTTTGTGCTGCACGAGTGCGGATTTCTCGATCCTGAGGATATTCACGAATTTATGCTGCACGGCGGCTATCAGGCGGCGAGAAAAGCCTTTGTCGAGATGGCGCCCGAGGAGATCTGCAAAACCATCCTCGACTCCGGCCTGCGCGGACGCGGCGGCGGCGGTTTCCCGACGGGCCGCAAGTGGGAAGCGGCGCGCATTCAAAATTCCACGAAGAAGTACGTCATCTGCAACGGCGACGAGGGCGACCCCGGCGTGTTCATGAATCGCTCCGTAATGGAAGGCAACCCGCACAGCGTAATTGAAGGCCTGATGATCGCTGCGCGTGCGATTGGCGCCAACGAAACACTGGTCTACGTCCGCGCAGAGTATCCGCTGGCTGTCGAGCGCATGCGCAACGCCGTGGCGGCCGCGGAGCGCGAAGGCATTCTGGGCAAAAACGTCTTCGGCACGGGCCTGTCCATGAAGTGCGAAGTGATGGAAGGCGCAGGAGCTTTCGTCTGCGGCGAAGAGACGGCCATGATCGCATCGATCGAAGGCCAGCGCGGCATGCCGCGGCCCAAACCGCCCTTCCCTGCTCAGAGCGGACTCTGGGGCAAGCCGACCATCATCAACAATGTCGAGACGCTCGCTCATGTCTGCCGCATTCTCAATGAAGGCCCCGAGGTCTTCAAGCAGATTGGCACCAAGGAATCTCCCGGCACCAAGACCTTCGCTCTTACAGGACACGTCTCCAACACCGGCCTGGTTGAGGTTCCGTTCGGTACAACGCTGCGCGAGATCGTTTACAACATCGGCGGCGGAGTGACGGACGACGCCGGCAAAATCTGGAAGACCGGCTTCAAGGCCGTGCAGATTGGTGGCCCTTCCGGCGGCTGCCTCACCGAGGAGCATCTCGATCTTCCGCTGGCCTACGAGTCGTTGCGTGCTGTCGGCGCAATGGTCGGCTCCGGCGGACTGGTGGCGATGAACCAGGGCACATGCATGGTGAGCATCGCGCGCTTCTTCATGGAGTTCACGCAACGCGAATCCTGCGGTAAGTGCGTACTGTGCAGGGAAGGAACGCGGCAACTGCTGGCGCTGCTCGACGACGTGATTGAAGGCCGCGCCGATCAGAACACGCTTGCCCTGCTGGACAAGCTGGGACGCGCGGTGCAGATCGGCTCCTTGTGCGGACTGGGAAAGACAGCGCCGAATCCGGTGCTCTCGACGATGCGCTACTTCCGCAAGGAATACGAAGAGCACGTCTTCGAGAAGAAATGCAGAACCGGCCGGTGCAAGGCGCTTTTAAGTCCTGAGATCAATCAGGTGAAGTGCAAAGGCTGCGGCCTCTGCATCAAGGCCTGCCCAACCGGTGCCATCACGGGTGAAAAGAAGCAGCCGCACCACATCAATCCTGAGCTGTGCATCAAGTGTGGCGCCTGCGCAACAGCCTGCAAAATTCATGCGGTCGAAGGGATATAGCCAGATGAACCAGGTCACTCAGCCAACTTTGACGATCGATGGAAAAACAGTGCTGATCGAAGGCGAGCGCAATCTGCTCGAGCTTGTTCGCAAGGCCAACATCGACCTGCCCACATTCTGCTATCACTCCGAACTCAGCGTCTATGGCGCCTGCCGGCTCTGCCTGGTGCAGATTGAAGGGCGCGGAATTCAGGGCGCATGTTCCACGCCCGCGGAGCCGGGTTTGAAGGTTCTCACCACGACGCCGGAGATTCGAGAGATTCGCAAGATCGCGGTGGAACTGCTGCTCGCCAATCACGATCAGAGCTGCCCAACCTGCTCTCGCAGCGCCAACTGTCAATTGCAAAGCCTGGCTTTGCGGTTGGGCGTGAAGAAGGTGCGCTTCAAGTCCGTGCACACTCCCGTTCCGCTGGACGAGTCCTCTCCTTCACTGGTTCGCGATCCCAATAAATGCGTCCTCTGCGGCGATTGCGTCAGAATGTGCGCGGAGATTCAAGGCATCGGTGCAATTGATTTTGCCCATCGCGGCCATGAGGTCAGCGTGCAGCCGGCCTTCGGCAAACTGCTCGGCGACGTCGAATGCGTCAACTGCGGACAATGCGCCAGCGTATGCCCCACCGGCGCGCTAACCGTAAAGTCCGAAGTGGATCAGGTTTGGGATTTGCTTGCCGATCCGAAAAATACAGTCGTCGTGCAAATCGCGCCAGCCGTGCGCGTCGGTCTCGGCGAGTGCTTTGGCCTGAAGCCGGGCGAAATCACCACGGGCCGCATCGTTGCGGCTCTCAAGAACCTCGGTTTCGATCAGATTTACGACACATCCTTCGCGGCCGATCTCACGGTCATTGAAGAGGGCACGGAATTTCTGGAGCGCAAGACAAACGGTGGAACTCTTCCGATGTTCACCTCCTGCTGCCCTGGCTGGGTCAAGTACGCGGAGCAGTACTTCCCAGAGTTGCTGCCGAATCTTTCCACCTGCCGCTCACCGCAGGCGATGTTCGGTTCACTCGTGAAGGCGATGCTTCCCGATCAGCTCAAGGTCGAACGCAAGAATCTTAAAGTCGTCGCCATCATGCCCTGCACGGCCAAGAAGTTCGAGGCCCAGCGCCCGGAGATGAGCGTCGATGGCGATCCCGATGTGGATCATGTGTTGACCACGCAAGAGCTTGCGCAGATGATCCAGTCCGCCGGTATCATCTTCGATAGCCTGCAGCCTGAGTCCTTCGATATGCCCTTCGGCTTCTATACCGGCGCCGGAGTCATCTTCGGCAACTCCGGCGGCGTGATGGAGGCCGTTCTGCGCTACGCCGCTGAAAAGGTCACCGGCAAGAAGCTGGACAATGTCGAGTTCGACCAGGTGCGGGGCGATTCCGGCCTTCGCGAAGCCACTATTGAGGTCAACGGCACGGAACTCAAACTCGCAGTCGTTCACGGATTGCGGAATGCTCGCGTCGTTGCCGAACAGGTGAGAGCCGGCAAAAGTCATTATGACCTGATCGAAGTGATGGCCTGCCCCGGCGGCTGCATCGGCGGCGCTGGACAGCCGGTTACCACTTCGACCAATGCGCGCGCGCTCAGGACAAAAGGCCTGTATCACGCGGACAAGATGCTGCAACTGCATAAGTCGCAGGACAACGTCTTCATCACCGAGTGCTACGCGAAGTTCCTCGGAGAAATCGGCGGAGAGAAGGCGCATCATCTGCTCCACACCAGCTACCAGAGCCGCCGCCGCATCGCCGATGAGTCGCTTTCGCTCACCCAGGTGCAGGGCAACGAGAAAACCAAAGTCAGTGTCTGCCTGGGAACGAATTGTTTCCTGGAGGGCTCGCAGGACGTACTGAATGGCGTGCTGCGCCACGCGGAACAGAACGGGCTGGAAGGCCGAATCGATGTGCGGGCAGGATTCTGTTTCGAGAAATGCGAAAGTGGTCCAAACGTAATGATCGACGGCGAGTACGTGCATCACTGCACCGCCGCAAAGGCGATTGAAGAGTTGAACAGCCGTATTGAAGTTGACAAACCGGCTTAAGCAGCCGACGCGGAACTAGCAAGCCCTGGCGCCGACTGAGTGATCGGAAAGGAGACTATTTTGATTACTCATGAACGAGCAGACTTTATCAACGAAGTAGAGATAGAAACGATTCTGGCGCAGCACAAGCGCCCGGAGCCGGCAAAGGTTCGCGAACTACTGGTAAAAGCACGCGAGATGCGCGGGCTTTCGATGGATGAAGTGGCTACTCTGTCCTTTGTCGAAAGTCCCGAGCTGCTCCAGGAGATCTTCGCGACCGCCAAGCAGATCAAAGAAGACATTTACGGATCGAGGCTTGTCTTCTTCGCTCCACTTTATATCTCCAATCGCTGTTCCAATGAGTGCACGTACTGCGCTTTTCGCGCAACCAACGCTTCTCTCAAGCGCCGCACACTAACGCAAAATGAGATTGCCGCAGAGACTCGCATCCTGATTCGCCAGGGACACAAGCGGATCTTGATGGTCTCCGGCGAGGCGCTGCCTCCTGAGGGCTTTCAATATCTTCTTGATTCCATCGCGACCATTTACTCCACGCGTGTAGGTCCCGGTGAAATCCGGCGCGTCAATGTGAATCTTGCGCCGCAGACGACAGAACGCTTCCGGCTGCTGAAGCAAGCTGAGATCGGAACCTTTCAGCTCTTCCAGGAGACCTATCATCGCCCCACCTATGCGGCGGTTCACCTGAAAGGCACCAAGCGCGACTACGATTGGCGCGCCACCGCATTCGACCGGGCCATGGAAGCTGGCATTGACGATGTCGGTATCGGCGTCCTGTTCGGCCTCTATGACTGGCGCTTCGAGATTATGGCGATGATGCAGCAGATTCGTCATTTGGAAGAGACATTCGGCGTTGGCCCGCACACCATCAGCTTTCCGCGCATGGAGCCGGCTGTGGGTTCCGACATCGCCTCTCAGCCGCCGCATCCGGTCAGCGACGCGGACTTCATGAAGATGATTGCGATCATGCGTCTCGCGGTGCCTTATACCGGAATGATCATGTCCACGCGCGAAACGGCGGAGGTGCGCCGCGCAACGCTGGAGTTGGGAATCTCGCAGATTTCAGCCGGCAGCCGTACCGATCCAGGCGGCTATAAAGACGGCGAAGGCGACCCGAACGGCAGCCAGTTTCAACTGGGCGATCACCGCTCTGTCGAAGAGGTTGTCAGCGACGTGGTCTCGCTGGGCTTTCTTCCTTCCTTCTGCACCGCATGTTATCGATTGGGGCGCACAGGCAAGGACTTCATGGATGTGGCCAAGCCCGGAGAGATCAAGTATCACTGCCATCCCAACGCGCTTTCCACCTTTCAGGAGTACCTCAGCGACTACGCCAGCCCGCAGGCAAAGTCCGACGGCGAAAAGCTCATCTCGATTGAACTGCAACACATGGACGGCCAGCAGACCGCCCGTGCGCTGCCGATGTTAAACAAGGTTCGCCGCGGCGAACGCGACGTCTTCGTATAGAAAAAGGAGATCACGATGATTCGGGCAACTTCCAAGGGTTTTCGTCTTCATATCGGCTTCTTCGGACGCCGCAACGTCGGCAAATCAAGCCTGCTGAACGCTATTACTCAGCAGAAGGTCTCCATCGTCTCGCCGGAGGCTGGCACAACCACCGATCCGGTCGAGAAGCCAATGGAACTGCTTCCCATCGGGCCGGTACTCTTCGTCGACACGGCTGGTGTGGATGATGTCGGCGCGCTCGGCGCGCAGCGCATAGAGAAGACGCGCCTCGCCATCAATCGCACGGATATTGGCGTGCTCGTTTGCGAGTCCGGCGTATGGACGGACTTTGAGGAAAAGCTTCTCGCCGAGCTTCGCGCACATAAGATTCCAGTGCTCGTAGCCTTGAACAAGACGGATCTTCAGCGCCCGAATACGGAGCACATGATTCGCTTCGAGCAGGAGAATCTGCCGTACGTGAAACTCGTCGCGACAACCGGCGAAGGAATGGATAAATTCCGCGCAAAGCTCTGGGAGATTGCGCCTGCTGAGTCCGTCGAGCCACCGGCCCTGCTGCGCGATCTGATTGGGCCGAACGAAACAGCAGTACTCGTCATGCCCATCGACAAGGAAGCGCCCAAAGGCCGCATCAAACAGTTGCAAGCGCAGTCCATTCGCGAGCTGCTCGATGCCGAGGCCTCTTGCGTAGTAGTCAAGGACGCCGGATTGCAGAGGACGTTGGACAATCTCAAGACTCCTCCCAGCCTCGTCGTGACCGATGCCGCGGTCTTCGATCAGGTCGCGCGCGTCACACCGGATTCCATTCCGCTCACTGCGTTTTCAATTCTGCTCTCTCGTTTGAAGGGTGATCTCGTCGCTCAGACTCGTGCGGCTGTAACGGTAGATTCGTTGCGTCCCGGCGACAAGGTGTTGGTAGCCGAGTCCTGCACGCACCATCCAATTGAAGAGGACATCGGCCGGGTGAAGATCCCGCGTTGGCTGCAAAAGTATGTCGGCGGCGATCTGGAATTCACAACCGTAAAAGGACGCGACTTCCCGCAGGACCTCTCGCCCTACAAGCTCGTCATTCACTGCGGCGCCTGCATGTGGAATCGCCAGGAGATGTTGAGCCGCATCGCCGAGTGCCATCGTCAGGGAGTGCCCATCACAAACTACGGTCTGGTGATTGCCTATTCGCTGGGCATTCTTGAGCGCGCGCTGGAACCCTTCCCAGAGGCGCTGGTCGCATACAAAGAGGCGCGCCAGGAACAACTGGAAGCGGTCGGAATCAGCAGCTTGGCCGACCTGGATGTAATCGAGATGAGTCTTGTGAATTAGCGTGAAAGAATTAACCAAACTCGAGATACTCAAATGGCTCCGTGAGCAACGCTCCTCACGCCTCGCGGAGCTATACGAGCGGGCTGACGCAGTGCGCAAGCAGAGCGTCGGCGACGCCGTGCATCTGCGCGGACTCATCGAGATTTCCAGTCACTGCGTGCGCCAATGCATGTATTGCGGACTGCGGCAGGCCAATCGCGCCTTGCAGCGTTACCGCATGACGAGAGAGGAAATCCTCGACTGCGCTCGTCAGGCCGAACGGCTTGGCTACGGCACGGTCGTGATGCAGGCCGGTGAAGACGATCTGCTCACCGCCGAATGGATTGCGGAGATCGTGCGGTGGATCAAGCGCGAGACAACGCTGGCGGTAACTCTAAGCCTCGGCGAGCGCAGGCAAGACGAACTTAAATTGTGGCGCTCCGCGGGCGCAGACCGCTATCTGCTTCGCTTCGAGACTTCGGACGCGAATTTGTTTCGTGTGATTCATCCCCATCGTTTTGCCGATGGCCCCGGCCGTCTGACGCTGCTGCGGCAACTGAAGGCCCTTGGGTACGAAGCGGGCGGCGGTGTGATGGTCGGCATTCCCGGCCAATCCTTCGATAGCCTGGCCGAAGACATTCTCACTTTTCGCGCGCTCGATCTCGACATGATCGGCATCGGTCCTTACATTGCGCACGCCGACACGCCTTTGGGTTCCGGCGCGCTTCGTCCGGCAATTCTTCCCTCCGAACAGGTTCCGAGCAATGAAGAGATGGTCTACAAGATGATCGCTTTGACGCGCATCGCTTGCCCCACCGCAAACATTCCCAGCACGACAGCGCTGGCCACAATCAACAGGGTGGATGGACGAAAGCTCGGCCTTAAAGCCGGCGCGAATGTAGTCATGCCAAATCTGAGTCCAACGAAGTATCGCCGATTGTACGAGATTTATCCCGAGAAGGCTTGCATCGAGGAGAGTGCCGCCGATTGCAGTCAATGCCTGCGCGGCCAGATTCATTCACTCGGCCGCTTTGCCGGTGAGGGGCAAGGCGGACGGGGAGAGTTCGAGAATCTCGCGAGCATCCTGCCCGATGTGTCTTCGCGGTTTGTACAGTTGCAGGCATAGTGAGGTGAGCCATGGCTTCCGAGGCCGGAGTTGTCGAGATTGTGGTTTGTCTGGGGAGTTCCTGCTTCGCCAGAGGGAACTCGGAGAATCTCGCCATCATCAATCAGCATGTGAAGAACCACGGATTGAGCGCGTCGATTCGGCTCACGGGCAAGCTCTGCCAGGACCAGTGCAAGCAAGGGCCCAATCTGAGCATCGGTGGAGAGTTCTATCACGGCGTAACCGCGGCAAAATTGCGCGAACTGCTGCAGCAGCCGGGCAGTCCTCTTGAGGCAGACCATGGAACGGCGTAACCCCATCTACACCCAGGAGCGCGAGTGTCAGGATTGCCACAAGTGCATCCGCGAGTGCCCGGTCAAAGCGATCCGTGTAGAGGATGGCTATGCGCGCGTCGTGCCTGAGCTGTGCATCATGTGCGGCAACTGCGTGCTGGCATGCCCCAGCAGCGCAAAGCGAGTGCGTGACGATCTGCCTGCCGTCATGGCTCTCCTGAAAAGCGGCCGCAAGGTGATCGCCTCGCTTGCCCCCTCATTTGTGGCGCAGTTTTCCGGTGTGTCGCCGGCCCAACTAATTCATGCTCTCAAGAAGTTGGGATTCCACGCCGCATCGGAAACCGCGCTCGGCGCACAGCAGGTCTCTGCTAGCGTCTCCGCGCTGATGCGCAGCGAGCCAAAGCAGATCTGGATATCTTCCGCCTGTCCTGTCGTCGTGGATTTCATCAGCAAATATCATCCGGAATGCCAGCCTCATGTTTTCGGCGTTCTCTCGCCCTTGCTGACGCATTGCAAAATGCTGCGCGCGCATTATGGCGACGACATCGCCATCGTCTTTATCGGTCCCTGCATCGCCAAGAAAACGGAGGCCGAACTGCATCCCGAGCTTCTCGATGCGGTGCTCACCTTCGAGGATCTGGATCATTGGCTGGACGAGGAAGGAATTCATCTCGATGAGATAACCGGAACGCTGGAAGACCGGTTCCAGCCAAACGAGGCAGAAGAGGGTGCGCTATATCCCATTGACGGCGGGATGATTCCGGGCGCTGCCGGCAATCACGAGTTCAACAGCTCGCAATTCATGTCTTTCTCCGGACTAGCAAACGTCGAGCAGGCTCTGAAAGGCATCTCTGAGTGGAAGCCCGAGAACAACATCTTTTTTGAATTGACCGCGTGCGCGGGATCGTGCGTGAACGGACCGAAGGCCGGGCGCAACACATCGGTTGCGCGCCGCCGTTATGACATCCTCCACTACGCCAAGCCTGCCTGCGAGTTTCCGCGCAAGCTTTCGCTGGGGATCGAAAGCAACTATTCCGCTTCTCCGGTGGCTCGCAATGAATACAGCGACCAGCAATTGCAGGAAGCACTGCGCACCGTGGGAAAGTACTCGGCCGAGGATGAATTGAACTGCGGAGGCTGCGGATACGACTCCTGCCGCGATTTTGCTCATGCGCTGATCGCGCACAACGCGGAGCGCATGATGTGCGCCACGTATACGCGCAAGCTGGCGCAGAAAAAAGCCAACGCTCTTCTCAAAAAAATGCCGTCCGCGGTCGTCATTGTCGATGAAAATCTGAAGATCATCGAATGCAACCTGAATTTCGCGCATCTCTTCGCCGCCGACGTCGAGCAGTCAAAAGACCTTGAAGGCAGCGCACTGGACGCGGTGATTCCCTTCTCCTACTTATTCAACCGCGTGCTCGATTCAGGCGAAGATATTGTGGGCCACGACATCCGCTACCAGCGAAGCATCCTCAACACGAGCATCTTCTCGATCGAGCCTCACTCCGTCATGTGCGGCATCTTCCAGGACATCACCAAGCCCATCTTCCAGAAAGAGCAGATCATCGGGCGTGCGCGCGAGGTCATCCAGAAGAACCTGAAGACGGTGCAGCAGATCGCCTTCCTCCTCGGCGAAAACGCCGCCGACTCCGAAATCATTCTCAACTCCATCGTGCGCTCCTTCAGTCCCGAAGAGGTCGATGGCAACGAGGCCGGTGGCCAGCAATGACCGTCGCCGATAGCTTTATCGAGGTCGATTCCTATCAGCGCGCCAAGCACGGCCAGTTCATCTCCGGCGACGTCTTTCTATCACGGAAAGTGGAACCGGAAGGCCGCATGATCTCTGTTCTCTCTGACGGCCTGGGCAGCGGCGTGAAAGCCAGTGTGCTGGCGTCCATGACGGCAACCATGGCTTTGAAGTTCACCGCCAGCGCCATGGACATTCACGACTCGGCCGAAATCATCATGGACACACTGCCAATTTGCAGCGTGCGCAAGATCAGCTATTCCACCTTCACTGTCGTCGATATGGCCAGCAACGGCGAAACCCGCATCATCGAGCACGGCAATCCGCCCTTTCTGCTCATTCGGCCCAATGGCGAGTTGCACATCGACAAGACCGAAGTGCGTCCCAAACGTTGGGAAGACCGCGTGATCAGCTTTTCCAATTTTGACGTTCAGCGTGAAGATCGCATCATCTTCTTCTCCGATGGCATCACCCAGGCGGGCATGGGCGAGTACCGCACGCCTCTTGGATGGGGTTTGGATAGCGTTGACAAATTCGTCCGCGAAAAGATCGACCGGTATCCTTATATCTCGGCACGCGAGTTATCGCGCCTACTTGTTGCAAGAGCGGAAGAGGTCGATGGCCTCAGCGCAAAGGATGACATAACCTGCGGCGTGGTTTACTTCCGCAGCCCCCGCCAGTTGCTGGTGATGACAGGAGCACCCTTCAACCGCGCGCACGATACTGATCTTGCAAAGATGGCCGAACGTACGCCGGGGCGCAAAGTCATCTGCGGCGGAACCACGGCTAACATCATCTCGCGGATGCTCAACCGTTCAATCCAGATCGATATGCGCCAGCAATTACATTCAAAAGTTCCGCCATCTGCCAGGATGGATGGCTTCGATCTGGTGACGGAAGGCACGCTGACTCTGGGTGAAGTGCTACGGCTTCTTGAGGAGGGCTTCGCTCCGGAAGAGATGAGGTCCAATGCGGCGGTGCGACTGGCCACCATGCTGCTTGACAGCGATATTGTGAAGTTTGCTGTCGGCACCAGAATCAATGAAGCGCACCAGGACCCCAACATTCCGGTTGAGCTCGACCTGCGCCGTAATATCGTGAAACGAATTGCGAGGGTGCTGGAGAGTAAACACATGAAGCGGGTTCTGATCCACTACCTCTAAGGAACCTCTGCACAAGT
>PLPA01000004.1:2429-4477 GCA_003159355.1 Acidobacteriaceae bacterium | reverse complement strand
TGCATCCGGCCCGCTTCAAGGCCGTGAGCTGCAAGGCTGCACTCTGGTCGTCAGTCGATACGCGGGCATAGCCGTATTTCATGGGTTAATTATGGCCTAGACATTTGACCCATGCAAGCCCTTGAAAACGCGGGGCGGCGGTCGTGGGTCAAAACTTACCCTTTGTGGGACTGGCCGGACACCTGATAATTGCAATATGTCTGATTTTGCGAAAGATTGGCTGGCTCCCATCGTTACAGCAGTTGTGACGCTTTCATTGAGAGAGGGAAGTCCGCTTCTATGGAAGGCATACAAAAACCGCTACCGCGAACCAAAGGAAGCGCATCGGCAGGTTCTTTTAGATCAGGCGAGTTGGTATGAAGATAGGGCCGCAAAGCTCGCGACATTCCGCGTCCGACTCCTCTATGACGAAGCGCCGGACAGGTTCAAACTCGCTGAATATGTCGCAACACTTGACCCGAAAGACAGGGAATGGGCCATGAAAGAAACAGACGTTAAACGGCTACGAGAGTGGGCTGCGGCAAAAGGGGCTGAATGCCACGACAATGCAGCGGAGTGCTCACGGTGGGCCGACAACGTAAGCATGAGAACACTTTTTTGATTCCTCGATCACACGGGCAGGGAAGTGGCGGCGCGGGATATGATTGGCACATGGGAAAGACCTTTCACAAAGCGGAAGCGTATTTTCAGACCTCGGATAACCCGGATGGAACATTCTGGATTTGGGCTTACGATCCACGGGGCGAAAAAATCAGCCTTGGGGATTGCCGGGACATCATGATCGGCCTCGATCTGGAACCTACGACAACGGTACAAGAGGCAGATGCGCTCTCGGCTTTGCTTCGTAAGCACGTAAAAACCATTCACCTCCAGTCCATGTAGGGGGGGCATAAACCTGCACTTTGTGGAACGGCTGCGGAACGGTACGGCGGTGCGACAGATGATCAAAAGAGTGATAGGAGCGTTTCAGGGCGGGCTAGACGTTCTCTGCGACGAGAAATGGTTCCGGCTCTACGGGAACGGCCTTTGCATATTGGCGCTGGTCGTCGCCAGGTATGGCGCTGGCTTCACCTGGCGTCAGGTCTTGTTCGGCTTGCTAGTCGTCGGGATTTGGAATTCAGGCTCAGAACTTTTGCACCATGAAGAAAAGAAGCGCAAATTCCAACGGGTTCAATTCAGAATTGGCCTGACTAACCTCGGACAAGCGCTAGTTGACGCGGGCATCTATAGCGAGGATGAAGTAAAGCAAGACAAAGACGCGCTTTGGGAATCCCTTGGGGCATACTCCAGTGGATACATCACCTTCACTTGGCTTCAGCAAGATTTGTTTTTTATGAATACAGCAAGCTCTTTTGCGGAGTTTGCGGAGCTTACGATCAGCTTGAAACCCTTCGGAAGGCGCGCCGAAGAGATCGGCAATCCGCACCGCCGATTGCCTGACTGCATTGAGTTGCGTGGCAAGGGAGATGCCTACGAACTCGTCTTAATCAAATCTGAGAATAGGGCTGGCTGGATTGACCCTGAAGGCCCTATCGTAACCTTGATCAAACTTCCCTATGAATTCTTCCACAGCCTTCAAACGCAGCCGAAGCGTCACGAGAGTTTGACGGCCTATTTTGACAGGCAGCGTGGGATGTTGGAGCGAACCGGTCTGAAATACTGGGAGCACGAAGAAATGTGCGATGTATGGGATTACCAGGGAAAGTATGCGGACCTTCACTGGTGGACGTTTTAGAGTTAAAGGCATAAATGCAGTCCGCTACACATAAAGGCAAGCAGGGGCGAATGGTGCGCCCTAAACATCACCAAGGCAAAAGTGGCAATACAACATTGTGTAATCCTGAGTACCTTATAAGCCCTGGAGAGCGCAACGCTTGTCTCAGCGAAAACCTTTTGAGCAGAATCTCCAAAGAATCCGATTCAATCCGTTTATCCAATAAGCCGATCAGCGACAGGTGATATTCCAACAGATTATAGGTCAAATCCGCCGCGCAGTCTCCCAAGAATGTTCCAACGTCGGCTATATCGTCAATTCGACGAATAAATCC
>PLPA01000004.1:0-2356 GCA_003159355.1 Acidobacteriaceae bacterium | reverse complement strand
GTTTCCGCCAGAATTACCTCACCAACACTGGGGGTTTTTCTGGTAGTGGTCCTCAGCTCCCCGAATCCTTCTTCTCCAAGCGTCTGCTTGAGTACGTCAATGGTTTGACCCGCTGCGCCCTTGAAGATTTGTAACGCTGAATCCTCGGCAGATTTAGGCTTCCAACTACAATCCTGGCTGACACGTTGTGCGTCTTCCACCTGAACCGGCGTCAACTCTTGGGTCACTGTTGCCTTGTAACGAATCGCATTGGTATTGCCCGCCTTGGCCGCAAGATCGAACCAGAAGAAAGCCTCGAAGGCATCTTTCGTAACCCCGATGCCGTTCATATATCTGGTGGCAAGGTTGAGTTGGGCATCGATGTCCCCTTGCTCCGCTGCGAGGCTAACCCACCATGCGGCCAAAAGCTCATCTTGTTTGACTCCCAGCCCGCTATGGAAACAACTGGAGAGGTTGATTTGTGCGTCCGCAGATCCACGTTGGGCAGCTAGCCGATACCAGCGTAGGGCCTCTGAGATGTTCTGTGAGACTCCTTTGCCGCCTTCATACATCACCCCAAGGTTGAATTGGGCATCTGGAACGCCCTCTTCCGCCGCCGATCGAATCCACCGCGCAGCTTCATCAAGGTTCACGGCAACGCCTTCACCATTGTGGTACATACGCCCAAGCATGGCTTGCGCACTCGCATTACCTTGGCTTGCCAGGACGCGGAACTCCGTGAATGCTCTTGCGTGGTCGCCAGCGTCGTAAGCTTCAAGTCCCGCCGACAGCGCTTTGTTAGCCAGACTCGGCGACCAGCGTGAAAGAAAACCCGCAACTGACTGCATTGGTCTCACATCTCCCCCATGGTCCAAATGGCTAGCCGCGCACGTAGACTTTCATGAGCAAAATTGTATCGCGTCCGGGTATATCGTCGTCCTGGACGCCTGCAATCGTGTTTGACGGCCCGTAGGCGAGCCAAGGAAAACTACGCTGGATCGGGGCGGCTACTTTGAAATGGAGTGCCCGCTGCTCATCTTCCTTTTGGAGTCCATCTGAACCGACGCCGATGATTGGGGTCGCGTTCCGCAAGTGGGATTTCCTCAATGGTGAATGATCCGCTGAAGTGTGACGCGATGAAGACCGGAAGTATGTCCGCCATTGTTCTCCATACCGTCTCAAATAAGAACTCTGCCGTTTCAGGTTTGTAGTATTCCGTGAATTTCTCCGGGGAAGCCCCTCGATGTTCAACGAAGTTGCGGAAGGCTGCCAGCCCGTTCTGCCAATTCTCCTTTTGCGAAAGCAAAAAGTCGAGTATGTCAGTTCGAGATGGATGGGCCGCGCGGAATGCGATTACGCCCTTTTTGAAATCAGGCGGCTTTTGAAACAGAAACCCGATGTCATAGCCGAGTAACTTCGTTGCCTTCGGCATAAGCGCTTTGTAGGCTCGCCACAACTCTCCTGCGAAACCCTCGAATTGTTGCCGCCGATTGAGTATTGGAATCTGTTGCCCGGTCGAGCCCCTTATCTCTCTTAACCGCACGTAAGCGGGCAGCAAGCCCTCAATCAACAACACCATGAGCGCATCTTTGACGTCTTGTCGTTCCGGGTCGAAAATGGAAGTCGCGCCCATCAATTCCATGAATTCGTCAGCAAATTGTCGTACAAATTCATCATTGGTCCCGACATCGGAGAACACTTCTTTCGGCCATTCGTTTGGCTCTTTACCATTGTCGTGGGTAACAACGATGCTCGATTCCGTAAGAATCGCCAACGACTTGCCGTATTGAACCATCCCGGTGATTCTTCCCGTCATAGTCCGCTCCGGTTACTGCCATAAGGATACGCCGCTATTTTGCAACTTCGAGAGTAGGCTTTCACACCCGCGCATGGCACGGAGGTCTTTCGCTCCCAGATCGGTATCGACATGGATCAGCACATGGTCGGCGGTCAGTCCATGGCTGAAATGACTCATGTCCACATAATTGCCTTGCCGTACCCTGTGACAGCCGCCGCGAACCCCTTGCCAGTCCCCTTTTCTCCCTCTCTTCTCACGGTTATCTTTGTTGCGGTTCATTCGGCTTCCCTCACTTCCATGCAATGAACCCACTACTCCCCCGGCGCATCATTCGCGTGAACTCTTTTTGCAACAATCGTTTGCAGTGTGGTCTTCCACGCTCATATACTAATGCTGTAAGATACGTATCGACAAGGAAACCACATGCCTGCCGCAAAGAAAGCCACTGCCCGACCGAAGCGCAAAATCGTTTCTCCCGCAGAGACGCGCACTCAACTCCGGCTCACCGTCGATTCCAAATTCACCAAGAGCCATTTCAGTCAGCTTTTTGCCGTGTTCAAAATCCGCAGAAAGAACGCC
>PLPA01000052.1 GCA_003159355.1 Acidobacteriaceae bacterium | reverse complement strand
GAACCTGCGACTTCCACCGTGTGAAGGTGGCACTCTACCGCTGAGTTAAGCGCCCCTGGAAACCTCTGGCGAGGGCTGGCGGCTGACGCGCCAGCAGGGCATCCCATGGGTTAGAGTAACACCAGCGGGGCTTTGCGGCCAACCCCCTGCGAGGTGCGGACCAGTCCGGGTCCCGGGACCGATCGAGAATGCGCTGGAGAGTCCGATCAATCCGCCGTGCAGCCAGCTTTCCCTCCCACGAGGGGGCAGAGTTGCGTCCGCTGCCGGGACTCGGCGACCCCCTGCTGGCCGGTTCTGGCTTGGCCGGGGTTGGACTCGGAAGCAGTGGCCTGGGCGCATCCGGCCTCTCCGCGGCGGTCTTTGCGCCGCTGGCGGCCATGACCGGCGGCAGCCGCTCCGGATTGCCCGCAAAACTCTCCGCCGACGAAGATTCCAACCCGGAAATTGATTTTTCTGCGCAACCTTCCGGCCCGGATGGGGTTCAAGAGGATATGGCAACGCTGGTCCTGGACAGACCGCCCCTGGGAGCGGCTCCGGCTTCATTGCCGGGCGGAGGGCAGGTTTTGTCCGGTAGCCAGGAGCCTGCGAGCGACGCAGCCATCATGAAGCGCGCTGCGGCGGGCGACGAATCGGCGTTCAACTACCTGGCGGAAAAGTATCACCGCCCCATCCATCATTTTCTTTATCGGATGGTGCGCAACCAGGCGATAGCCGAAGAACTGGCGCAGGAGGTTTTTCTGCGCGTCTATCGCTCGCGCGAGAGCTATCGGGCGGAGGCCAAATTCACCACCTGGCTCTACCGGATCGCCACCAACCTGGCGGTGAACCACGCGCGCGACACCAAGCACGAGAGGGCCGTGCAGAACGTCTATCTGGACGCCCCGGACGAGCAGACCGGCACGAGGCCGGATGTGGCCTGCGATGAGCCCTCGGCGGAGCAGCGGTTGCTGCGCGAGGAGCGCATGAAGGCCATTCGCGCGCAGGTAATGGTGCTGCCCGAACGGCAACGAATGGCCGTCGTGCTGCACAAGTACCAGGGGATGGACTACCGCGAGATCGGCCAGGTGCTGAAGTTGAGCGAGTCGGCGGTCAAATCGTTGCTCTTCCGCGCCTACCAGACGCTGCGAGAGACGTTGAAGGAATTTGTTTGAGCGGAAAGAGCCGGGCGAGACCGGTGGGAAATGGAGTGGTGGTTATGAAAAACAATTGCGCTGGAATGGACGTGAAGCTGGCGAAGCTGCTGATCGATCCAGCCTCCGCGCAGCCCAAGGTTCTTGCCCATGTGGAGGGTTGCGAGGGCTGCCGCCGCACGCTTGATGAGCTGCGTGCGACGATGACTCTGCTGGAGAGCTGGCAAGCGCCGGAGCCGAGCCCGTATTTCCTCTCCCGGCTGGAGGCGCGGATGCGTGAAGAGCGCGCGGCAGAACCTGCCGGCTGGCTGGTCACGCTGCGCGCCCGCCTGGTCTACGGAACGGGAACGCAAATTCGTCCACTGGCGGCCATGGCAATGACGATCATGCTGCTGGTGGGCGGCGGAGCCTATCTGGGCGTTACCGACTGGGACAAGCCGGCGGCCGTTCCGCAGCAGGCCGCGGTCGTGCATGACCTGCAAACCCTTGACAGCAACGCGCAACTTCTGGATCAACTGGAGGCAATCTCCAGCAACAACCAGAACGGAGACTGATGCCTTTTCGCCCGTGCCGAAATGCGGGTGCTGTAATTGAAATCAGGGTGCCCCACCCACGCCGCGTCTTTGTTTTTGCGGCTAGGGTGGGATGAAAGCGGAATGAAATGTTGAGCAGGGCACACAACACGGGACGGACAAGCTGCGCGGCCATCGCTGCCTTACTCCTCTGTGCGCCCGCGGTCTGGGCTCATCACTCCGGCGTCCCCATGCCGGCGCCGCGCGCCTCCGCTCCCGCCGCTCACTCGCCGCAGCCGCAGAATCAGGGTCAGCCTGGCCCGCAATCCCAGGGCCGGCCGCAAGGCAATGCTGCGCGGCGTCCGGCCTCCGGCTATCCCGCGACTCGTCCCGCCGGCCCAACCTCCGCGTATCCCAGTCCGCCTTTTCTGGGGCCAGGCTTTTCCCGTCCCGCGTATCGAGGCTATGCGCCGCCCGCCCAGCTCCCACAGGGCCACCTGGGCGACTGGCTCAACCAGCACCGCAATCTGCCCGTCCAGGAGCAGGAGCGGATGCTGCGCAACGACCCCAGCTTTCACCGGCTGCCTCCTGCCGAACAGCAGCGGGTTGTGCGGCAGTTGCATCAGGTTAGCCAGCTGACCGAGGAGCAGCGCCAGCGCCGCTTGGCCCGCGCCGAGATCATCGAGCGCCTCTCGCCCCAGGAACAGATGCGCATCAACCTCTCAGCGCGCCGCTGGGTCGAGCTGCCGCCGGAGCGCCAGGCGATCATGAAGAGCGCCTTCCGCGATCTGCGCGCGCTCCCACTGGACCAGCGTCCGACGGAGCTGAACTCCGCCCGCTACCAGGGCCTCTTCAGCCCCGAAGAGCGCGGCATCCTCTCCGACATGCTGCGCGTCGAGCCTTACCAGCCGGCGCGGTAACTCCTCAAAACTATCCCAAAAATGATGGCGGCGGTGGAGAGATTCTCCACCGCCGTTGTTTTTTACGCAGCTCAAGATTTTTGGAAATCACTGGATGAGGTTCGTGGTCTCACACCCTTCCGCAAACCGGGCCCCCAGCGACAGGTCTTCGTCGCTGGGGTGGAAAGAACGCGGAAGGATGGGGCACCCAGCATGATCGGCGGATCAAGGTTGGGCCATCTGGCAAAAACTTACTTTTTCAGCTCCAGCGGTGCGTGCAGGCGGATGTCGCGCGAGGACGCGCCCACCTGAATCTCGAATGTGCCCGGATCGGCGACCCACGCCTTCTTCTCCGGGCTCCAGTAGGAGAGATCCGAGCGGTCCAGCGTGAAACCAACGGTCTTCGTCTCGCCCGGCTTCAGTTCCACGCGCTTGAAGCCCTTCAGTTCGCGCACCGGCCGGTCGATCTTCGAATGGCCGTCATGCACATAAAGTTGGACTACTTCGCTACCGGCGCGCGTACCCGTGTTCTTTACTTTCAAGCTCACATTAGCCAGTTCGTTGCCCGAAGACTGGCTCGGCGTCACCTTCAGGTCGCTGTACTCGAAGGTCGTGTAGCTCAGCCCAAAGCCAAACGGAAACTGCGGCTCAACATTTTTCGTGTCGTAGTAGCGGTAGCCGACATAAATCCCCTCGGCGTAATTGACCTTCAGATTTACGCCCGGATAGTTTGCCGACGCTGGCGAGTCTTCAAACTTCTTGGGGAATGAAACCGGCAGCTTGCCCGAGGGGTTGGCGTCGCCGAAGAGAATCGCAGCCAGCGCGTGGCCGCCCTCCTGTCCGCCGTACCACATCTCCAGCAGCGCCGGGGTTTGCGCGATCCATTTGGTCATGGTCACCGGGTCGCCGCTGTTCAGCACCACAATGGTGTGCGGATTCGCCTTTTCGACGGCCTCGATCAGCTCGTCCTGTCCGGCGGCCAGGTCCATCGTCTTCACGTCGAAGCTCTCTGCCTCGAGCTTTGAATACCGGCCCACCACCACCACGGCCACATCGGCGTGAGCTGCCGCATCGACGGCCTCTTGCAGCGCCTTGGCCCGAGCCTCAGGAGTATCCTGCGTGGGGTCTTCGCCTTCCATGCCAACGCCGAGCGCATACTTCACTTCGACTCCTGTAGCGCGCGTGCGAATCCCATCCAGCGGGGCAATGGAATAACGCGGCCGCACCATCGAGCTGCCGCCTCCGCCGGTGCGCGCCACGGCCGCATTCGGCCCGATCACGGCGATGGAATGAATCTTCTTCGCATCCAGCGGCAGCAGCGAGCCCGCATTCTTCAGCAGCACAATTCCTTCGGTCGCCCCTTGCAGCGCCACGGCCTGCTGGGCCGGCGTGTCCACTTCACCTGTCGCCGTGTGCGGATGGTCGAAGAGGCCGCTTACAAAAATCACCCGCAGAATCCGGCCCACATTGTCGTTGAGCCTGGCTTCCGAAATGTTGCCGGCCTTGACCTCGGCCAGCACCTTGTCCGCGGCCAGCCAGGTACCGCTATTGCCCGAGAGTTGAGAGCGAGGCGAGACGATCATGGCGCGTGCAGTCGCACCGCCCGGCATCTCCATATCCATGCCCGCATTCACCGTGGACGCGGTCGAGTAGGTCGAACCCCAGTCGGAGATGACAAAGCCCTTGAAGCCCAATTCCTTTTTCAGAATCTCGTCGAGCAACGCCTTGCTCTCGCCGCAATGCACGCCGTTGACCAGGTTATAGGCGGACATGACGGTCCAGGCATCGCCCTCCTCGACGGCGGCCTTGAAGGCGGGCAGATATATCTCGTGCAGCGTGCGCGCATCGATCTGCTCGTCGATGCGGTGGCGCTCGAACTCTTCGTTGTTGGCGGCAAAGTGCTTCACCGAGGGAATCACGCCCTCGCCCTGCACGCCCTTGACGTAAGCCACGCCCAGCCGCGCGGCGAGATAGGGGTCTTCGCCGTAGCCCTCGAAGTTGCGCCCCCACAGCGGTACGCGGTTGATGTTCACCGTCGGCCCCAGGATCATGTC
>PLPA01000216.1:263-2966 GCA_003159355.1 Acidobacteriaceae bacterium | reverse complement strand
GGGTAAGCCGCGCGCGTATTCTCCGTCAGATGAATGTCAAAATAATCCGGCTTGCGCGCCGCATCCAGAATCACATTCTCCAGCACCGACCCAAAGCGAATCGCCCGGAAGATCTGCGGCTCCTTCTCCTCGGTCAGGTCCACGCACTTGGCATAACAGCCGCCCTCAAAATTGAAGACGCCCGTCGGCCCCCAGCCGTGCTCGTCGTCGCCGATCAGCCGCCGCGCCGGGTCCGCAGAGAGCGTCGTCTTGCCCGTGCCCGAAAGCCCGAAGAACAGCGCCGTCACCCCATCCGCGCCCACATTCGCCGAGCAATGCATGGGCAGCACGTCTTTGTTCGGCACAATGAAATTCATCACGCCGAAGATCGATTTCTTCATCTCGCCGGCGTATTTTGTACCGCCAATCAGAATAATCTTGCGCGTAAAATCCGCCAGAATGAAGGCGCTCGTCGCTGTCCCATCCCGCTCCGGCACCGCCTGAAACTCCGGCGCGGCCACCACGGTAAACTCCGGCACGTGAGTCGCCAACGCCGCCGCATCGGGCCGGACAAACAGATCGCGCACAAAGAGCGCGTGCCAGGCATACTCGCTGATCACCCGGATCGGCAACTGGTANNTCCGGCGCGAACGGCTTGTTCACCTTGCCCCAGTCGACAACATTGTGCGTCACCGCGTCATCCACGGTGAACTTGTCCTTGGGACTGCGCCCGGTGCGCGCCCCGGTCACGGCCACCAGCGCGCCATTGGCCGCCAGTTGCCCCTCGCCGCGCTTCAGCGACGTCTCCACCAGCTCCGCCACAGACAGGTTGGCATGCACTCGCGGTCCCGCCGCCAGCGCCTTGACAGACTCCACCACAGAAACTTCCGCCATCGAGAGAACTCCTTTTGCGTCTGGAAAGTTTAGAAATGACCTATGAACTATTGTGTCACCCGGACCGCATGGTGGAAAAGGGGGCCTGCCGCGGGGATCTGGGATTCTTTGGCCTCTGGCCTCACCGCGCCATCAGCACCAGCAGCCAGCCATTCAATCCGGCAATCACCACAGCGGTAAGCCAGGCCAGCGCCTTCAGCCAGCGGGCGTTGACGAACTCGCCCATAATCTTGCGGTTGCCGGTGAAGAGTACCAGCGGCACCACGGCAAAGCTCAGCTGCAGCGAGAGAATCACCTGGCTGAAAATCAGCAGCTTCTCGGTGCCCTGCTCGCCGGTGAACGCCACCACGATGATGGTGGGGATGATGGCCAGCGAGCGCGTAATCAGCCGCCGCAGCCACGGCGAAACCTTCAGGTGGATGAAGCCCTCCATCACCACCTGCCCGGCCAGCGTGCCGGTGATCGAAGAGTTCTGCCCCGATGCCAGCAGGGCGATGGCGAAGAGCGTGCTCGCAGCGGTCACGCCCAGCAGCGGGCTGAGCAGCTTGTAGGCGTCCTGGATGGCGGCCACGTCATACAGCCCACGACGATGGAAGACCGCGGCGGCGACGATCAGGATGGCGGCATTCACAAAGAGCGCCACCGTGAGCGCCAGCGCGGAGTCGATGTTGGCCATGCCGATGGCCTCGCGCTTGCCCGCCGGCGTGCGCTCGTACTTGCGGCTCTGCACAATCGAGGAGTGCAGGTAGAGGTTGTGCGGCATCACCGTCGCGCCCAGAATTCCGATGGCGATGTAGAGCATCTCCGGGTTGGTGACGATCGCGGCCGAGGGAATGAAGAGGTTATGCAGCACCGGCCAGTAGTCGGGGCGGGAGAGGAACATCTGCACGCCGAACATCCCCGCGATGGTGCCGATCAGCGCGATCACCAGCGCCTCAATGTAGCGGAAGCCCCAGCGCTGCATCAGGAGAATCAGCAGCACGTCGAGGCTGGTGATCAGCACGCCATAGAAGAGCGGAATGTGGAAGAGCAGGTTCAGGGCAATGGCCGAACCGATGACCTCGGCCAGATCGCAGGCGGCGATGGCGATCTCCGCGCCGATCCACAGCGCGTAGCTCACCCTGGGGCCGTAGCTCTGGTGGCACATCTGCGCCAGGTCGCGTTCAGTGGCAATGCCTAGCTTGAGCGAGAGGCTCTGGAGCAGAATCGCCATCAGGTTGGAGGCCATGATGACAAACAGCAGCGTGTAACCGAAGCGCGATCCGCCGGCAATGTCGGTGGCCCAGTTGCCGGGGTCCATGTAGCCCACCGAAATCAGGAATCCGGGACCGAGAAAGCCTAATAGCCGCCGCCAGTAGTGCGGCGAGCGGGAGATGCGCACCGTCGCATGAACCTCCGGCAGCGAGGGCACCTGGTGCTCTGGACCCGGCGCGAGGCCGGGGATTACCGGCAATATGGGTTCAGCAATTGTGCTCATACAAAACCAGTATGCCACAAGTTGTTAACTATAGTTAATATTTAATCTTAAATTTAATTACATGAGGATGCTGGGTGCCCCATCCTTTCAGCGTTTTGTGCTGAAAGGGTGGGAAACGACGATCATGATCCCTCCCATTGAGTTACAACATTCACGAGGTTTCCGGCCGCAGCCAGACCGCCTCGGCAGCCGGATGGCCCAAAATGGCAGTTCCCGCAGGCAGCTCAATCGAAACGGTTTGGTCGTAGTTCTTCCGAAGCAAGCGCAGGCTCTGGCCGGGGCCGATTCCATGGTGATGCAGAAACAGCAGCAGCTTGTGGTCGCGCTCGTGCAGGCTGACGACGACGTAGCGC
>PLPA01000216.1:0-245 GCA_003159355.1 Acidobacteriaceae bacterium | reverse complement strand
GCCTCCTCGTGAATCTCGTGCCATTCCATGCCGAAGATCTCGCTCAACATACGCTCGATGAGGTGGTGGCGCAGGGCGGTGCGATAGGCGGTCTCGCGGCCGGTTGCGGTCAGCCGCACGATGCCCCTCCCGACCTCCACAAAGCCGTCGCGCTTCAGCCGTTTCAGCGCCATGGTCACCGCCGGCGGCGAAACTTCCAGCCAATGCGCCAGCAGGGCCGGGATCACCTCGCGCCCCTCGGCCTC
>PLPA01000024.1 GCA_003159355.1 Acidobacteriaceae bacterium | reverse complement strand
CACCTATTAGTGATATGCTCTAAGCTGTTTGGAATCAACCATCGGGCTGAGTCGATTACTGCGCGGATTTGACTTTGAAAAGGCTGCCATACTTGCGGCAAGGAGGCCGCTTGTATGCGCAGAAAGAAAACAAAGCCAAACTATCGGAAGATCGTCCTCCGCCTGCCGGATCTCGACCACGCAAAAGCATCCGTACTCAACAGCCTGAGCTCTCCACAATCACGACGCAACTATCGCTTTGCGATGGACCAATTCATCGCCTGGTACTGCTCGGAGCCACGCCTCGCGCTCAATCGTACCGTTGTGCTCAGATTTCGACTCTATTTGGAGAGCCTCGGATTGGCATCCGCAACTATCAACCAGAGGCTCGCTGCTGTGCGACGCCTTGCCTATGAAGCGGCAGATTCCGGTCTGCTGAGCCCTGAATTGGCGGCAAGCATCCGGCGTGTGAAGGGAGTCAAGCATCTGGGCCAGCGATCTGGCAACTGGTTGACTATTGATCAGGCCAAATTACTCGTCGACAAATCCGACGGCGATGGGCTTAGAAACAAGCGTGACTTTGCGATGATTTCCATTCTTCTTGGCTGTGGTTTGAGACGGGCGGAACTCGCCGCCTTAAACATCGACGACATTCAGATTCGTCAGGGACACTGGGTGATCGTCGATCTGGTTGGCAAAGGCGGCCATGTCCGAACGGTCCCGATGCCGGCATGGGTGAAGGATTCAGTGGACCAATGGCTAGCCGCTGCTGACCTAAAGCATGGCCGTATATTCCGCGCAGTGAGCCGACACGGCACGTGCTGGGGTCGAGGAATCTCCGAGAACGTTGTCTGGTACGTTGTGCGCGAATGTGCAAAGCGTCTTGGCCTTGAGCACATTGCGCCGCACGATCTTCGTCGCACGTGCGCCAAGCTGTGCCACTCCAACGGAGGAGAACTTGAGCAAATCCAATTTCTCCTGGGCCATGCATCTGTTTTAACTACGGAGCGTTATCTTGGTTCCAAGCAGAATCTGGAGGAACCAGTCAATGACCGATTCGGACCGCTGTATAAGCGCGGATCCTCCGACATCAGGAGAACCTGATATTGCCCGATGAGATCAGAGTATTGGCATTCAGGTAACAACAAACGAATCGTGTGCGGCAGCCGTTCCGTGAAATGGTCATCGAACTCGCCGGCGGTTACCTATCGCCGAGGGAAGTGCTGTGTGCACACTGGGTGATCTCGCTAGTTGAGAACGGCCCATTTTCACATTTCTAAATACTTGGCAACATTTCGACACCTCTCAGCCCTCAGTTTTCGAGAAGGATATTTTCCTCAAGGAACCCCATGTCCGTGTTGTCCGGAATGAGTCGCGAATGATGGGTTGTACTTTGATGAGTCTGCAGCGCCATAGCAGGTCATAATTTTTAATTGACTTGACTGGTGCAGTGTGATAAACATTACGCGTATCTCAACAAAGAGAATATCTGGGGTTCTGCGCCGATTGCGCAGCATCGGGGCTTCATTGTGGGTCAGTGTTTGTCGAAGACAGGAGTTCCAACTCACATTTACACAGGAGTGATTCAGCCATGATCTCAATGTTCCGGTCAGTCTATTCGGCGATTCTCGCCGTTGCTTCTGGTCGTGTTTCCAGCCGCCCACGGACGTGGAGCAAGCTGGGAGCCCTGTGCGCTGTTCTGGCTGTGCTGCTATGCGGCGCAGGGAGCATCGCGCCTGCCCAGACCATTTCCGGAAACTTCGGAGCGGTGAATATTGGAACCACAAGCTCTGTTCTCCCAGTTGTCATTACTTTTGGGACGCCGGGAACAATAGGCGCGACCGCTGTGTTGACGCAGGGCGCGCCAGGGCTGGACTTTTCCGATGCCGGTTCGGATACTTGCACGGCGAATACTGCTTATACCGCCGGCCAAACCTGCACCGTGAACGTGACCTTCACTCCCAGGTTTGCAGGAACCCGCTTGGGCGCGGTTGTATTGGAGGATAGTTCTGGAAACACAATTGCCACCGGCCGCCTTCAAGGAACGGGAGTGGGGCCACAGATCATCTTTCAGCCCGGAATCCAAAGCACGCTGGGGAGCGGGTTGAGCGAACCTGCAAGCGTCGCCGTTGACGGCAACGGCAACATCTACTTCACCGAAGTAGGAAGCAGTGTGTTGCATGAGATGCTCGCGGTCAACGGCGCTGTCCCGGCCTCGCCTGTGATTAGAACCATTGGCAGCGGCTTCGGCAGCGTAACTATTCTAACGGTTGATGGCGCCGGCAACCTCTACATAGCCGATGCCTTCAACAATGCGGTGAAAGAGATCCTGGCGGTCAATGGCAGCATCCCGGCTTCGCCCACGATCAAGACCCTGGGCAGCGGTTTCAGTGTTCCCACCGACGTAGCGGTGGACGGCAACGGAAACGTATACGTCACCGGTGGGGCCGACAACACCGTGAAAGAGATTGTAGCGGTCAATGGCAGCATTCCAGCCTCGCCCGTCATCAGGACGCTGGCTAGTAGCTTCCGCGAGCCGTATGGAATAGCGGTGGATGCAAGTGGGAATGTCTATGTTGCGGACTCGGGCAACAACGCCGTAAAGGAGATCGTGGCGGTCAACGGCAGCATTCCCGCCTCGCCGACCATCAAGACGCTTGGCAGCGGCTACTATGAGCCGTATGGCCTGGCGTTGGACGGCAACAGCAACATCTACGTCGCCGATTACGGCAACAATGCGGTAAAAGAGATACTGGCGGTCAATGGCAGCATTCCCGCCTCGCCGACTATCAAGACGCTTGGCAGCGGTTTTGATGAGCCCGGTGGCGTGGCGGTGGATGGCGGCGGGAATGTCTTCGTCGCCGATTATGGGAACAACAGAGTCGTGAAGCTGGACTTCGCCGACCCGCCAAGCCTGGCTTTTGCCAGTACGGCTGTAGGCTCAACCAGCTCCGATAGCCCGAAGACGATCACGATCGAGAACGCAGGCAATGCCGCATTGACCTTTCCGATTCCATCCACCGGAAACAATCCGAGCATCGCGGCGAACTTTACTCTCAATAGCAGCGGCTCCTCGGATTGCCCGCTGCTCAGCAGTGAATCTTCGGAGCCGGCGACGCTGGCGGCTGGCGCGTCGTGCCAGTTGCCCATCAGCTTTGTTCCGACGGGAGTGGGAGCCTTCAGTGGTTCGCTGGTGCTGACGGATAACGATCTGAATGTCGCCGCGCCGGGTTACGCCTCACAGAGCATTCTGCTGAACGGTACCGGAACTGGCAGCTTCACCCTGGGAAGCTCGGTGACTTCTCTGACCATAAACCAGGGCGGTTCCGGAACATCGACCATCACGGTGACCGGCCAAAACGGATTCACCGGCAGTGTAAATTTAACCGCCTCCGGGCTACCCAGTGGCGTAACCGCGTCGTTCAGTCCCAACCCCACAACCGGAAGCAGCATTCTCACTATTACAGCGAGCAGCACCTCTTCACTCGCATCCTCCGTCGTCATTACAATCACTGGCACATCTGGCTCACTGACCGAAACAACCACACTTCTGCTGACTGTGAATCCCGCGAACTTCACTCTGAGTTATCTCCCGTCTCCCCTGATCTTGAATCAAGGATCTTCCGCCACAGCTTTGGTCACGGTATACGATGAGAACGGCTTCACCGGTAGTGTAAATCTTGCTGCGCCCTCTCTACCCAGCGGTGTAACAGCATCGTTCAGCCCAAACCCCACAAGTGGAACCAGCGTACTCACGCTGACCGCGAGCAGCACTGCCGCCACCGGAAACTACAACGTGTCCATTACCGGTACTTCTGGCGCTCAGACGGTGTCAACCACCATTCTGTTGACGGTGTATCCGCCTGCTGACTTCGGCATCCAGTTAAACTATACGAGTGGACAAACCATCGAGGGGAGTTTCGGTAGCTTCTCGGTTTCCCTGGACTACTTCAACGGGTTCAACTCGGCGATTGCATTATCGGCGTCCGGCCTGCCTGCCGGCGACTCAATCAGCTTCAGTCCGGCAACTATTATCCCTGCACCAGGATACGGGACCTCGACTGCGACGGTGGTTGTGGGCGCAAACACCGCCCCCGGGGTTTATCCAATCACGATAACGGGTATCGGGGGAGGCATCACGCACTACGTCACTTACACACTAACCATACCAACACCCGATTTCAGCTTTTTTGGCCCTTCTGGTCCGCAATATGTGTTTCAGGGCGGGAACACTTCCTTCTTTATTCAGTCCGTTAGCTCCAATGGTTTCAATTCGCCGATTTCCTTTTCCCTAAGCGGTCAGCCGGCAGGTGTTAGCTTCACTCCTCTCTCGTTCCCCGCTCCCGGAAGCGGAGAGGGAAACATCAATCTGTCCATAGCCTCGACCACAGTTGCCGGCACTTATCCGATCACGGTCATTGCCTCAGGGGGAGGCGTTACCCACTATGTAACGACGAGCTTGACCGTGAGTGTGCCTCCGGATTTTTCGCTCTCAGCTTCGCCCGCAGCCCTCACCGTCTATCAGGGAACGAGTACCACCTCCACCATCACGAGCGCTGTTACTGGCGGTTTCAACGCCGCAATTTCCTTGAATACTTCCGGTGCTCCGGTGTATGGCATCAGCCCTAGCTTTGCTCCCGAGTCCCTACCAGCGCCGGGCTCCGGTAGCTCCACGATGACCATTGGCGCAGCGCCGTTTGTTCAACCAGGCACTTATACGATTTTCATCAGCGGCGCCGGTGGAGGTATCCTTCATCCTCAAGCTGCTTCGATCCAGCTGAATGTATTGCAGGCCCCGAGCTTTGGCTCCGTGAATGTCGGCTCCACGGCCCCCGCGATCCCCTTCATATTTGGCTTCAGCTCACCAGTCACACTGGGTGCAGCGTCTGTCGTCACGCAAGGAGCGACCGGACAGGATTTCATAGACGCGGGGACGGGCTCCTGTGCCGTGAACACCGCGTATAGCCAAGGACAGACCTGCACGATCAATGTATCTTTTTCGCCGAAGATTCCGGGATCTCGCTACGGTGCCGTGGTTCTTAAGGATACAAGCGGAAACGTGATTGCGACTGACTACATCCTCGGAACGGGGGTGGGCCCACAACTGAATTTCTCTTCCGGAACACAGACAACAGTTCCCACAAGCAACCTAACGGGACCGGCCGGTGTCGCAGTAGACAGCGGCGGGAACATCTACATTGCGGATACGAACAATAATCGCGTGTTGAGGGAGACCCCGACGGCTGGAGGTTACTCCGAGAGCACGGTTTCCAGTGATTTACAACTCCCCACAGGAGTAGCTGTGGATGGTGCCGGAAACATCTACATCGCGGACACTAAGAACAACCGGGTGCTTAAGGAAAGCCCTGTTCTAACAGGCTATGCCGAAAGCGTGATCAAAACAGGGCTTGGATACCCCTTAGCAATTGCGGTCGATGGCGGCGGAGATGTCTACTTCGCGAACTATAGTACTGTTTACGAAGTCGCTAATGACGGCGGCTACCACGAATTCTCCCAGTGGGGGAATGGCTTCAGTAATCCTTCAGGTCTAGCGGTGGACGGCAGCGGGAATATCTTCATTGCCGACACTGGCAACAACGCGGTGAAGGAGATATCGGGCTCTGGTACAACGACTACATTGCTTAGCGGACTCTCAAGCCCTGCAGGACTGGCACTGGATGGAGAGGGCAACCTCTACGTTTCAGACACTGGCAACAATCGAGTACTCGAGATAACGAAGGCGAGTGGGTACAAGACGGTAACTACGATGTCGGGGATCTATGACGCACCGAATGGTCTCGCTATCAGCGGCAATGGAAACCTGTACGTTGCGAATTCTGGGAATAACCTCATTGCAATGGAAGATTTCGCTGATCCTCCTAGCCTTGACTTTGCCACAACAGCGAATGGGTCAACGAGCCCCGACAGCCCGCAGATGGTCACGGTTGAGAACGTCGGTAATGCCGCGTTGACTTTCCCAATTCCGTCAACAGGCAACAATCCAAACATTACGGCGAACTTTACGCTGAATAGCAGCGGCTCATCGGCTTGCCCCCTGGTCAACGTCGGCTCCTCAAAGGCAGGGACACTGGCCGCAGGCGCATCCTGCCAATTGCCCATCAGCTTTACGCCAACAACGGCGGGCGCTCTCAGCGGCTCGCTGGTGCTGACGGATAACAACCTAAATGCTGCCGCGCCGGGCTACGCCACGCAGAGCATCGCGTTGAGCGGCACAGGCACTCAGGCTACGCCAACGATCGCCTGGGCTATGCCCGCGGCGATCACCTACGGCACGGCGCTGAGCGCAACTCAGCTTGATGCCAGCTCGACGGTGGCCGGAAACTTCACGTATTCGCCGGCAGCCGGGGCGGTGCTGGGAGCCGGACAGCAGACGCTGACCGTGACCTTCACGCCGACCGATACCGCCGACTACACGACCGCGACGGCAAGCGTGACGCTGACTGTGAACCAGGCGACACCGCCAATCACCTGGGCGACGCCGGCGGCCATCACTTACGGCACGGCGCTGAGCGGGGCGCAGTTGAATGCCAGTTCGACGGTGGCTGGGAGCTTTACATATTCGCCGGCAACAGGGGCTGTGCTGGCCTCAGGAGCGCAGACTCTGACCGTGAACTTCACGCCAACCGATACAGTGGACTACACGACGGCAACGACTAGCGTGACGCTCACGGTGAACCGGGCTACTCCAACAGTGACGTGGGCAACACCCGCGGCAATCACCTACGGATCGGCCCTAAGCGGAACGCAGTTGAATGCGAGTTCGACGGTGGCCGGAAGCTTCGCCTATTCGCCGGCAGCCTGGATTGTGCTGGGAGCCGGAGGGCAGACACTGACGGCGACTTTCACGCCGACTGACACGACAGACTACACGACGGCGACGGCGACTGTGACGCTGACGGTGAACCGGGCTACTCCAACAGTGACATGGGCAACGCCCGCGGCAATCACCTACGGCACGCCGCTGAGCGGGACGCAATTGAACGCCAGCTCGACGGTGGCTGGGAGCTTTACCTATTCGCCGGCAGCCGGGACTGTGCTGGGAGCCGGAGCGCAGACACTGACGGCGACTTTCACGCCGACTGACACGACAGACTACACGACGGCGACGGCGACTGTGACGCTGACGGTGAACCGGGCTACTCCAACAGTGACATGGGCAACGCCCGCGGCAATCACCTACGGATCGGCCCTAAGCGGTACGCAGTTGAATGCGAGTTCGACGGTGGCTGGGAGCTTTACCTATTCGCCGGCAGCCGGGACTGTGCTGGGAGCCGGAGGGCAGACACTGACGGCGACTTTCACGCCGACTGACACGACAGACTACACGACGGCGACGGCGACTGTAACGCTGACGGTGAACCGGGCTACTCCAACAGTGACATGGTCAACGCCCGCGGCAATCACCTACGGCACGCCGCTGAGCGGGACGCAATTGAACGCGAGCTCGACGGTGGCCGGAACCTTCACCTATTCTCCGGCGGCAGGGACGGTGCTGAATGCGGGCACGCAGACGCTGGCAGTGAGCTTCGCGCCAACCGACACTACCGACTATAAAACGGCTTCCACCAGCGTCACACTTACGGTGAACAAAGCGGTGTTGACGATTTCCTGGGCCACGCCCGCGCCTATCACATACGGCACGGCGCTGAGCGCAACGCAGCTAGATGCCAGCTCGACGGCGGCCGGAACCTTCGCCTATTCACCAACGGCGGGGACGGTGCTGTCGGTTGGAAGCCACGTGTTGACTGTGACCCTGACTCCAACCAATGCGGCCAACTACACGACAGCAACGGCAACCGCCACGGTAACACTAATGGTGAACAAGGCTACGCCGACGATTACCTGGCCCACGCCCGCAGCTATCACCTATGGCACGGCGCTGAGCGCAACGCAGCTGGATGCCAGCTCGACGGTGGCGGGAACCTTTACCTACTCACCGGCAGCCAAAACGGTGCTAAGTGCCGGCGCGCAAACTTTGTCAGTCACCTTCGCCCCGACCAATACCACCAACTACACAAATGCCACCGCCAGCGTGACGCTAACAGTGAACAAGGCTGTGCCGGCGATCACCTGGGCGACGCCGGCGGCCATCACCTACGGCACGGCGTTGAGCGCAACGCAACTGAATGCCAGCTCGACAGTGGCTGGAACCTTCACCTATTCTCCAGCAACCGGTACGGTGCTGACTGCCGGTTCACAAACGTTATCCGTCACCTTCGCGCCAACCAATGCCACCAACTACACGACGGCCGCGGACAGTGTAAAGCTGACGGTGAATAAGGCAACCCCGACAGTGAAGCTGACGTCTTCCGCCAGTTCCGTAACCTCCGGCACATCGGTGACCTTTACGGCAACATTGACAGGCAGCGGAGTCAAGCCCACCGGCACGGTGACCTTCCTTGATGGCACAACGAAACTGGGTACTGGCACACTGAACGGCAGCGGAGTGGCCACCTTCGCGACCACCACGCTTGCGGTTGGGAAGCAAAGCATCACGGCAAGCTATGGCGGCGATGGGAACTACATCACGGCAACTTCAACAGCGGTCACTGTCACCGTCACCGCCAAATGATCCCGCGATAGAACGGGCAGCCGCGGTAGCTCTGATCGGCCGGCCTACTGCCCGTTTGGACCATGCGCCTGTTCCTGGGGTGCAATACAATTGCAGAATTTGATGCCGTGCCTGATGCTCCAAGGTGTTCACCTGTTAAGCTCCAACACATCATGCCATGGAGTTCAGAGTCAGGCTTTTGGGAAGCTACAGGCCAATTCCAGGCGGATGGCTGGCAACCAAGCCTTGCGAGTCCTCGATCTTCCCTGTGGTCGGATCTCCGGGGCGGTCGAGTACCAGGCAGAAAGCATTTGCCCTCTCGCCTGACCAACTCAACACGGGATAAGTCTTCGAAAACGCCGTCGTTGCGGGAGCAATTCTCGTTTGATGCAAAATCGCCGGTGCGCTCGGCGACGGCCACCCGCCGCCGAGGGATGCTCCCTGAGCGCACAGGGCTGATATCGCCAACCGAGACCGAGCCTTGTCTTGCCAGCGATCCTAGCTTATTCCGTTGTGTGGTCACAGTGCGCCGTCTTCGCGGATAATCAGCCCTTAGAAGCATGGGTGATGTGCCGTTTTCTCAGGTCGGCCCAATCGAGAAGTGCGCGCAAAGTTGGACGAAGCGCCTCTCCGATTTCAGTGAGCTGGTATTCAACTTTAGGTGGAACCTGAGGATGGATGGTGCGCTGCACGATGCCATCACGCTCAAGGCATCGCAGTTGCTGAATCAGCATCTTCTGTGACACGTTTGGGATCGCCCGCTCCAGTTCCGAGAAGCGCTTGATGGGCATTTTGGCTCCTTCGGGGCCACCGAGATTGTGAATAATCACCAGCTTCCATCGTCCTTCCAGAAGTTTGAACGCCTCTGCCGCGGCTTCGGGAGAGCAGTCCCGGGCATCGGTTGTGGCAGATGGCTTACTTTTTAGTGGGTACCCCACCTTTTTGTGGGTTCTTGTCATTTCATCAGCATAGCGCATAGGGTTGACATACACAGCCCTCTTCGGAGGCGGAACGAGGAATCTCAATGCGCTATAAAGTTTTTGGAGATCGAACAGGTCTGAAGGTTTCAGAGTTCGCCCTGGGTACAGGGATGCTGGGTAAGGCCTATGGATATGGAACTGAGCCCGACGAAGCCTTAAAGATTCTCGAAGGCTATGCAGAAGCGGGTGGCAACCTGATCGATTTGTCTGACGCGTACCAGGGAGGAGAGTCCGAACGGCTCATCGGAACGTTCGTTGGGAACAAACGCAACGACTTCGTCCTCATCTCCAAATACACCCGGAGTGCGCAGGCTAGCCCATCGCTCGGTGTTTTGGGAAACAGCCGGAAAGTCATGGTGCAAGCTGTCGAAGAAAGTTTGAAGCGGCTGAAGACCGACCATATCGACATCTATCTCGCGCATCTGGATGATGGCGTGACACCCATAGAAGAAATTGTGCGAGGTTTCGACGATTTGGCACGCGCAGGCAAGATCGTCTATGGAGGCTTGTGCAACTTCCCGGCATGGAGAGTTGCCACTGCTGTAACGATGGCCGACTTGAGAGGCTGGTTGCCGATTGCTGCAGTCCAGTTGGAATATAGCTTGATTGAGCGGACGCCGGAGCGCGAACTCTTGCCTATGGCAGAGGCGATGGGATTAGGGGTCCTCGGCTACTCGCCTCTTGCGGCCGGAATCCTCACAGGGAAGTACCGCAAGGGAGAGAAGGGACGCGCGACCGAATTCAAAGCAGGTGTGCCCCAGGCGGGGGTTGACCACGAAGCCCTGCTTGACGTCGTGATTGCTGTTGCCGCTGAGCTTCAGAGCGACCCCGCAAAGGTCGCGATCGCATGGGTGTGCGCCAAAGGAGTCATTCCCATCCTCGGGGCGAACACTCGCTTGCAACTCGAGGCGAACCTTGGAGCTTCTTTGATCCGACTCGACGCTGAGCAGATTGCGCGCCTCGACAAGGCGAGCGCTATCCCCCTTGGCTACCCGCAGGAACGGCTTCGTAGCGAAGGCGTTCGCGCTATGCTCACCGGCAATCGGTGGGACCAGATTGATCGTCCAGTTCGTGTTGTCCGGTAGATCAAGACCGGGATGGCTTTGGGGCTCGACGAGTGATAAATCGCC
>PLPA01000185.1:4435-9789 GCA_003159355.1 Acidobacteriaceae bacterium | reverse complement strand
CTCTCCAAGCTGCTGGTCAAGCATAGTTCGGGCGTTTCTGTGCTTGCGGCTCCCGGCAAGTTTCCCCAGTTTCCCGCCACCAACGACGCCGTCGACAGGCTGCTGGCCGTCGCGCGCCAGGATTTCGAGAACGTGGTTATTGATATGGGGTCGCGGCTTGACCTGATGGGGACCAGCCTTTTCAAGGAGGGCTCCACGGTCTACCTGGTGATCCAGGCTGGCATCGCCGGGTTGCGCAACTCCAACCGCCTGATCTCGCAGTACTTCGCCACCGGGATTCCCAAGCTCGAAATCGTGCTCAACCGCTATGAGCCGCGCACGATGGGCGTCGCCGAAGACCAGATTACCAAGGCGCTCACCCGCCCGGCGCAGTGGAAGATTCCCAACGATTACAACGCCGTGCGGCGTATGCAAACCACCGCCATTCCGCTGGCGCTGGAAGACTCGCCGATCTCCCGGCTGATCCGCCAGATGACCCGAACCGCTTGCGGCCTGCCCGCTGTTCCTGAGAAGAAGACGGGCTTTAGCCTGAAGAGTCTCAGCCGCAGCCTCTCGGGCAGGTCTTCCGCCCCTGAGGCTTCGAGCTTTACGCAACTGGGGTTGGGCGCTGATCAGGATACCCCAAGTGCGGTGCAGCCTGCCGCTGAGGCGAGCCGGCCGGCGAAGCCTGTCTATGTTCCTCCGGCGGAGGCTCCGCGCAGGGTGGAAACGCCGGCACCCACGCCTACAGTCAACGCGAACCGCCCTGTCCCGGCGCCTGCCAGGCGGGAAGCGCCGCAAATCGTCAGCACCCCCGCCCGGCAAGGCGAACTGGAAACGCGCTCCTACAAAGGCGCTACCTATGTGAAGGGCACGGATGGCGAATGGCACCTGCAGCAAGCTCCGGCCCTTGCCGTTACTGAGGCTCCCGCTCCGGTCGTGAAGCCGGTAGTGAACAAGGTCGTAGAGCCGGTAGTGAACAAGGTTGTTGAGAAGGAGACGCCGGCCGTCGCCTGGTCGACGCCCGTGCCGATTGCCTATGGCACCCCGCTGACGACTACGCAGCTCCGGGCCATGGCGTCGGTTCCGGGAAAATTCGTCTACACTCCAGCCGTGGGCGAGATGCTCCCGGCGGGAACGCATACGCTCTCGGTCCTCTTCACCCCGAATGACACCGCGGGCTACACGACGGCGCAGGCTACCGTGTTGATTTCGGTTACCAAGGCAACGCCGGCCATCGCCTGGTCGACGCCCGCTCCGATTTCCTATGGCGCCGCGCTCAGCGCCGCTCAGTTCAATGCCACGGCATCGGTTCAGGGTAAATTTGCCTACACTCCCGCCGCGGGCGAGGTGTTGCCGGCGGGCGCGCATACGCTCACGGCAACCTTCACGCCGGCCGACTTCGCGGGCTACTCCACGGCGCAGGCCGCCGTCTCGCTCACGGTCACCAACGCGACGCCGGCCCTCACCTGGACGAAGCCGGCTCCGATTGCCTATGGCGCCGCGCTCAGCGCCACGCAGCTCAATGCCACGGCCTCGGTTCCGGGTCGATTCGCATACTCTCCCGCCGCGGGCACGGTCCTGACAGCGGGAGTGCAGACGCTCTCGGTCACCTTCACTCCGACCGACATTACAGACTATTCGACGGTGCAAGGCGAAGTACCGCTCACGGTCACCAAGGCGACGCCAGTCATCACCTGGGCGAAGCCCTCGCCGATTACCTACGGCACCGCTCTCAGCGCCACGCAGCTCAACGCCGCGGCTTCGGTACCGGGCAAATTCACCTACATCCCGGGCGCAGGCGCCGTGCTGGCAGCGGGAACGCATACACCCTCGGTCACCTTCATTCCGGCGGACGCGACGAACTTCAACCCCGTGCAGGCGGCAGTGTCACTGACAGTGACAAAGGCGACACCAGCCATCACGTGGACGGCGCCCGCGCCGGTTCCCTATGGCGACGCTCTCAGCGCCGCGCAGCTCAATGCCACGGCATCGGTTCCGGGCAAATTCGTTTACACGCCTGCCGCGGGCGAAGTGCTCACGGCGGGAACGCATACGCTCTCAGTGCTCTTCACTCCGACCGACAGTACGGACTGCGCCGCGGTGCAGACCACCGTGGCCCTGACTGTGACCAAGGCCAAGCCAACCCTTGTGATGTGGCCAACGCCAGCCTCGATCTCACATGGCGCCGCGCTCAATGCCATGCAGCTCAATGCCACGGCTCCCGTTCCGGGCAAGTTTGTCTACACGCCAGCCGCGGGCGAAGTGCTGCCGGCGGGAACACATACGCTCTCAGTGCTCTTCACTCCGGCGGACAGCAACTTTCCCCCGGCGCAGGCCGCGGTTTCGCTCACCGTCACCAAGGCAATCCCCGCCATCACGTGGCCGGCGCCTGTCACCATTGCCTACGGCACGGCGCTCAACGCCGCGCAGCTCAATGCCAAGGCCTCGGTTCCGGGAACCTTTGCCTACACTCCAGCGGCCGGCGAAGTGCTGCCGGCGGGAACGCATCCGCTCTCGGTAACGTTCACTCCGACGGAGACCAAAGACGTCGCGACGGCGCAAGCCACCGTGTCGCTGACAGTCGCCAANNCCTGCCGCGGGCACCGTGCTTACCGCAGGAACACAAACACTTTCAGTAACCTTTACCCCCAGGGACACCGCGGACTACACTTCAGCGCAAGCCACCGTGTCGGTGGTGGTGGAAGGGTTGCCGAATATCGCATCGCTCATGCCGGCAATGGCCGATTCAGATGCGGATTACACTGACCTCGCCGACGCAAAACAGGGGACGCAGTCAAGCGGCGCCTCTGAACAGCAGAGTAAACTTGAAACACGCACTTACAAAGGTGCTACCTACGTGAAGGGAGCCGACGGCCAATGGTACCTCCAGAAGAATTAGAATTGAACGCGCCCACAACGCTACCCGCAGATTTCGGCGAATGGGATAGCGGAGAAAATACCGACGCGCAACCAGCCGGCGTCAGCGGATTCGATAGTATCCATGGTGCTGCAGTTGCACCCAAGCCGGTTGCGAAATCGACGACGGCGCGCGTCGCCGTATTGCCCGTTGCAACGCGGGCTCCGGCTGCCGCTCCGCGTAGGCCGGCTCCGGCTTATGCTGAAGCAGAGCCGGTGTATCAGCAGCCTAAGCGTACGGCCACTGCGAAACGCAAGGCCGAGGCCGAGGCCGAGGCCGAGGGCGAGGGCGAGGACAAGCCGAAGAAGACGGGGATGTTTGCCGCCATCGGTGCGGTTGCGGTTTTGCTCGTCGCTGGCGTGCTGGTCTATCCTCACTTGCACTCCGGGATGACCGCGCCGAAGCCTGCGGTTGCACCGCAGTCGGCAACGGCAACGACGGCGCTTTCGACGGCGAATTCGATAAAGCCGTCGCCTTCGACGCAGACCACCACCGTGACACCGGCGGCCACTACCGATACCACTCCGGCCGAGAGCACGGTTCGTCCGAACACGGAGTTGATGAACCGTCAACTGAGCGCTCCTTCGAAGATTTCCAGCGACCTCAAGATGCTGGGTGGAAGGGATACGGCCCCCGCTTCAGGCTTTGGCGCGGCCGGCGTCGACGGTATGGGCAATGCTGGCAGCGGCGTCTTCACTGGACAGAGCGGGCCGAAGGTGAAGGTCGCGGTTCCTCAAAAGGTCAGCATCTCGTCGGGCATCGCGGTCGGTTTGCTGATCCAGAGGACCGCGCCCATTTATCCGCCCATGGCCAAGAACGCCCGCGTCTCCGGAACAGTGGTGATTCAGGCTACCATTTCCAGGAACGGAACCATCGAAAATTCCCACGTTGTCAGCGGACCGGCGATGTTGCGGCAGTCCGCGCTCGATGCCGTGAAGACCTGGCGCTTCAGGCCTTATTTGCTCAGCGGCGAGCCGGTGGAAGTGGAGACCACGGTGAACGTGAATTTCGCTATGGGTGGATGACCAGCCCTCTGTCTCCCTCCCGTTTTCCGGGCAGGGCAAATGATGTACTGTGGATGAGTATCCTCGCCCGATGGAAGGTAGAACGTGGAACTTCTGAATCTGGAAAAGTATAAAGCGGAAATTCACCGGACCCTGATCTCCAAGCTGGACTTGGAGAAACTGTCGCGCGTCAATTCCAGTCAGGCGCGCCAGGCGGTAGCCGGCATCGTGAAGGAGATCATCTCTGACCAGCGCGTGCCATTGAATTTCGACGAGCAGGAGAAGATACAAGCCGACCTGCTCGACGAAGTTTTTGGCCTTGGTCCGCTGGAGCCGTTGCTCCGGGATCCGAAGATTTCCGACATCCTTGTCAATGACAAGGATCATGTCTTCATTGAGAAAGGCGGGTTGCTGCAGAGGGTCGATACGACCTTCCGCGACGACCGCCATCTGCTGCAGATCATCGACAGGATCGTGTCGCGCGTGGGACGCCGGGTGGACGAGTCCTCGCCGATGGTGGATGCCCGCTTGCCCGACGGCTCGCGCGTCAACGCGATCATTCCGCCGCTGGCGCTGGACGGGCCTTCTTTGTCCATTCGCCGCTTTGGGACAGGCCCGCTGGCCGCCAATCAGCTGGTGCAGTTGAAGAGCGTTTCGGCGGAGATGATGGAAGTGCTCTCCTCCGCGGTCAAAGCCCGCATCAGCATTCTCATCTCCGGCGGTACCGGCGCAGGCAAGACGACCTTTCTCAACATTCTCTCGCAGTACATTCCGCGCAACGAACGCCTGGTCACCATTGAAGACGCGGCCGAACTTCGCCTGGCGCAGGAAAACATCGTGCGCCTGGAAACCCGTCCGCCCAACATCGAAGGCCAGGGAGCGGTCAAGCAGCGTCAGCTTCTGATCAACTGCCTGCGTATGCGCCCGGACCGCATTATCATGGGCGAGGTGCGCGGCGAAGAGGCCTTCGATATGCTCCAGGCCATGAATACCGGCCACGAAGGCTCGATGACAACCATTCACGCCAACACTCCCCGCGACGCCATCTCCAGGCTCGAATCGATGGTTGCCATGGGCATGAATCTGCCCGAAAAATCCGTTCGTCAGCAGATTGCCTCGGCCATTACCATTGTCGTGCAGGCTACGCGCATGAGCGACGGCACACGCAAAGTGACCAGCGTCGCCGAGATCACCGGCATGGAAGAGAATGTTATCAGCATGCAAGAGATTTTTACTTTCACGAAGAAGGGGATTGGGCCCGATGGCAAGGTCATCGGCGTATTCCAGCCAACCCATATCCGTCCCCGGTTCCTCGAACGTCTGCGCGTCTCGGGTATTGTCCTGCCGCCGATTCTGTTTGAGCGCGAAACGCAGGTCAATTGAGCGGAAGGGAGGGAAACTGATATGGGATTGATCATTGTTCTGGTCTTCCTGGGCGCCTTTTCGGTCGT
>PLPA01000185.1:0-4418 GCA_003159355.1 Acidobacteriaceae bacterium | reverse complement strand
TTTATCAGGCTGACCTGAAGTGGACCCCCGGGGGCATGCTGGCCGGTTGCGCGTTCTGCTTTGCGTTGTTTGGCTATCTGGCTTTCTGGCGTACCAATTACGTTCTCGTCGGTTTGGCGGTGGGGTTGCTGGCGGGCGCCATGCCTTATTTATGGGCGCGGCATAAACGCGGCAAGCGCCTGGATAAGTTTCAAGAGGGGCTGCCGGAAGCGCTGGATTTGATGGTGAACGCTCTGCGCGCGGGGCATAGCCTGATCGCTGCAATGGGTTCAGTGGCGCGGGAGTGCGCCGACCCCATCGGCTGCGAATTCAAGGCGTGCTTCGAGGAGCAGAACTATGGCCTGGAAATGAAGACTGCCTTGGACAATATGATCAACCGAGTCCCCCTCCAGGATCTGCGCATCGTCGCCACCGCGATCATGATCCAGAGGGAGAGCGGAGGAAATCTTGCCGAGGTACTCGACAAGACCTCCCATGTGATCCGTGAGCGCTTCCGCCTCAAGCGGCAGGTCGGTGTCCATACAGCACAGGGACGCATGACCGGGTGGGTGCTCTCTCTTCTCCCCGTATTTCTGGGAGCCGCTTTATATTTTGTCAACCCCGATATGATGAGCTTGTTGTGGAAGAATCCCATGGGCATCAAGATGCTCTGGGCGTCTTTCGGCATGCTCGTGGTTGGCGGATTGATCATTCGCCACATCGTCAACATGGACGTTTAGGTGACCTATGGGATATGCGATTCTTGCCTTTTGCGGCGTTTTTCTGATGATCGTCAGCGGCGGTTTGCTTCTGTTTTATCGAGAAGAAATGCTGCAGCGCATCTCCGACGCAATCAATCCGCAACGCAAAGAGAAATCCCTGTTGACCGCCATTCAGCAGACCGGCCTTTCGATCGGCGGCGTGGTGGAGCACTTCGAGAATATACTTCCCAAGAGCCAGGCCGAGGTTTCCATCGTCCTGCAGCGGCTCCAGCGCGCCGGTTTTCGCGATGAATCAGCCGTCAAAATCTTCTATGGCTCCAAAGTTTTAGTTCCTCTCCTGTTCTGCATCCTGGTTTTGGTTTCGGGACTTGGCGACGCGGGAGGGTTTTTCATGTATCTCATCGCCGCGGCGCTGGGATTTCTGGCGCCGGATTTCTGGCTGGGAAGGCGAATTAAGAAACGCCAAAGCAAGGTTCGGCGCGGCCTGCCGGATGTGCTTGATCTGCTGGTGATCTGCATCGAGGCTGGACTCAGTTTGGACCACGCGACGGCGCGCACGGCGGTGGAATTGAAGACGGCCCAGCCGGAAGTCTGCGATGAATTGAATATTGTCGTGCTGGAGCAGCGGGCCGGTCGACCGCGCGGCGATGCCTGGAAGCATATGGCGGAACGCACGGATGTGGATTGCGTGCGCAATCTCGTCACCATGCTGGTTCAGGCCGAACAGTTCGGAACCAGCGTCGCCAAGACACTGCGCATTCATAGCGACACCCTGAGAACCCAGCGAGTGCAAGCCGTGGAGGAAGCGGCGGCAAAGACCACCATCAAGCTGCTCTTCCCGCTTGTGTTTTTCATTTTTCCCTCGCTTTTTGTCGTCGTTCTAGGGCCCGCATTGCTTTCCATCATGGATTCGTTCAAGGGTCTCAATCATTAAAGGAAGGAGGAATCGATATGGATACCACCATGATCATTCGGGTTGTAGCCGGTGTGCTAGTCGTTGTCATTCTGATTGTCCTGATCCAGCGCCGCCGCACACGGATCAAGTAGCTATTCTTCCGCAGGTGGGCCAGCGGCGCGGAGAAGCCGCGCGTGTATCGCTGGCAACTAGATCATTCCGCTGGCCGGGGCGCCGTTGTTACGGTGCTGGATGTCTCTGCGTGTTGCCCCGGCAACGGATGAGGTGAGTTGTGTCTTGGCATGGATACCGGGCAGACGGCTTGGCCTCCTCCACGCCACTAGAAGCATGGCTTGTTTCCGCCGGCGATCGCAGGGAAAGGACTTGTCTTGAGTGTTTCAGATGGGAGTGGTTGAATCGACAACTTGGACTCCGGGATAAGGCCCGGTTTCCGGGTTCTCGCAGGCGGCCGGAGGCACCATGGAATTGCAACGACTTTGCGCATACAACCAGACTCGCGAATGCTTCCTCGGCCTTGAGGTCGCGCCCGCCGATCTCTCGTTGGCGGAACTGAAGGCTCTGCTGGGGAAGCTTGCGCTCAAGTCTGGCGAGGGCCTTTGGATGGAGCCGTTCCGGGGTATTCCCGATACCAATATGCGTGTTCCGCTCGATCTGCTCTATCTGGACGAGGATTGCCGGGTCATCGAAATCGTCGAGTCATTTCCCACCTTCCATGCCACCGCCTTGAGTTCGCAGGCGGCCAGCGTTCTGGCGCTGCCCACCCACTCGATCTATTCGTCCCAGACCCAGCCGGGCGATCAGCTGGTGCTCTGTGTGGCCGAGGAGATGCAGCACCGCCTCGAGCGCTTTTTCAACGCAAACAGCGCTGCCGGCGGAGCGCAAAGCGGCGTTCTGTCGAGGGGGAAAACGCCCTGGAGCGGCGGTTCGGACGTGGCCGAATTGGAGGATCTCTCCACCAGGGAGCGCCCCAAATCTTCACCGCCGAAGGAGATAGGCCTTTCCCCGTCGAGGCCGGAGGACGTCAGCCAGTCGAAGAGCTGGCTGGAGCGCTGGTGGTCTGCGGATTCGCGAAAGCCGGAAATGAGAAAGGCGCCACGGGAGCCGTTGCCCGGCCTCTACGCCTATTACTGGACGGGCGCCGCTCCCAAGGCGCACAGCGTCAAGGACATCAGCTCGACAGGTTTGTACGTGGTGACGGAAGAACGCTGGTATCCCGGAACCCTGATCCTGATGACGCTGCAAGAGACTGACGGAGAAGAAAGCGCCGAGCATTCCATCTCCGTACACTCCAGGGCTGTCCGCTGGGGCAACGACGGCGTCGGCCTGCAGTTCATCCCCCAGGATGCTCCGGAAGCGCGCAAAGGGCTGAATGAGCTGGTGCATGGCGTGGATAAAAAGGAACTCGATCAATTTCTGGAGCGGCTGATGCGGAAGGAGAACGATTAAGCGTCGTGTACGCCTTGGAATTAGTTGGTACTTTTGTGTATAATAGTATATCGTAAAAGGCTACGATGAGGGAAAGTTGAACGATAATGGGTGAAGAGGAGCGGGGTTAGGCGATGAAGATGCAAAGGGTTCAAGACGGACAAGCGGCGGCGCGGCGGAGCAAGCCTAGCGCGGCGCCGGGAGGCGTCAGCGGCAAAGTCCGGCCCGCCGGTGGCCGGCTTCTTGCCTTGCTTCGCCGCGGCGACCAGGGGCAAGCCCTGATGGAGACAGCCCTGGCGCTGGCTATCGTGGTGCTGCCGCTCATCACAGGCATCTTTTCGCTGGGGCTTGCCTTCGAACAACAGCAGGCGCTGACACAAGCTGTGGGCCTCGGCGGAGCGTACCTGAGCCAGGCCGATAGCACCACGACTGACCCTTGTGCCGGCGTTTTTGCTGCGATTACAGGCTCCGCGCCGCAGCTCCACGCGGCGAATATCAGTTTGAACATCACGATGAACGGCACCCCCGAACCAGGAAATTCGTGCTCCGGAACTCAGACGAATCTGAAGGCGGGCACAAACGTATCCGTAGCAGCCACATATCCCTGCAAGATCGGAATCTACGGAATGAACCTTGTGCCTAACTGCCAACTGAGCGCTACGGTAACCGAGCTTTCCTACTAATCCAGGAGAATCGAGGCAAATTCTATGAAAACGAAGGTTGCATCCTTTTTTCGTCGAGTATTCAGTGACCAGCACGGGCAAGCGATGGGATTGATTGTGGGTGGGTCGGGAGTGTTTATGCTCTGCGTCTGTGGAGTGGCCGGGTTTACGATCGACGTCGGTCGTGCCTATGTCGTTCGCAATCAACTTCAAAATACGGTCAATGCGGCGGGACTGGCGGCCGCGGGATATATCTACAACAACCCATCCGGCGCGCTGACCACGGCGCAGACCGAAGCCAACACTTTTATTACGAATAATTCCAATTTTATTACGACTAATCCCAATGGGGTGATGCAGGTTTTGCCCTATCCGACCACGACTCTCGTCTGCCGCAACTCGATACAGACGCTGAACTGGACGTGTGCTACCAATCCTGTCAATAACGCCCTCTTGATCACGGATGAGGTCAGCATAAATACGACTTTCATGCGGCTCTTCGGCATCAAATCGCTGACGGTGACGGCACAGGCGACTGCCTCGATGGCGTTTTCGCAGTTGTGGAATATCGCGGTCATCGAGGACTTGACGGGATCAATGGCAACTACTGACTCGAAATGCCAAAGTATGTCGGAGTTCGAATGCACGCTGAACGGCCTTCAGGGTTTTTTGGCGGCAGCCAATCCCTGCCCCCCGGGAGCATCGAGCTGCACT
>PLPA01000197.1 GCA_003159355.1 Acidobacteriaceae bacterium | reverse complement strand
ACGCAGATTGCCGTACAAAACTTTCCTGCGGCACTTGGGAATAAAAACAACGTGATACTTGCACTCCCATTTCGAGTGGCTTAAGCTTTCATAGCCGTCCATCTGGATTCTCCTTGGGGTTTGCTTGGCGGCTCACCTCAAGGAGTTTCTGGATCGACTCCCGTAAATGTCAAACTGCTACTGCCTCCCCGGCAGAGCCGGGGGATCTCCCGGTGGATTAGCTGATGTCGTGGAAGAGTTGAAGAAAAGAGTCGACAACTTCAATATCAAGGATCTAGCACAGAATGAAGCATTCATATCGGCCACAATTCAAGCATCGAGGATTGCGGCCGGAACACACAAAGAGGATAAGCGGAAGATACTCCGCAATGCTTTACTTAATATCGCCCTCGGTGGTGGACCAGACGAAGACACTCAACAAATTTTCTTGAATATTGTGGATGCATTCACTGCATCCCATGTGCGTGTCTTAGATGTTCTCTGGCGGGGGCCGAACCTGATGGATGGGAAAACGCTCTGGGATCAAAATCATGTGCCCATGAATGCTAGGAACTACGGCAAAGCGATTGAACTGCTGGTCCCCCAACTAAAGGGGCAGGGCGCATTAGCAGAGTATATTTTGACTGATTTAAGAAGTCGAGGATTCACCCAGCTCAATGCATTGACCATGACCTTTCCAACGGGTGGTACCATCACTGGCATTGGGGTTCAGTTCATGCGCTTCGTACTTCATCCTGATGAGCGGCCTTTTTGATTATATGAGAATGAATGTGTTGTGTCTGATGCCCTAGCTCAGGATTTCCAAACTTGGGAAACTACAACACTCAATTCCCGGCGCCCGAAGGCCTCTGCCATTCCACTTGACATGTACGGTGATACCGTACATTATGGATACGTGAGGCGCCATGCAGATGGTCCGGTTTCGCCATAAGGGCCTGGGGCAGTTCTATGAAAACGGAAACGCCCGTTCCTTGCCTTCTGCAATGGCTGAAAAGTTGGGCAAGCTGCTCTTCGCCATCGAAACCGCCGAGACACTGGAACAACTCGGCAAATTCCCCGGCTGGAAGCTGCACCCGCTCAAGGGTGACCTCAAGGGATTCTGGAGCCTGACCGTAACCGGAAACTGGCGATTGATCTTCCGCTATGACGAAAATGCCCATGAAGCCAGCGATATTGACCTGATCGACTACCACTGAGGAGGCCGAAATGCCCATGAAGAACCCGCCCCATCCAGGCAGCTTGATTAAGACCGAAGTCATTGAAGCGCTCGGCCTCAGCTTGTCAAAGGCCGCGGAGATTTTGCAGGTGCGCCGCGCTACGCTCTCCGATCTTCTCAACGGCAAGTCCGCCCTGACACCTGATATGGCGCTGCGCATCGAAAAAGCCTTCGGCCCGGAGATGGACCACCTGTTGCGCATGCAATTGGCCTATGACGTGTCAAGAACCAGAGCCAACGCAAATGACATCTCGATTGAGCGATACGTGGCCGCCTGAAGGGAGAAAAGTGATGCTGCAATACGCCGCAAAGTTGACCCCAGGCCTTCCGGAAGAGGGCGGCTATACGGTGACCTTCCGCGACGTGCCCGAGGCTATTACTGAGGGCGACATGCTGGAAGACGCGCTCAAATACGCGGCTGAGGTATTGGAGTTGTCTCTGGAGCATTATCTCGACGAGCGCCGCCAGAGTCCCATTCCTACCCCTCCACGGAAGGGAGAATACCTCATCGCATTGCCCATGAGCCTCTCGCTCAAGTGCGCTCTGCTCAATGAGATGATTCGCCAGGATGTGCGCCCGGCGGAGTTGGCCAAGCGCCTGAAGACGAGCAAGCAGGAGGTCAATCGGCTGACCACGTTGTCTCATGCCACCAAAGTGGACCGAATCGCCGAAGCCTTCCATGTTCTCGGCAAGGAACTCACCATATCGGTTGCTTAGTGGGCCGTGTGCCCAAAGGCAGGAAGCGATGCGGAGAAAGAGCGCACTGCCACCCGTTTGAGAAGTCGTCTCGGAATAGGTTCCTGCCGCCTCTTCCGCTACAATTTCATCCATGAAGCTAGGCGAGTTGGCAACGAAGCTGGGCGCGGAACTGCGCGGAGACGCGGAGCTGGAAATCACTGGAGTCAAAGGGATTGAGGAGGCCGGGCCGGCGGAGGTGACCTTCGTGGCCAATCCCAAGTACGCGGGGCTGGCGCGCAAGACCAGGGCTGCGGCCGTGCTGGTCGAGCCGGAGTTCCCGGAGATTGAAGCGGCGACGCTCAGGCTGAAGAACCCCTACCTGGCCTTCTCGCGCGCGCTGGGCTTCTTCTATCAGCCGCCGGTCTACGCGCCGGGAATTCATCCGACGGCGGTGATCGATCCGACGGCGGTGATCGGCGAAGGAGCGCACATCGGCGCTTATGTTGTCATCGGACCGCGCGTGAAGCTGGGCGCGCAGGCCACGCTGCTGCCTCATGTGGTGCTTTATTCCGGTGTCGAGGCGGGCAGAAATCTCTTTGCTCATGCGCACGCCGTGGTGCGGGAAGACTGCATTCTGGGCGACAATGTGACGCTGGAGAATGGCGTCATCATCGGCGCGGACGGCTTCGGCTTTGCCAAGAACGAAGACGGCCACTGGGAGAAGATTCCGCAGTCGGGGCCGGTGCGGCTGGGCAACCGTGTGGACGTGCAGGCCAACGCCACCATCGACCGGGCGACGGTGGGCGAGACGCGCATCGGCGACGGGACCAAGGTGGACAATCTCGTCCAGGTGGGGCACGCCTCGCACGTCGGAGAGAACACGCTGATCTGNNGGCGACGGGGTGATTCTGACCGCGCAATCGGCGGTCTCGCACGATGTGCCGGCAGGGAAGGTCATCTCCGGGTCGCCCGGCTTCGACAACCGCGTCTGGCTGCGGGCGGTGAGCCTCTTCCAACGGCTGCCGGAGCTGGCCAAGCGGCTGGACCGGGTGGAAAAGAAACTGGCAGCCCAGGAGCAAAGCGAAGGCGCGGACGGGAGCGAGAAGTGAGAATTACAGCCGCATTTCTTTCTGCTCCGCTGCTCGCCCTGGCGGCTTGCCACTCCTACCACGTTGATGCAACGGTGGAAAACCGCACCGGCGGGGCGATTCAACTGCTGGAGGTGGATTATCCCAGTGCCAGCTTTGGGGCCGACAGCCTGGCGGCGGGCGCGGTCTTGCCCTATCGCATCCAGGTGCGCGGCAATGGGCCGCTGAAGGTGCAGTACACCGGAAGCGATGGGCGGCAGACGCAAGTGGAAGGCCCCACGCTGGCCGAGAGGCAGGAGGGCCGGATCGAGATTGTTCTGCTGCCGGGCGGCAAGGCGGAGTTTCATCCGCAACTGACTCCGCAACCCTGATGAAGAATGAGGCAAAGGTCCAGAGCACTCTCAAGCCGTTCCGAAGCATACTCACTGGACACCATGGTGTGCATCATACCCCCATAGTTAATGATTGCCCTGTCCCACCGTGCGTTCCAGCTCGGCGCGGGCTGTGCTGCGTTCCGCCTCCGCCTGAAATAGCCCGGCTTCGGCCTCGGCAAGTTGTCCTTCTGCTTCCTTGAGCGCGGAGGGATTGGCCGTGCTCGCCTCCACCTGATTGGCTGTGATGCGCCGCATCTCGGCTCGCGCAGCCACACTCTCGCGCGCCGCTTCCAGGCCGGTCTCCGCGCGCCGCACCTTGCGCACTTCCTTTTCTATATCCATACGCACGCGATTTTCGACCTGGCGGAGGTTCTCTTCGGCCTCGGCTACCTGCGCCCGGCGCTCATGCACCTGCCCGCTGCGCTTGCCGAATTCGAGCAGCGTCCAGTTCATTCTGAAACCCACCATGCCGTTGTTTTCCGTCAGCAACGGGACGCCATCCTGATGGACGTATTGCGCAAACGCTCCGATCTCAGGAATATACTCCGCGTGCGCCGCGCTCAGGCCCGCGCGCGCTTTCTTTAGCGTCTCTTCGGCGGCTGCAACCTCCGGATTGTGTGCCAGCGCCTCGGTCTCCAAATCGCCGGCGGTTGCATCCGAGGTCTCAGGCTCAGGTGGGACCAGTTCAACTTCGCTGTTCGGCGGCAGGCCGGTCAGATTGTTGAACTCCACATTCATGTCGGAGATGGCGTCTTCCAGCGATCCCAGCGCGTGACGCGCCTCGGCAATCTGCGCCTGGCCTTCCAGCACCTTCAGCTCCAGCACCGCCCCGGCCTCGACTCCGTTGCGCGCCTCGCCCAACCGCTCCTCACCGGCCGCGATGCGCAGTTCAGCCGCCTGTTTGCGCCGTTCCGCCGTCAGCAGGCCATAGTAAAGCTGCTTCATCTTCAGGGTGATTTCATGATTCGCGCGCCGTTCATCGTCGTGCGCAATTCCCGCCTCGGCCCGCGCCACGTTCACCCCGGCATGAATCTTGAAGTACTGGGTCAGTGGCTGAGCCGCCGTCGTGGTGCTGAGAAGAAAGTCATGGTGCCCAAGCGGGAGCGAGACGTTTTTCCCAGGGATAGGGAAGATGCTGGGGATCTGATAGACGCCCAATGCGCCCATCGGGATTTCCATGTGCTCGATGCTGCGCAGGTGGGCGGCGTCGCTCTCGTTGCTCAGGACCGGGAAGTAATTGGCCCGCGCCTCGGTTACCCGCGCATCCATCTCCTTGGTTTTCAGATGCGCCAGCTTGGCCGTTGAACTCTGCCTGGTGGCCAGGGCAACAGCTTCATCCAGCGTGATACGCCGCGCCTGGGCATGCGCAACGCCGGTAAGCGCGAACAACACGAGCACAACACCCACGACCGAGGCCGGTACAGGCGCGGTGTGCTTGCGGTGCGCCACCACGAACAGAACCGGAATGGCCACCAGCGTGAAGACCATCGATCCCAACAGCCCGAAGGCAATCACACTGGCCAGCGGCGACCACAGGCTGGAGCCGGAGAGAATCATGGGAATGACGCCCACCGCGGCAGCCGCCGAAGTGAGGAAGATGGGCCGCAGCCTGCGCTCTCCAGCCTCCAGGGCAGCCTGCTCCAAATCCACTCCGCTTTTCATCCGTTCGTGGATGTAATCGATGAGGATGATGGAGTTCCTCACCACCAGCCCGCCCACGCTGATGATGCCAATAAAGGCCGTAAAGCCGAAGGTGTTGTGGGTAATCAGCAGGCCCAGAGCCGCGCCCGGAAGCGCTAGGGGAAACGCCACCATTACGATCAGCGGATCGACCAGCGTGCGGAATTGGAAGAGCAGGATGAGGAAGATCAGCACCAGGCTGATGAGCAGCGCATTGCGCAACTCGCCGGAGACTTCCTGCTGGTTCTCGAATTCGCCGCCGTATTCGATGCGGTACCCAGCCGGCAAAGCCATGGTGTCCAGTTGCTTGCGGGCATGACCCAGGATTTCGCTGGCCAGCCTGCCCCTGCCGGGAAAGGCGCGCACGGTCAAGGTGCGCACACCGTTTCTGCGCACAATCCTGCCCGGCTGCCATTCGGACGTGAGCGACGCCACCGCCGCCAGTGGAACCTTTGCTCCTGTCACCGGAGACATCACGTAGGTATCGGAGACGTTCTGGAAGCTCTGCCGATCTGCGGGGCTTAGCCGCAGAACCACATCCACGCCGCGGTCGCCCTCCCAGAAGGTGGTCATCGGCGCGCCTTCAAAGCCCGCCGCCAGTTGCTGCGCGAGGCCGGCATTGGTCAGCCCCATGCGGTTGGCCACTTCCTCGCGCACATTCATGCCCACCTGCCAAGCGTCCTCGTGCCAGTCGGTGTGGATGTACGTCGCTCCTGGCGTGTGCCGCAAGATTTCCTCGGCCTGATTGCCCAGCGTTTCCAGCGTGGCAATGTCGTCGCCGGAGATCCGCACCTCAACCGGCGCCTCCATGATCTGGCCCTGTTGCAGCTCCTTCACAAAGACCCTGGCCTCGGGGACAACATCAGGCAGCCGCTCCCGCAGCCGCTCCACCAGCTTGGGCGTTTCCTTCGCGCTGCCTGTGTTGACCAAAATTTGCGCGTAATTCGCCGCCGGAGCCTGCGGGTTCACGTTGTAGTAGAAGCGTGGCGCGCTTTCGCCCAGAAAGCTGGCATACATCTTGACTTGCTTTTCCTTGCTCAGAACCGCTTCAATCCGGCGCACGGTCGCGTCCGTGGCCTCGATCTTCGCTCCTTCGGGCAGCCACACGTCCATCACAAACTGATCCCGTTCGGCCAGCGGAAAGAACAGTTGCGGCACCATGGCCAGAATCCCCAAACCAATCACAAAGGCCGCCACGCTGGAGACCAGAACCAGTTTCTTGTTGAGCATGGCCCAGGTGATGACGCGGTTGTAGCCCTTCTGCATGTGGTCCAGCGGCGTCAGCTTGCGCGCTTCGCCGGAATCTTCCTGGCTGTGGTCCACCAGGCCCTGGCGGATGAAGAAGCGGGCCATCAGCGGCGTCAGCAGCATGGCGACAAAAAACGAAGTTCCCAGCGAAATGGCGACGGCGATCGGCAGCGCGCGGATAAACTCGCCCACCGCGCCGGTCAGCAGCGCCAGCGGAGCAAAGGCCGCAATGATGGCCAGTGTCGCGGTCAGCACCGGCACCGCCATCTCCGTGGCGCAGCGCTCGGCCGCCTCGTCGATGGGCACCTTGCGGTCCAGCAGGCCCACATAGTTGTCGACAATCACAATGGCGTTGTCCACCACCATGCCCAGCACCACAATCAGCGCCGCAATCGACACCTGTTGCAGCTCGATTCCGCAAGCGTTCAGCATCCCGAAGGTCATCGACACCGACACCGGAATCGCGATGGCCGAGACCAGCGCCACGCGCATCGGCAGCAGCAGCATGGTCACCAGAATCACGGCGACGATAGCGATGCCGAATTCACGGAAAAAGTCGTTGATGCGTTCGGAAACCACTCTGGGCTGATCCGCCACCAGGTCAAGTTTTACCTCCGGCGGAAGGGTCGTCTGGATATTCTTCAGCGTGGCGCGTAGCGTGTTGCCGAAGTCCACAATGTTATTGCCCTCGTGCATCTCCACAGCCAGCAGAATGGTCTGCTCGCCGCCGATCCGCGCGTATTCGGCGGGGTCTTTATAGACCCGCTCCACATTGGCCAAATCGCCGATGTAGACCGGCTGGCCGGTGGGCGAAACGTCCACCATGATCTGGCGAATCTCGTCCTCGGTCTGGATCCGCCCGCCGGAGTTGATCGGCACCTTGCTCTCGCCGGCCGGCACGCGGCCTGCAAATTGCGGAGTATTGCGCCCTTGCAGAGCGCCCATCACCTTCAGCGGATTGACGGAGTATTGCGAGAGCCGCTCCGACGAGGTGCTGATGTCGATCTCTTCCTTTTGATCGCCGATGCGCTTGATCTTCGATACCGCCGGAATCGCGCGCAGCCCCGTTTCCACCGTCTGTGCGTAGTCTTTCAGTTCCCGGTAACCGTAGTGCCCGCCATGCACGGCAATCAGCGCCGCGACGGTGTCTCCAAAGTCGGAGTCCACGATCGGCCCGCGCACTCCCGCCGGCAGCTCGGTGGCCTTCAGTTGCGCCATCTCCAGGCGCAGCTTCGACCAGAACTCGTCCGAGTCCTTGACCGACTTATTCAAATCCACATTGATGATGACCATGCCGTTGCGGGTGGTCGAGAAAGTCTTGTCGCGCCGGATTTCCTCGAACCTGAAGAGGCGTTCCTCGATCTTGCGGGTGACCTGGTCTTCCACTTCCGTAGCGGTGGCGCCGGGATAAATGGCGGCCACAATGCCGGTGTGAATGGTGATCTTCGGATCCTCGCGCCGTGGCATGGTCAGCAGCGCATAAAAGCCTGCCACAAACAGAATGCCCGACAGAACCAGGGTCACTTGCGGATAGCGCAATGCCGCGCGAACGGGGTTCACTGGCTGCCTCCGCCAATCCTGGCTGGCGAGCCTTCACGCACATTCTGCTGGCCGGCCACCACCACCTGTTCGTTCCCCGTGAGGCCGCTCAGAATCTCCACTTCATCGCTGATCAGCTTGCCTACTTCAACGCGCCTGGCATACACCCGCTGCCGCTCCGGCGAGTACACGTACACCTGCGCCACGCCTTGCGGATCGTGGACAATCGCGCTGCCCGGCACGGTGATGGCATCGATCATGGCCGTGCCCAGGATTCGGGTCTCGCTTACCATCCCCGCCCGCAGCAGCCGCTCCGGGTTTGGAACGGCGATCTTCACCACGTAGGTGCGGGAGGCCGGGTCCGCCGCCACGCCCACTGCCTCCACGGTGCCCTCGAACTGCCGGCTGTCCAGCGAGGGGATGGTCACGACGGCGCGCGAGCCTTCATGCACCTTGCCGATCTCCGCTTCCGGAACTGCCACGCGCACCTTCACTGGGTTCAGGTCGAGCACGGAGATGACCGGAATCCCGGCTCCCACCGTGTCGCCCACATCGATGCGCCGCATCCCCACAAAGCCCGCGATCGGCGCCCGCAGTTTTGTATCGCCGAGCCGCTTCCCCGCCTCGTGCATCTGCGCCGCCGCCGCCCGATACTGCCCGCTGGCCGCTTCCTTGTCCTGCGCTCGCGTGCCTTGTTTGGCCATGTCATAGCGCTGCCGCGCCGCCTGGTAGCCGGCCTCGATCTTCTTGAAGTCATTGGCCGGCAGGCTCTTGTGGTCGTAGAGAAACTTCATGCGGGTGTACTGGTCCTGCCACTGCTCGTAGTCGATGCGCGCCTGCTCCAGCTCCTGGGAACGCGGGCCTTCCTGCGCCTTGCGGTTCACCGCCTGGGCCGCATCCGCCTGCCCCTGCGCCGCGACGTAGGCATTGTTATAGTCGGTCGAGTCCAGCTCCGCCAGCACCTGGCCCTTGCTCACCGCTTGGCCATCTTCCACAAAAACTCTGGCGACTCTGCCCGCGATTTGGAAGGCGCTCTGGGCCGTTACATTGGCCTCCACCGCTCCGCTGGCGGCCACGGAAACAGGTTGCCGGACGCGATTGGGCACGCGCACACGCACTGGAACCGGCTGATCGGCAGCTAACGGGGCCTTCGGTCCGCAGCCGGCCAGCGGCAACAGAGCCAGCAATAAGATTGTGGGTAGGCATAGGTTACGCGCTGATTTTGCTTGGTTGATGGCCGGGATGAGACCCCAGCTCGCTGTGGGTGGCATTTCCAGGGTAGTCTTCCGCGCCGTTCTGATTGATTTTGTTTGCATGAGCGTCTTTCTTTCTTGACAATAATAGAATGACACGTCATTCTATTCTTTACAAGAGGCTGGTAGATTTAAAAAATGGCTTACCGCAAAACTCCGGCTACTGAAGCCCGCAAGGATGCCCGGCGCAGGACGATTCTGGACGCCGCAACCCGTCTCTTCGGCGCCCAAGGCTATCACTCCACCACCGTTCCCATGATCGTGGCGGAGTCGGATAGCTCGGTGGGCAGCTTCTACGCGCACTTCCGCAACAAAGAGGACGCCTTTGCGGCGGTCCTTGAAGAGCTGGGCGAGAAGGTGACGCAACTAATGGATCGGGCCAGGGTTTCCCAGCCAGACGCGCTGCGGGGGCTTCAATGCGCGGTGGAATCGTTATTTCTGTTTCTGGCCGACAATCCGGGAGATGCGCGAATCCTCATTGTTGAGTCTTCGGGCCTGAGCCCTCGCCTGGAGCGGGTGCGCCGCACCATACTGAGGAGGCACGCCGAGCAGGTCTGCCAGACGCTGGAGTCGGCTCCAGGCGCATTTTCCGTTTCCGCGCCGGCGATCGCCGCCCGGTGCCTCGTGGGCGCCGTCTTCGAGTCTCTTTGTAGCTGGTTGGAAGAGAACCCAACTGACCGCCAGTCCGCCGCGGAAGTCGCGCGCGCCGTAGCCGATTACAACTCCCGAGCCATACGATGCTGAGGGATAACTAATCCACCGGGAGATCCCCCGGCTCTGCCGGGGAGGCAGTAGCAGTTTGACATTTACGGGAGTCGATCCAGAAACTCCTTGAGGTGAGCCGCCAAGCAAACCCCAAGGAGAATCCAGATGGACGGCTATGAAAGCTTAAGCCACTCGAAATGGGAGTGCAAGTATCACGTTGTTTTTATTCCCAAGTGCCGCAGGAAAGTTTTGTACGGCAATCTGCGT
>PLPA01000221.1 GCA_003159355.1 Acidobacteriaceae bacterium | reverse complement strand
ATGGCCAAGCAGGCCTCTGGCGCCGCACTGGTGACCACGGGCGAAACCGTGGTTCTGGCCACTGCCGTAGCCTCTTCCGAACCCCGGGAAGGCATCGACTTTTTCCCCCTCACCGTGGACTACCGCGAGTACACCTACGCCGGCGGACGCATACCCGGCGGCTTCATCAAGCGCGAAGGCCGGCCCAGCGAAAAGGAAATCCTGACCTGCCGCCAGATCGACCGCCCCTTGCGCCCGCTCTTTCCGGAGGGCTTCCGCAACGAGACGCAACTGATCGCGCTGGTCTTCTCCGCCGACAAGGAGAATGATCCGGACGTGGTGGGCATCAACGCCGCCGCCTGCGCGCTGGCTCTCAGTGACATTCCCTTCGGCGCCACGGTTGGCGCGGTGCGCGTGGGGCGCGTGGATGGCGAGTTCGTCATCAACCCGACTTATTCCGAGCGCGCGGCGACCACGGTCAACATCATGGTCGTCGGCCACAAGGACGGCATTGTGATGATCGAGTCGGGCGCCAAGGAAGAGTCGGAAGAGACGATTCTGGCGGCCATCGAGTTCGGCCACACCGAGATCAAGAAGATCTGCGCGGCCATCGACGAGCTGGTCAAGCTGGCCGGCAAGCCCAAGCGGGCCTTCGTTGCGCCGGAGTTCGATCAGGCGTACTTTGACGAACTCAGCGCCAAGGTCAGCGATCGTCTGAAGGACGCGCTGGACACCAAGGTGCATGAAAAGCTGGAGAGCCAGGATCTGGTCAAGGCGATCAAGGACGAACTGGCCGCCGCGCTGGCAGCCGACGAGCCCGCCGCCAAGAAGAAATTGGCCCACTACTACGAGAAGCTGCGCGAAAAGATATTCCGTGAGCAGGTGACCAAGGAGCGCATCCGTCCTGACCACCGCGCCTTCGACGAGATTCGCGCCATCACCATCGAGACCAGCGTTCTGCCCCGCACCCACGGCTCGGCGCTCTTTACCCGCGGCGAAACGCAGGCATTGGTCACGGCCACGCTCGGTACGATGGACGAAGGCCAGCGCATGGAGAACTATGAAGGCGACAAGAAGAAGCCCTTCATGCTGCACTACAACTTCCCGCCCTTCTGCGTAGGCGAGACGGGCCGCATGGGCGGCACCGGACGCCGCGAGGTTGGTCACGGAGCATTGGCCGAGCGCGCCATCAGCGCGGTTCTGCCCAGCGCGGAAGAATCGCCTTACGCAATTCGCATCGTCAGCGACATTCTCGAATCGAATGGGTCGTCTTCAATGGCCACGGTCTGCGGCGCGAGTCTGGCGCTGTTTGACTCCGGCATTAAGCTCAAGGGCGCGGTGGCCGGCGTGGCAATGGGCCTGGTGAAGGAGGGCGACGACTATGCGATCCTCACCGATATTGCCGGCGCCGAGGATCATTATGGCGACATGGATTTCAAGGTAGCCGGCACCCGCAAGGGCATTACCGCGCTGCAGATGGACATCAAGATCGGCGGCCTGACCCGCGAGATTCTCCAGCAAGCCATGGAACAGGCGCGCCGCGGCCGTCTCTTCCTGCTCGACAAGATGGACGCGGTGCTGGATGGACCGCGCACTGAGCGCTCGGCGTATGCGCCGCGCATCGAAACCGTGATGATTCCCACCGACAAGATCCGCGACCTGATCGGCAAGGGTGGCGCGACCATTCGCGGCATTGTCGAACAGACGGGCGCCAAGATCGATGTGGACGACACCGGCAAGGTAAGCGTGGCGTCGAGCGATGCTGAGGGTCTCAAGAAAGCTCTCGAGATTATCAGCAACCTCACCGCCGTGCCCGAGATTGGCAAGACGTACTTGGGCAAGGTGGTGCGCCTGGCCGAGTTCGGTGCGTTTGTCGAGCTCTTCCCGGGCACCGACGGCCTGCTACACATCTCTGAGATCGCGGAACACCGCGTCAAGGAGGTCAAGGACGAACTGCGCGAAGGCGATCAGGTGATGGTGAAGGTTCTCGCCATCGAAGGCAACCGCATCAAGCTCAGCCGCAAGGCGCTGATCAAGGAGCAGAAGGCAAAGCTGGCACAGTCGGCCCCGGCTGAAACCGAGGAGACTGCGGCGGCTCCAACGCCGGTGCCCGCGCTTGCGGCGCCGCCTGCACCTGCGGCTCGCCCGCGGCACGAGTTCGACGAACGCCAGCCGAGTTCGAATCAGAGCACCATCCTGATCGAGGGCGGCGACGATTTCGACGGAGATGGCGCGGTGGAGTTCGACGAGGAGAACGAGCCGAACTTCAATCGCGTCGATGGTGCGCCTGCACCTGTCGGCCAGCCACCTGCTGCAGGAGGACGGCCAGCAGCAGGAGGCACGGCCCGCCGTCGCCGTCGTCGCGGGGGACGTCCGGGCGGCAGGCAGGGATGAGCGAACACAGTTGTAGATCGAGAAGGCCCGGACGATTGATCCGGGCCTTCTTGTATTTACCAGCAAGGTTTTGCTGCTATTTCGCGAGTTGCAGGCCGGAATCCGGGTCAGTCGACTGAAANNCCCACGCTGGCGCCAATATGCACCGTATTGCCTTCGAGTAGGATGGGCGGGGCGAGAAGTTGCGTCAGATTCCGCGCCACGCGTATCGCATCGGCGCGATTCATGGGCTCTTCCAGCACCACCGAAAACTCATCCCCTCCGGTGCGGGCCACAGTGTCGGTGCGCCTGATTCTGCCCGCGAAAAGCCGGCCTACATGCTTGAGCAGTTCATCGCCGATATGATGCCCCACGGTGTCGTTGACTAGCTTGAAGCGGTCCAGATCGATCAACAGAAGGGCTGCTTGCGAACCAGTGCGCCGCGCGCGCTCGAGGGTATTCGCCAATCGATCCTGAAAGAGCCTGCGGTTGGGCAAGCCGGTGAGTTCGTCATGCAGCGCGAGATACTTGTTGTGCTCGATCTGGTCCTCGAGCAGGATCAGGATCATGCCCACGGCAACCACGTATTTGGGCAGGTTCCAAACCTCACTCTCGAGATGGAAGCCGGGGAAGAACGTGCTCATGGCTGGCGCGATCGTAAAGACGTTCGCCCAAGCCAAAAATCCCAGAACGGTGATGAAGGCCCCCGCAGTGGCACGCCGATAGGCATACCAGAAATGCATGCAGCATCCCAGGTAAACGGTGAAGAAGACCGCATTCAAAGCCAGGTCAAGGCCGTTGCCGGGCCTATTCTCGACCGTCAGAAGAAAGACGGAAAGCGCAGCGTAAAGCAGCACCGACCCCCAGCGAAGCGGATGGTTGAGCTTGCGTATGTTCAAAAGCGAAATGACGAGCGGCAGAGCGCCCATCAGAACGGCAGCCGGCGCCAAGAGCCAATGACCCGCGGGCGCGATGGAGATGACGAAA
>PLPA01000151.1 GCA_003159355.1 Acidobacteriaceae bacterium | reverse complement strand
AAGCGCAGCGAATCCATCACCGCCAGCGGACGCGCGCCCATCGTGAAGATGTCGCGCAGAATGCCGCCCACGCCGGTTGCCGCGCCCTGGAACGGCTCGATGTAGCTGGGATGGTTGTGGCTCTCGATCTTGAAGGCGCAGGCCCAGCCCTCGCCTACGTCGATGATGCCGGCGTTCTCGCCCGGCCCCTGCACCACGAGGGCGCTCTTGGTGGGCAGCCGCTTGAGATGCACGCGGCTGGATTTGTAGGAGCAGTGCTCGCTCCACATCACGCTGTAAATGCCCAGTTCGGTGAGCGAGGGCACGCGGCCCAGAGCGGCCTGTATGCGGCTGTACTCATCCGCGGTGATGCTGTGCTGGGCCAGCAGCTCCGGGGTTACCGATACCGGCTCGGGCAAATCTTGAGAGGAGGCGAAGTTCATCACGATTGCCTCCATTGTCGCACGCGGCGCGCCTTGCGGAGCTATCTCCGGTGTGGAAAGCAGGGACCTGTTCCAGATGCCGCAATCCCAGTGTGAGTTTGGAACAATTGCGTCACAGTATCGTGGCGCATCTCTGCCACCCCAGCGGACAACGCTTTTCTGTAGTGCGGGACTGTGGCGCGCGAGGCAACGCCTGTGCGATACTTTGAGAGCGGATTCCCACCCCGAGCCGGGATGGCGGAACTGGCAGACGCAGCAGACTCAAAATCTGCCGGCCCTTGTGGTCATGGGGGTTCGACCCCCCCTCCCGGCACCAAATAAATTCTTTTAGAATCAATGGCTTGTAGGGGTAATTTTTTGTTTGCGCCCAAAATGCGCCCAAGAAATCGGGGCTATCTGGTCTTCCTTGCCTTCCGTCTGTTCCATTGCGTATCCGGGTAAACGCGCTCCAACAAATCAGTGATAAGCGCTTGCCGCGCCACCGGCGCCGGAACGCGGTTGGCCACAGAATTCAGGGGGCACGGAGAAGTGAAAGCCGCTCCGCGCTTCCTTACATTCCCAACAGCGGCGGCAGACTAGAATAGAAGTCGGGGCGCATCCCGCAGAGAATCGAGCAGACAGCCATGTATGAAGTTACCGTGGAGGCAGGTTTCTCCTCCGGACACTACCTCCGCAACTACAAGGGCAAGTGTGAGAACCCGCACGGCCACAACTACAAGATCCGCGTCACACTGGCCGGGACTGAGCTGGACCCCGCCGGCCTGCTGCTGGACTTCAAGCTGCTCAAGCATGTGCTGCGCCCGGTGATCGAGCGCATCGACCACTTTATGCTCAACGATCTGGAGCCGTTCACGGTGCTGAATCCCTCGGCCGAGAACATCGCAAAATATTTCTACGACCAGACCAATGAGCAGCTCGCCGCGATGACCGAAGGCCGCGTGCGCGTGAAGGACGCGACGATCTGGGAGACGGATACGACCACAGCTACTTACTACGAGTAGCGCATTCGCCGGACAGTATGTATATCGAGAACCGTCCTCAATTCATCTGGCTGGACTTCGACTTGAGGTACTTGTCGAAGGGAATCTCAAAGTAAAAAAGCTCGTTGCCGTCGGCGTCGCGCAGCTTGCGCAGGTGCAGGCTGGCGCCTTGGAGCGGATGGTCGATGTCGGAGACGTCGTAGAAGAGGAAGCCGGCGCGGGTGGTGTGCGGCTCGACCACCAGTGAGCTGAACTCGAAGGTGTTGAAGTCCTGCTCGATCTCCTTGTTGCCGGCCTTGGGCTTGAGCTTGATGGGTGGGATTCCGCCGGGTAAGGGGATCTTGCCGCCCTCGCGCTCCTTGCGGGTCATCAGCCGCTCCACATCCTCCGGCTCGGCGGCCTGAATGCGGTCGCCGGCGGCGGTGTAGAAGATGATCCGCGCCTCGCTCAGGCTGATGGGCCGGCTGCCATTGTTGGTGACGATGAGGCGGATGGGCATCACTCCGTGACCGAGATAATCGACGCGAAAGATGGCTGCCTTCTCGCGCGTGTCGCAGGGTTCGACGGCGATGGAGACCTTTTCGTCCGCGTGCGTTTCGACCGCAGCAAAGGCCGTGGCCGGCTGCACCGGAGGCGGAGTGTGGTTGCTGGCCACGGCCGGCAGCGCCAGCCAAAGCAGGATCGACAGCATGATCCGCAAAGTTTTCATCGTGCTCGACTGTATCATCTGAGGTTAGACACGGAAACAGGAAATTCCGCACCGCATGATTCTGTTTTTTTACAATCTGGCCTTGCTGGCGGCGCTGGTGGTGGGCGCGCCGTGGTGGCTCTTCCGCATTGCCGCCACGCAGAAGTACCGTGAGGGGCTGCGGGAGCGGCTGGGTCTGATTCGCCCAAAGCTGATCCGTCTGTGCCGTGAGCGCCCAGTCCTCTGGGTCCATGCCGTCTCGGTCGGCGAGGTGCTGGCCGTCAGCCGCCTGGTCAAGACGCTGGACGCCGCGCTGCCCGGCTGCTTCATCGCCGTTTCCACCACCACCCGCACCGGCCAGGAGCTGGCCCGCGAGCGCTTCGGAGCGGAGCGCGTCTTCTATTGCCCGCTGGACCTGCCTTGGGCCGTGCGGGCTTACTTGAAGGCCCTTCAGCCGCGGCTCCTTGTGCTGGCGGAGACCGAGTTCTGGCCGAATCTGCTCAGCGGCTGCTTCCGGCGCGGAATCCCGGTGGCCGTGGTCAATGCCCGCATCAGTGACCGTTCCTGGCCGCGCTACCGGCGGCTGCGCTGGCTGTGGCGGCCTTTCCTGAGCCGGCTCAGCCGCGTGCTGGCGCAGAGCCAAACCGACGCCGAGCGGCTCAAGGCCATCGGCTGCCTGCCGCAGCGGGTCACCGTGGCCGGGAACCTCAAATTTGATGTACGCGCGGCATGGGAAGCTGAAGCAACGCTCCAGTTGAAGGCGCTGGCTCAGGGGCTACGGTTCGTCGTCGCGGGCAGCACGCTGGAAGGCGAAGAAGCTGCGCTGGTGGAAGCCTGGCCGCAGCTGCTCGAAGCCGATCCGCAACTGGCGATGGTCCTCGCGCCGCGCCATCCAGAGCGCTTTGGCGCGGTGGCCGCGCTGCTAGACAAGTCGGGCGTCGCGTGGGTGCGGCGCTCCGATTGGCGGGCGACCAACGAGGGTTTGATCAAGCCGCTCTGCCCCGGAAGCATCGTCCTGCTCGATACCATCGGCGAGTTGGCTTCGGTCTACTCGCTGGCCTCGGTCGCCTTCGTCGGCGGCAGCCTGATCCCCGCCGGAGGACACAATCCGCTGGAGCCGGCGCAGTTCGGCGTTCCCATCGTGATGGGTCCGCACTACGCCAACTTCCGCGCCATTACCGAGGATTTGTTGGCCCATCAGGCGCTCCGCATCGCCGCCAGGGAAGAACTGGCCGCGGTCTTGATCGAGCTGCTCCAGGACCGGAGCGCAACTGAGGCGATGGGGAGCCGGGCCAGGCAAGTCTTCACCAGCCAGGCGGGAGCTACCACGCGCTGCGTCGAGGCGCTCAAGGAGTTGCTAGCAGCGCAGGCAGGAATGGAGCCGCCCGCATGAGCCAACCCTCCTCCGCGCGCCGTTTGCTGCTGCCGCTGGTTCCGCTCTACCGGCTGGCGCTCGC
>PLPA01000062.1 GCA_003159355.1 Acidobacteriaceae bacterium | reverse complement strand
GTCGAAGTATTCGGTCTGCATCATGCGGCGCATCTGATCGAATCGCTGGCGCGGATCGACGCCCTCGTCGGTGGTCACCTTGTTCATCAGTTGATAGCTCTCGCGCGGGATGCCTTTGAGAGCCACGCCGAGCATGGCCGGGGTGACATAGGATTCGGCGGTCTCAAAAAAGCGGATGCCGCGGTCGTAAGCATAGTGAATGAGACGGGTGAATTCCTGCTGGCCGAGCGCGGCCTGCACGTGCCCATTGGCGCTGCCGGTGCCGAAAGCGAGGCGCGTGACCTTCATGCCGGATTTGCCCAGCGTGACGATGTCAGTGGCTGTGCGGGAGGCGGCGTGCAGAGAGAGAGTGCCGACGCTGGTCAGAGTTCCAACAGCAAGCGAGGATTTGAGGAATTCGCGACGGGAAAATGGACTCATGGAAACCTCCTTGGTGGGACCGGGTGGCGGGCGGGGAAAACCCTTTCGGAGATAGTATCACGAAGACAGGCGACCGGTGGAAGTTCGATTTACGCCACATCGCCTTCCCGCTCAGGAGCGGCCTTGGAGGGGAAAGCGCTTGCGGATTTCATAGCGGGAGCCGGCAGGGCCGAGAAAGCTTTCGTAGAGGAGAAATTCCTCGGCGAGATAGCTTGTGAAGGCTGGCTGGCGTTGAATTTTAACCTTCAGTTCAGTGGGTTCCTGGCCTCGTTCTTTGCCTTTGTCGCGCGCCAGAGTGATATGCGGCTGGTAAGGGCGCGCCTCGGGAGTGAAGCCGCAGAGCCCAGCTGCCGCGCTGACCCGCTGCTGAAGCAAGAGCAGTTGAGGCGTGGACGTGACCGCAACGATCAGGATTCCGGCGCGGGCGAAGAACTCCAGCCTCTCAAGAGCTATGGGAACAAATGGCGGATGCAGCTCGCTGAGCCGCGCGGCCACGCATTCGTATTGCTCCGGGCTGGTATTGCCGAGAAATTGCAGAGTGATGTGCCACGATTCCGGCGCTGTCCAGCGCAGCCCGTCGTCTTTGGATTTCAGCCGCGCCGCGAGCCCCGATAGCTCGCCGCGGACCGCAACCGCCAAGGGAATCCCGACAAAGAGGCGCATACGAAGATCGTAGCGCAGAGAGGACGGCGCACGGCCAAACGCGGTGTCGCCGCGCCTCCTCATGAACATCATGGTTGGATGAGGCGGTTTGTAAACAAAATCAGCAAGTTCGCCACCGCTTCGCGGTGATAGCAAGTTCGCAAGTTAGCGGGTTCATTGCTGGCGTAACTTGCAGCGGCGAGTTGGGCTGCTCTTCGTCGATCTTCTACACTATCCTCTATGGAAGTTTTGTATGGGTTGCATCCGGTGGAGGAGGCCGTCAAGGCCGGCCGTAGGCGCTTTGACCACGTCCTGGTAGCTCGCGAGCGCGACGATCTTCGCCTGGAGAAGCTGGTCGCCCTCTGCCGGGCGGCCGGCGTCCGTGTTCGCCAGGAGGCGCGCGAGCAGTTGACGCAACTGGCCCAGAGCCCCTCCCACCAGGGCGTGGTGGCTTTGGTTCATCCGCAGGAGTTTCTTTCGATTGAGGACCTTTTCGAGCCAGCGCGGCCTGATGCAGACGGGGCTGGCGCGGCCCGCTTGCTGCTGGCTCTGGACGGCGTGGAAGATCCGCAGAACCTGGGCGCTCTGTTGCGCGTGGCCGACGGCGCGGGGGTGGATGGCGTGCTGCTCACGGAGCGGCGTTCGGCGCCGTTGAGCCCGGTCGCGGTGAAGGCCAGCGCCGGAGCCACCGAGCACCTGCGCATCGCCCGCGTGGTCAATCTGGTCCGCGCGCTGGAGGAACTCAAGCGCCGCAACCTCTGGATCATCGGTCTCGACGAGCGTGGCCAGACCGACTACGACCAGTTCGATCTGACTGGCGACTGCGTTCTGGTGCTGGGCCGCGAGGGCGCGGGGCTGCACGACCTGGTCCGCCGCAGCTGCGACCACCTGCTGCGCATTCCCATGAGCGGCGGCGTCAGCTCGCTCAACGTCTCCGCCGCCGGAGCGGTGGTGCTCTTTGAAGCCTTCCGCCAGCGGCGGCTAGCCGCGCGCCGCGCCGAAGGCGCATTTGGTAGCACCGCAGGAGCCCCCACCGCTCCCGCTGCGTCTAAGCCAAAGAAACAGAAAGGCCTGGGTTCATGAAGTTTTTTCTTGGCCGGTATGCCCAAAAATCTTCCGTGCCCCATCCTTTTCGCGTATTTTGCGAAAAGGGTGGGAAACGACGAACTTCGACTCTCCCTTTCAAAGCAGCGGCCCTCACAGCGTTGGCTATCACCGGCATGGCGGTTTTACCCCTCGCCGCGCAAACCGCCCCAGCCACGCCGCCCTCGCTGCCGCTACAAGTTCAGCCCCACCAAGGCCAAGTCATCTTCTCCCGCTCCACCGATGAGAACGGCCAGACGACCACCCAGTCCGGCCCGGCCGCCACGCCGACCGCAATCCAGACAGCCACGCCTGTCGCCGCGGACGCAGAGCGCCAGGCCGTCACCTTCACCACCTACGACCTCGACGTGCATCTCCGCCCGGCGGAGCAGCGCCTTGCCGTCCGCGCCCAGCTCACCGTCCGCAACGACGGCAAGACCCCGCTCACGCGCATCCCCATGCAACTCTCCTCGTCGCTCAACTGGGAGCGGATTCGTGTAGGCATTCACGACGCGGCATTTCAAGTAGCCACCCTCAACTCCGACACCGACCACACCGGCCAGTTGCACGAGGCGGTTGTTCCGCTCGTCCAGCCGCTCGCGCCGGGTGAGAGCCTCCGCGTCGACGCCGCCTACTCCGGCGTGATCGCCCCAAGCGCCCAGCGCCTGCTAGCCATCGGCGCGCCACAGGATGCGGCCCAGCGCACGGAGTGGGACCAGATCAGCCTCCCCTTCACCGGCCTGCGCGGCTTTGGCAACGTCGTTTGGTACCCGGCGGCCAGCGTGCCCGTCCTGCTGGGCGACGGCGCGCGCCTCTTCGACGAGATCGGCGATCACAAGCTGCGGCTCACCGGCGCGCATTTCCGCCTGCGCCTCATCGTCGAGTTCCCCCATGGCCAGGCTCCCACCGTCGCTCTCATCAACGGCCGCGCCGCGCCTCTGACCATCACGGAATCTAATTCTCTGGACCAGAGCCAGGAGGTGGCTTCAGTGGCGACCGCCGACTCCGGCGACTCGATCCTCGGCTTCGAGTCTCCCAGCCTTTTTGTCGCCATCCGCACGCCCCATCCCGGCGCGAACCTTACTGCCTGGACCCTCCCCGAAGACGAGCTATCCCAGCAATTCTGGACCACGGCAGCCACGGCGGTGACTCCGTTTTTGCAAGGCTGGCTGGGCCAGCAGCCGCGCTCCCAGCTCACCCTGCTCGATCTACCCGACCCCGAAGACGCGCCCTTCGAGACCGGCCCTTTGCTGGCCATTCCGCTCCGCGAAGCCGCTCCACTGACCAATCTCCAGGCCAATCCGGGTTCGTTGAATGGCATTCTTGTCCATGCCCTTACCCACGCCTGGCTCCAGCCGCCAACGGCTCAGCAGCCGCCCCCCGCCTGGCTCAATGAGGGCATAGCTTCCTTCATGGGTACTCTGTGGGTGGAAAAGCAGCGCGGACGCGAGGTTGCTTTGGGCGCGCTGGAAGCGGACCGCGCCGCGCTGGCCCTGGCCGAGCCGGAAAGCCCCGGCCAAAGCGCCGGCCAGCCGCTCACCCAGGCCATCTCGCTCGTCTACTACCGCACCAAGGCTGCCTATGTCCTGTGGATGCTCCGCGACCTGGCCGGCGACTCCGCGCTCTCCGCCGCTCTTCGCGCTTACAATCCCGCCGCCCACGACCCCGATACCAATAGAGACTCCGGCAATTCCGCCGGCCGCGGCGCCTTCGAAAAGCTGCTCGAAGCAACTGCGGGCAGCCCGGATCTCGCCTGGTTCTTCGCAGACTGGGTCGATGCCGACAAGGGACTGCCCGACCTGAGCATCGACGGCGTCTTCCCTGAACCAGCCTCGTCGGACAACTGGCTGGTCGCCGTTCATCTTGGCAACGCCGGCTACGCAGCCGCCGAAATCCCGGTCACCGTCCGCTCAGCCAAGGCCTCCGTCACCCAGCGCGTTCGCATCCCCGCCCGTGGCAAGTCGGTCCAGCGCTTCCTGATTCAGGGCAAGCCCACCGAGGTGCAGGCCAACGACGGCACCGTCCCTGAAACCCAGACCAGCGTGCACATCACCCGCCTCGACTCGCCGGTCGGCGATTCCTCCTCATCGAGCCAGTCCACCCCGCCGCAGCAATAGTTCCGGCAAAACAGCTCAGCTCGCAGAAATGCTGGGTGCCCCAGGTCCCGCTTTTGGGGCCTGGGAAACCATGATCCTTTATCGGCCTTGTTCAAGGGAACAGGATCATTCACCCGCCACGGAACCCCGCGCCATCCCTTTGCGTATCCTGAGTGCAGAGCAAGGAGAACCCGCCATGAGCAGCCAACCCTATCCCAACCCGCAAGCGATCTTTTATCAGCACTATGCGGCGGTGCGCCGCGACGAAGTGGTCGGCATTCTGCTGGCATTGTTTCTGGGCAGCTTCGGCCTCCACCACTTTTATTTACGGCGGACCGGCCTGGGGATTCTCTATTGTTGCTTCTTCTGGACGGGGATTCCAGGGTTCCTTGGCTTTGTCGAGTGCTTTTTCATGCCCGGCCGGGTGCGCGAGTTCAACGCCATCCAGGCGGCGGGGATTGCGGCGATGCTGGGGATCGCGATGCCAGGATGGGGTCAGCCATTCAATGTTACGGAGAACGTGCCCCCCGCGCCGCAGCCGGGAACGCTGCTGGCCTGTTTGCGCTGCCGCCAGACCAATCCGGTGGGCTCGCGCTTCTGTTCCGCCTGCGGCGCGGCGCTGTAGACAGCTTTACATATTCGCGTGCCCGGCCCGCATCGACTCATTGAACTGCGGCTTGGTGAAGTTCAGCGCGGCTTCCAGTCGGGCCTGGTACTCCGGCGCGCGGGCCAGCAGCAGCGGCGTGGCTGCGGCAAATTCCCCCTCCAGCCGGATCAGCCCTTCACCCGCCTTATCGCCGGCCATGCGCAGCAGATCAGCCTCGGTGGTGTTCAGGTACTGCGCATCCATCGGGTCGGCAATCCACACCGGCTCGCCCGCGCCCAGTACGCCCGAAAGCCAATAGACCTTGCGCAGCAGGTACTCCAGGCGCTCCGCGTCCGTGGTCTCGGTGAAGAGAAACTTCTTTTGCCAGCGGCTGTAGTAGCGCGTGGTCACCGGCACGGGCTGGCGGTTGCCGGACTTCAGGAACTCCAACTGGCCCTGGTCCACGACTTTGCGCACGGCGTTATAAACAAAACTCTCCGCGTAGGACTGCTCCATCGCCGGCACAATCTCGGCAAAGGTCAGCGTCACCGATGCGGCGACCTTGGCGTGCAGGTTGAGCGCTCCGCCGTCGGCCAGATGCACCTCACCGTGGACGATGTAGGTGTCCGCGCCGGAGGTCGAGCGGTGAAAGGGCCACTGAAACTGCCCAAAGGCCAGCGGCAGTCCGCCCAATGTGACGCAGCAATCCGGCCGCGGATTGCGCAGCCGCATGGCCTGCGCCGCCAGGTGGGCCGTCATCGTGGCCAGCAGCTCCGGCTTGTCGAAGTTGAACGCCTCGGTCAACTCCAGCTTGAGCGTGCGGCTGGCGGCATCCGTGCCAATCAGCCCAGTTCGCGCGCCAGCCAAACCAAGCAGAAAGACCGCCGTGGGCTGGCCATGAAAGTCGCGGCCCTCCGTGGCGGATACCAGAACCAGGCCCGCCTGCGCGGCAGCCGCTTCCAAAGCAGAGACAAGTGTAGAGTTCAACGCTGTGGTCATGGGAGGGGAATCCTATCTCGGAGATCGTTGCTTCTTCATTCTAGATGATTTTAGTCCGCAACAGAGTGCATGAAACGTGAGAATAATTTGTTCATCCTTTTATTAGCTTGACTGCCGTTGTGCTGGCAATCTCTACAATCGTTTTTCTGATTGTTTCGGCTACATCCGGCGCGAGCTTTAGCAAAATCCTCTTGAATCGGTTGGCCGCAATTTCTGTCTTCGGAGAATCGATTGTCAAATCAGCGAAGGTCGCTTTCAAGGCCAATTTGTCCTCACTGCTCAATTCATCAAGCTCATCTGTATATTCTTTTGCGGCCGTAAGGGACATTTCGGTCCATGGGAAAGGCTTACCGCATTGCCCACAATATGCGGGCCTGTGGCCTTTCAGAATCGGCGATTTACAGTGTTGGCAGGTATCCAATGTAGGAGCGCCACATTCCGAACAAAACGGCTGACGCGGCTGAAGATTCTCCGGCCTCAAACGTTCTGCCATCGCAATAATCTGTTTGGTAGTGGGTGGCCTATGGCGTCCTGCGTCTACCCAGCTTGTGCTCCCGGATTCGTCCTCGGATAGGTGGTTCGTCTGATCATATTTAGAAAGATCGTGACCGTTCCGGCAGAAGAGAATGATAGTCATGCTCAAAATAATACTGCACAGTATCCAAACCCAAATGAGAAAATGAGCCGGGTGTATCAAGGTCTGCATTGAGCTTGCAATGGGTCCGAGTTTTTGGACTTGGAATAGCGCGGCCTACCAGACCTCCAGCTCGAACTCACGGTACTCGCGAATCAGCTCGAAGCCGGCGCGGTTGCTGGTAATCAGCTTGGCGCCATGGGAGCGGGCGGTGAGCGCGATCAGCACGTCGAAGTGCAGATCGCGCAGCTTTTTGGGCTCGTAGCCCTTGTCCGTGAAGATTTTCGCCAGAATTTTTCCGGATTCCAGCCAGTTCTTCTCCGTCGGCGTCAGGATGGGATGGTTCTTTTCGAGGTCACGAAGAAACTCCTGCTCCTCCGCACGAGTGGCCCCGCGCCAAAGCTCTGCCAGAACCACGGAACTGAGGCGCACCAATCCGGTGACACCGGCCATGCGTTGAGAATGGCGGGCCGTCCGCTGATTGTCGATCAGCACAGAGGTGTCGAAGACAACAATTTCACTCATCGCAGCCGGCAAAGGTGAGCTTGCCTTCGTACTTCTTAATCGTCGCCTTGAATTGATTCATTGCGACAATTTCCCTGAGCGCTATATGAACGGCCTCGGTGCGCGACTTGGCTCCCAGGGCGCGCACAGCCTCGTCCGCCAGTTTCGTGTCCAGTCGAATCGATGTGAGAGTGGCAGCCATCTTTGCGCCTCCTGTATATATAAACATTGCTCCCTGTGTATACAAATGTCAAGAAGCCGGTATCCTTCCCTTTGTTCTTCGCCGCAGGCGGGCTGGCCCCACCGCAGGTCGCATTTACAATAGCAACTGTGCAACCCGAAGAGTCTTTGCCGATTATTCTTGCCGAAAACCTGACCAAGGTTTACGCGGCGGGCCGAGTCCCGGTCACCGCGGTGCGCTCCGTTTCGCTGGCCGTCGAGCGCGGGGAGTTTGTCGCCATTGTCGGTCCCTCGGGCTCGGGCAAGTCCACGCTCTTTTACCTGCTGGGCGGGCTGACGCAGGCCACCGAAGGCCGCGTGGTGATTGACGGGGTGGACTTTGCCTCGCTCTCGGACGGCGAGCGCACGCGGCTGCGCAAGCACCGCATCGGCTTCGTCTTCCAGAAGTTCAACCTGCTGCCGACGCTCTCGGCGATGGGCAACATCGAAATTGCTTATGAAGTGAGCGGACGCGCCAAAGGGAAAGATGGGCAGCCGCTGGACCGCAAGTATCTTGACCACCTCTGCGATCTACTGTCGATTCAGGGACGGCTCGAGCATCGGCCGAGCGAGCTGAGCGGCGGCGAGCAGCAGCGCGTGGCGATTGCGCGGGCGCTGATTACCCGGCCGGCGATTGTGCTGGCCGACGAGCCGACCGGCAACCTGGACACCAAAAGCTCGGATGCGGTTCTCGCCATGCTGCAGCGCTCCAACCGCGAGCTGGGCCAGACGACGCTGATGATTACCCACAACCCCGAGGCGGCGTCGATTGCCAGCCGCATTCTGTATATGCGCGACGGGGAGATTGTGCGCGAAGAGAAGGGCTCGCGGGCCCAGACAACCACGCCGGCGCCGCTCGCGGTTTGACCGGATTTGGGCGGCCCGGTATACTCAATCTTGCACCAAGCGGGAGTAGCTCAGTGGTAGAGCATTGCCTTGCCAAGGCAAGGGTCGCGAGTTCAAATCTCGTCTCCCGCTCCATTCCGCCCACCGGCATTCGCCGGATTGGCTACGGCGGCATGGATCGATCCGCAGGTATTTTGAGGCAGCCCTGCCAAGGCGCGGTACCCAAGTGGTAAGGGAGAGGTCTGCAAAACCTTTATGCGCCGGTTCGATCCCGGCCCGCGCCTCCAATCCTTTCAACAACTTAGAGCAGCCGCAACAGAGAGGCTATAAGGCTCCTGTTGCGAAAAGTGCAGCGACTCCCCGTCTTTTCTCACTGAATCATCCCCCCTACGACTCTCTGATGCTGCGATAGCGCCTGTGACTCGCCAAAGTGCGCCATGATGACCTGCGCGCGGGATGCCGTGGACCCGATCCAGAGCGCGGCCTTCATCGCCGCATAGAACACCCGGTTCGCGGGCAAAGGTCGCACGGCGAATGATACGAACTGACCGCTTCCTTGGGCGCCAGGCCAACCAGCCCGGAGATGGATTTCAGCGGATGCATCAGCATGGACGGAATGAGTCTCACTCCCACGGCCTCCGCCTGCATGAGCGGGAAGAGCTTGCGCTGCTGGCTGATCTCCATTCCGCAGTAGCCGGGGCTATAGCGCAGGGTCAGCTCTTCTTCGTCCCGCAGATGACGGCGAACACTCAGCATCAGCGCATCCGCCGCAGCCTCCGCCGCCCAGGAGCCGACCGCATCCATGACCAACGCCGAGAAGGCGTCGCCATTCTTCGCGGCGGATTCGGAAAGAAGAGAAATCTCCTCGCCCGCGGTCACGGCAAAGACAGCCACGCGGTCCGCATCTTTGAGGTATTCTCCGATATTGCCGGAGATCGTGGTATCACCGAGTTTCAACGAATGTGCCGTCCGCCTGGAGACCGGGTAGACAGCGTAGGCGCCGCGCGGACGCAGGCATAACTGGGCCTCCGCCACAACCTGGGCAATGCGTTCCGCCATGGGAGGCGCGGGAGACCCCTTAAGCAGATAGCCAAGATACCGGTAGATTTCAGCCGGAGCAAGAGGAGCAAGAGCAAGCTCCGGGCAGATTTCTGCCGCGAGCGCCGCCGCAATGAGGCCGTTCTGCGCGACCGTCGAGCTAAGTTCTTCTGACACCGGCTCTCCTCTCCTGACACAGCTCTAGCGCGTCAGCTCTTCCACCGTCGTGATCAACGCTCTGATATTCTCCGTGGGCGCATGAGGCGGCATGCCTCCGCCGCACGATACGATCAGGCGCGAGCGGTCATCGAGTGAATTCAGCATCTCCGTAACCGAGCGCGCCACGTCCTCGGGCGTTCCATCGGCCAGCACGTCGCGCGGAGGAATGTTCCCCATCAGCGCAATCCGGTTGTTCGTCCAGCTCTTCATGTCGGCCACGGTGTGCTGCGTGCCGAAATTGAGTAGATTGATCCCCGCCGACTCGAGCAAAGGCGCGCTGGCCTTGCACGGCGCATCGTTGTGGAAGAACTTCACCGTCACATCCGCCGCGTAGGCGCGCTGCAAATACGGCAATGCGAACTTCTCGCAATCGCGCCGGCTCACGAACCCGACGATATCGTCGAGCAGGAAAATTCCGTCGATCGTCGGGAAGACTTCGCGCTGATAAGCGATCCACTCCACCAGAAAATCCGTGACGATATCAAGCAGCCGATGCATCAGCTCGGGGTGTGTCTTGATCGCCTCCAGGAACTCCGGCGTGCCCATCAGGAACGAGGCGATATTGAGCGGGCCGCGGGCCACCGCAAAGCGGATCTTGTGGCCGGCCTTTTCAATCTCCGGCTGCAAGTGCTGGAGCCGCTTGATCACAAACGGCAGCAAGCCGTGCTTGCGCGGATTGGGCTTTTCCAGCAGTTCGACCTCTAAGGGCGAGCGCAGTACTTTTTTGGCGAAGGGAAATTCGTCCTCGCCCCACATCGAGACGGAGCCGAAGGCGGAGGGTTCCGTGCACATTCCGTACTCCGACCAGAAACCCGGCAGCATAATCGTCTCCGGAAAGGCGCGCATGGCCTTGAGATTGTCGTCCAGAAAGATGCGGTCATCGGTAAAGTAATCCAAAATCGTGTGGCCCGCCCAATTCGGCAGCCAGGGACTATCGATGATGAACGCAGTCGGGAGAGGGCTGACCACCTCTCCGCGAACGACAGAGACGAGCGTATTCCATTGCTGGTCGTTCATGCCTTTACCTCATGAATCTTCGGTAGTGGGCTATTTTGGATCTTTTCTTCTCGGCATCAGCAGCCAAACCAATAAGGCATATGCGGTAGTGGAAAGAATCAGAAGCCACCAGGGGTGAAACAGGATCGGGCAGAAGATCGTTAGTGTAACCAGCAACCACAGACGCCAACCTGTTGGCAAACGATTCATGCCGCCCTTTCCACTGCCCGCTCTTCGACCTCTAAGAGCTTCACCAAGTCGGAAATCTCCCATAACCATGACACTATTATCGTTCCGGATCAACAAGCCGCCACTAAACGGCGCGCCAAATCCACCGAAGCCGCGGCGGTTTCGCTGTACCCATCCGCGCCAATCGTTTCCGCATACTTGCTCGTGACCGGCGCACCGCCGACCATGATTTTGATCTGCTCCCGGATTCCGGCCGCTCGGAAGGCCTCGATGGTGGTCTTCATCGCCGGCATCGTCGTGGTCAGCAGCGCGGAGAGGCCGACAATCTGCACCGGCCTTTTCTTCACGGCGGCAATAAATGTCTCTGGGGGAACATCGACGCCCAGATCAGTGACCTCGAAGCCGCCGCCCTCCAGCATCGCCGCGACCAGGTTCTTGCCGATGTCGTGCAGATCGCCTTGCACCGTCCCCAGCACCACATGAGCCATCGGCTTGGAGCCGGCCTGGGCGAGCAAAGGACGTAGAATCACGAAAATCTCTTTGGTGGCGCGCGCCGCCATCAGTAGTTCGGGCACAAAGTATTCGCCCTCTTCAAAGAGCTTGCCCACTTCTGCCATCGCCGGGCTGATGCCCTGGCTGATCACGTCAATCGGCTGAACGCCTTCCTCCAGAGCCGTGCGCGCAGCCGTGACGGAGGCCGGCACGTCGCCCTCGATCACCGCATGACGCAACGCCGATAAATCCTGTATGGGTTTCTCCATGGGTTTGCCACTCAAACAAAGCACCAAATTGTCTCTGACCTGATGGGACGTACACATAGTACAACGTTGGCCTGTTTTCCGGAATGTTGCCGGCCCCTTTGCGGCAAACCCATGCGCAGCGCGCGTGGTCATCCTGATCCGGAATCGTGTATGCTGTGTGCCATGATTGATCGTACGAATCGCCTGCGCGAGTGGCTGGCCAACGGCCTGCTCATCACCGATGGCGCCTGGGGTACGCAGTTGCAGGCGCGCGGCCTGCCTCCCGGCGCCAACCCGGACACCTGGAACCTCACCCATCCTGAACAGGTGGAAGCGGTGGCGCGCGCCTATGCCGTGGCGGGCAGCCAGGTCATTCTCACCAACACCTTTCGCGCCAACGCCGTCGCCATGAAGGGCGTTGCGGAGACGGATCTGGACGCAATCAATCGCGCGGGCGTCGCACTCTCGCGCCAGGCCGCGGGTCCGGCGCTGGTCTTTGCCTCCATCGGCCCCACCGGCAAGATGCTGTTATCCGGCGAGATGAGCAGCGAAGAGGCAACCGCCGCCTTTGCCGCGCAGGCGCAATCCCTGGCGGCGGCCGGCGCGGATGCATTGCTGATTGAAACCATGAGCGACATCGCCGAGGCGCGCCTGGCCGTCCAGGCTGCCCGGCTCACGGGATTGCCGGTCATCGTATCCTTCGCCTTCGACTCCGGCAAGAACAAAGACCGCACCATGATGGGCGCAACGCCCGAAGCAGTGGCCGTGGCGATGGTGGAAGCGGGCGCGGACGCGGTCGGCGCAAACTGCGGCGTAGGCGTGGAGCTGGCCGTGCCCATCTGCCGGCGGCTCCGCGCGGCCTGCGATCTCCCCCTCTGGATCAAGCCGAACGCAGGATTGCCCACAATGGAGGGATCCGGCCTTCACTATGCCACCACGGCGGAGTTCTTCGCGTCGCACTACGCAGCGTTGCGCGATGCGGGCGCAGCCTTTCTGGGCGGCTGCTGCGGTTCCACACCGGAGTTCATCCGCGCCCTGGTCACCGCCCGCCGCGCCGCACAGTGATCCGCAGCGTAGATCGAAGATGGAAGGCTACTCGCATTGTTCGCCGTCCGCTAACTTACCATCTCGCGAACCCCGCGAAGCGGGGCTAACTTGCTGCTCTTGATCGAAAAACCTTCAATATATTTTCATTTAGATTGTTCAACTTGCAGAAAATCCATATTTTTAGGAATAAAATCATTTCCCGCCCTGAATCTGCACCAGCGCCGGCGTCTCAGCCGCGTCTCCGCCCGGCGACACCGTGCTGGTCTGCGGCGCTCTCCAATGGTCGATATAGCTGATCCGGTGTACGCAGCCGATGGTGCAATTCGGCGCGCAGCTCTTGGCCGTCAAAAACTCCCGCTTTACGTCGACTGTTGTGTATTCGGCGAGCGGCACGCCTGGATACCCGCGCTGTTGCGAGCAGTAATGCACCAGCCCGTCCTCGCAGATATACAGGTAGCGCGATCCCGCCCGGCAGCGCCAGTCGTTCGGCCGCCCCTGTGCAATGGCCTCCTGAAACTTGTCGAAGCGCGAGTAGTTGGTCTTCCGCCGGTGCGTCATCTCGAAGTAGACCCGCGCCTCGTCCTCGTTCAGCGGCTTCAGTTGCCCGCTGCCATCGTGGATAATTCCAATCGTCGATTCGAAGCCCAGCTCCAGCGCCCGGCGCCCGATCACCAGCGCGTCGTTTGGGTTTTTAAAGCCCCCGCCGACTACGGAATTAATGTTCACATGGAATTCGGCGTACTCGGAGAGCATCACCAGCTTCTTGTCCAGCACCTTGAGGCTCTTCTTCGAGACCTCGTCCGGCTCCAAATTATCAATGGAAATCTGCATGTGGTCGAGCCCGGCTTTGTTCAGCCGCTCAATCCGGGCTTCATTCAAGAGATAGCCGTTGGTGATCATTCCGGCAATCGCCCCGGTCCGCCGCATCCGCCGGATAATCTCATCTAAATTGGGATGCGTCAGCGGCTCGCCGCCACTGAGGCCGATCATCGCCGTCCCCAGCCGTCCCAGGTGGTCGATGCGCCGCAGCATCTCGTCCAGCGGCACAGGCTCCGAGACCTTGTCGTACTCGTTGCAGTAGCCGCACGACAGGTTGCAAAAGCGCGCCGGGATAATCTGCGCCAGCACGGGATGCGAAGTGGATGCCAGCGCGCTGGCCACCATCCGCAGCTCGCGCACCTTCCGCGCAGCCGCAATCGCACGCCCACGCACCGTCGATCTCCGGGGAATCGCCATCTCTTTCATTGAATCACATCGCAGGGTGTCCCATCCTTCGCGCATATTAAGAACGGTGGGTTCGCACGACTCTCAACCCTCTGTGCGATCTCCCATCCCTGTATGCCACATGCCTCGCATCTGCGACCTGGAATCGATGCGCGCCCGCCGTTCTCCCGGAGGGAGAAAATGAAAATAGCCCTGGGTGAAACCCGGGGTAATCGAACACCCACAACCCCGCCGTCCCGTAAGGTCGGCGTGAATCACCCCCACACATACCGCGAATCGTATTCAATCCCATGCTGCTTCAAAATGGCCAAAACTCCGCCTGGAAATCGCAATCGGAGCCTGGCCGTTTCTCCCTTTTCCCTGTTGCCGCGCAACTTTATACCCCCATCCCGTGTCTAACCCATCAGGAACGATGAATAAAACCATGCGCAAACTGACTCTTCTCCCGCTCGCGGCGCTTTTTGCCGCCCTGATCGCCTTAGCCCCAGCCGCCCGCGCCCAGTCCGCCAGCTTCATCGTCAGCCAGCATGGCAAGCCCGTCGGTACGGCCAGCTTTACCTTCACCGCTACCCCCCACGGCTACGCCTCCACCTCGCTGGTCAGCGTCAAAATGCAGGGCCTCGACTACTCCCTCTCGAAGACCGAGCGCCTCTCGGCCGCCAACCACCTCCGCCACGTCCAGTTGAGCGCCATCGTCAACGGCTCGGCCGTCAACGTGACCGCCGAGCCGGACCCAAAATCGGAGCCAGCCCAGACCCTCCTGACCACCTCCGCCAACGGCCGCGTCTCCACCACACGCTTGGCCTCGCACCCCGCCGCCGTCTTCCTGCCCGACTTCGATCCCGGCGCTTATGAAACCCTTCTCGCTCTCGGCGTCGCCCGCAACAGCCGCGACCTCTGGGCCATCATCCCCAAGAAGGCCGGCTCTGTCGCCCCCATCCAGCTAGCCACCTACGCAGACGAGCAGGGCACGCTCGACGGCAATCCCATCGTCGTCCACCACCTCATTGCCACCCTCGCAGGCGCCCCGACCGACCTCTTCAGCGGCCCCGAGAACCAGCTCCTACAGGCCGAACTCCCCCAGCAAGGCTTTGCCCTGGTCCGCAACGGCTTCGTCCTCACCCCGCCCGCCAAGTCCGGCGCCCCGCCCGCGCAGTAGGCTTTTCCTAGTTTCTGGTCCCTAGCAAGCCCGCCCCGCCGCCACCCCCGAGGCCCAGGCCCACTGGAAGTTGAACCCTCCCAGTTGCCCGGTCACATCGACCACCTCGCCAATAAAGTAGAGCCCCGGCACTGCCCGCGCCTCCATCGTCCGCGCCTGCAACTCGTCCGTATCCACGCCCCCGGCCGTCACCTCAGCCTTCTCAAAGCCCTCGGTCGCCACCGGATGAAACTTCCAGCGCCGCAGCTCCCGCTCACACGCCTCCAGCGCGGCATTCGACCAGCCTTGCGGCCCGCCAATCTCAGCCAGGTAGTCGGCCAACCGATGCGGCAGCACAGCGCGCAACGCCTGCCGGAGCGCCGCCGCGTCCCGTCGTGCATCGGGCTGAAGCAACGCCTCCAACAGGGGACTCCGCGAAGAGAGATCAGGTGCGAAATCCACCACCAGCGCCGCTCCCGGCCGCCAGTACGATGACGCCTGCAACACCGCCGGGCCGCTCAGCCCGCGATGCGTGACCAGCATCTTCTCTCTGAATCGAGTTTCGCGCAAAGCCTTACCATCCGCCCCGTCTGCCCAGGTCTCCACCTCTGCCGCCACTCCTGCCAGCTTTGTCCATCCCGTCTCATCCCCGCCCAGCACCAACGGAACCAGCGCCGGCCGCGGCTCGATCACCTTCAACCCAAACTGGCGCGCAAGATCATACCCCAGCCCCGTCGCTCCCAGCTTCGGAATCGAAAGCCCGCCCGTAGCCACCACCAGCGACTCCGCCCTGAACTCGCCAGCGGATGAAGTAACACAAAACCCGCCGCTGCCGGCCTCCACTGTAATCCCGCGCGCATTCAGCACAATCTCCACGCCGCCCGCCGCGCACTCGGCCAGCAGCATCTCCACAATCGCCCGCGCCGAGCCGTCGCAAAAGAGCTGCCCCAGCGTCTTCTCGTGCCAGGGTATTCCATACCTTTCGACCAGTTCCAGAAAATTCCGCGGTTGGTAGAGCGCCAGCGCCGACTTGGCGAAATGCGGATTGTTTGAAATGAAATTCCCCGGTCCGCAGTGCAGATTCGTGAAGTTGCACCGCCCGCCGCCTGAGATCAGAATTTTTCTGCCCACTTGCCCGTTGTGTTCGAGCACAGCCACGCGCCGCCCGCGCTGGCCAGCCACGGCGGCGCACATCAGCCCAGCCGCGCCCGCTCCCAACACAATCACATCGAATTGGCGCGGCTCGGCAGGCATAACTATTTGCTGCCACGATGGGCTGTTTGCGGAGAGTGAACCAGCTCGTTGACCTTCTCCGCGCACCAGAGTTTGATCAGCGACTGATAGGGCACATCCAGTCGGCGCGCATGGCTGCGGATGGTGTTCAGAACATCCTCGGGCATGCGCAGCGAGATCGTCTCGGTGGAGGGGCGCAGCTTGGGAAAGGTCACCAGCTTGGCCTTGAAGAGCATGGGCGGCCTCTGTATATGTTTGCAATATACGATACGCCGAGCGGCTTCGCAAGGCATCTGAGTCGCGGCAAGCGGCCCTTCGACTTCGCTCAGTGCAGACTTTCGGCACGGAGAACAAAGGATTTTGGATGGGAATATCGGGGCAGAGAGGGGCTATCCATGGAGTTTCAAAACGAAAAGCGGCGGGGTGAGGTTGCTCGTCTCCCAGGTCTCAGAATCGAGACCTGGGCCACCCAAATTTGTGGTTTGCTGACACGAGCCACCCGACTTTTTGGATGGTCAGATGGGTTTCGCCCGGCCGCTCACTTGCTAGTACTGCCTGCGACCCACCATCCAGCCGATCGCTGCTCCAGCCGCGATGCCTACCGCGAATGTCGCCGCTACGGATTCGACCGGATGCCGCTGCACATACCGTCTGGTGTCAACATATAGCTCTGAAGCGGCATGGCTGCCTTGTTTTGCGGCACACCGTACTGCTCCTACGCCATCCTCAAGCGCATCCGCAACGGCAGATGCCGCCCGCGAAGCCTTGTGCTTTGTTTCGTCAATTTGCTCGCCCAACTGTTCCATCACTGATTGCGACATTTTGTTCTGACCTCTCTCGTTTGTGTGTGTGACGTTGATCTGCTTATTCGCCGACAGCCTTTTCAACCTTGCCGACAAAGTTCTGCGCTTTGCCCGCGTTCTTTTCAGCTCTGCCGTTAGCTTCAAGGTTTGGGTCGTTGGTAATCTGCCCGGCCGTCTGCTTGATTGCGCCTGTGACTTCGTGAACCTTGCCTGTTGTCTTATCGTCCGTGCTGAGTTTTGTCATGATAGAGGCGATCTCCTTGCGCCTAAGGTGTCTGCGGCCCGCCAAGGCGCTCTTTGGGAAGCTGCCTTGGCGGATGCGGAGCCTTCTATCGACAAGTCTCAACCATCCTTTTGCTGAATGCTGATCGGAATTGCTCGCCGTGACGCGCACCGGCGTGCGCCCCTGTTCAAGTTTGATCAGCCTTCCTGAGATGTTTCAAGTATTATGAATCGCATGGCTCCAAATGGAGTCTGATAAAGCGCCGGAAATCTCGCCACATAGCAACCGGCACGAGAGTATTATGTCGGCATACGCCTCACGCTCGAGGCGCGTTGTAGTGTGCAAAAAAGGAGCGGAACCGATGCCTGTTCGACAAATGACGCGTGATTTAGCCCGCAATCTCGTTGCTTGCGAGACCGATGCCAGTACAACCTCCCGGCAAACCGAGCCTGCAACTGTACGCGTCTATGAGAGGCTGCGCCGGCAGCTCGGCGCACCCGTGGGAGTTGACGGTTTTCATGCGCTCGCTTCTCGCGCTTTGGCTCTCGCCAAGTCGGAGTCTCCCCGGCTCAGCGCGGTGCAGATAGCGACAAATGGATGCTTGCACGGTCTTGACGAACTCGAATCCCAGACGGACGCGGATAAGGATGGCGAGGCTGGGGTCATTTTGATTGCGCAGCTACTCGGGCTGTTTCTTGCCTTCCTTGGCGAGGCAACAACGCTGCGTTTGATCGAAGATTTACGCCTTCAGGTTGACGACAGAACAGCGTCGGCCACGGCCACAGCGGACAAGACAGACTCAGAGGTCGATAGTCTGGTCATCGCTGCGGCTTTCGGGGATCTTCTGCTGGAAATTGACCGGCTGAGAGGTGTGAGTGATCGTATTGAAGACTTGGCGGATCATCACCCTGGAATGGAACAAGGCCTTTACAGTGCCGCTGGAAACATTCGCAGTATTGCTACAGTTTTGGACGTTTTCACACTCATCCGCAGCAAGGCGGGTGGCCCGCAAGAAGACGCACCGCTGCCTCAGACAAATGGCTACATGAATTGAGTTACGCCGGCGCTCTATCCAGAGCGGCCCTGGATGGGTAACACCTCAACCGCGGGGTCGCTTGCGGAAAGACGGAATCGCCGCCCTGATTCTTGATGAGACGTATAACGGTTATCGGAATCCGCTACCTTGAACGATGCAGGGTTGAATATGACGACTTCCCGAGAAATGCGAGATTTGGCGCGGTATCTTCTTGCTTACGAAGCCGTTGCATGCAAGACCTCCGATCCTGTGGAGTCCGCGACCCTTCGCGTCTATGAGAAGCTGCGTCAGAGTCTTGGTGCGTTTGCTGGAGTTTTCGGTTTTCAGGCGCTCGCTTTCCGCGCTTTGACG
>PLPA01000003.1:721-4891 GCA_003159355.1 Acidobacteriaceae bacterium | reverse complement strand
ACGAGTTTGCCGCGCTCATGGTCCAGATGCACGATGCGCTCAAGCTGCAAAGCCCAACGCGGTGGCAGCGGCTCAAAGCCAAGCTGCGCGGCTGGTGGGGAGGCGACCGATGGTAAAGTTTCTGGCCAATGTGAACGCCTGGTGGCAGGGCAAGAAAACCATCGTCGGCGGCGGCCTGGTGATGGCCGCGGCCGTGGCCGGAGTGGCCAGGGGCAAGCTGGATATGACCGCCGGCGTGGGTTTGCTGGGCTTGGGCCTGTCGATCGCGGGAATGGGAGCGAAGGCCAATCGCCACCAGGACGAGCTGCTCTCGGCGCTGGAGGGCGTGGCCAGGGTTTCGGTCGATGTGAAGAGCGGCGCCAGCGCGCAAGCCATCCAAGACGCGGTGCAGACCGCGCTGAGTTTGGCGCATCCCGGTTCGGTGGTGAATGTCAGCTATCAAAATGAAAAGGCGTCGAACATCCTGCCGTTCGCGCCTCAGGAAAAGGAATAGACATGGAAACGATTCTGGTTTTGGCGGCGACGCTCTCGGTGGGAGTCATTCTCTTCTGGCTGGGCGCAAAGTTCGGCGAACGCTTGGCCAAGGCCGAGCTGCGGGAGGAGCGCAAGCATTCCACGCTGCTGTTGAGGCAGCGCAACGAAGCCAAAATCAGCATGGACCTGGCGAGAAAGAACGTCGCCAAGATGGGGCTCGATCCGAAAAAGGTTTTTCCGTGGCTCATGTTGCTGGTCTCGCTTTGCCTGTGGAGCTGCGGAGGCGGTGGGACGCCGGTCTACGCGCAGCCTCCTGGAGGGACATCCTATTCTCCGGACAGCAACCTCGAAGTCCTGGACGTGACGACGATTCAGATGGCGGCCTCGACCGTCGACCTGGCCGCTTTTTCGCTGACCGATCCCGCCATTGTGGATGCGCTTCTAACCCGATCCAAGGCCGGAATCAAGGTGCGCATCTATCTGGACCGGGGCGAGTTAGAAGCCGAGTGCAGGGGAGATAGCGCCTGCGCCCGAAGTCCGCTCAAGGAACTTATCGGAATTCCCAACGTCGACATACGGGTCAAGTTCAGCAAGGTCTTGATGCACCTGAAGAGTTATGCCGTGGATAAGTCGCTTGTCCGGGACGGATCGGCCAATTTCAGCCCTCAAGGGGAGCGGTCGCAGGACAATTCGGCGACCTTTTCCACAGACGCGGGGGCGGCGGCGAGGTTCGAGACGAAGTTAGAGGCGATGTGGAACCGTCCGGGCAACCTGACGGTGGCTCAGGCGGTGGCGGGAACCGGGAAGTAGGAAAACGACTCAGGGTGCGTTTTGGCAGACCGGACTCGTTTTAGGCGGCTACCCCCCTCTGGCAGTGCCAGAAAGGGCAACGCGCTGGACAGGACGGCCAAGGAACCGGCAAAAACCGGTTGGGTCTGATCTCCAGGAGGGTTTTTGGGCGGCAGACAGGTTCGGGAGGCGAAATCGCCACGGTGACGACATTGGGATTGAGCGGGGACGGACGGTCGAAGATTGACGCCCAGGTGGGCTTTCGGTCGGGCTTGCTCCGCCATATCGGGGTCGCGATCGGGGGCGCGGGCGGCGCGGCGGTCGCGTTGGGCGCCTACGAGGTACTTAAATCCGCTCCGACGCAATCCTTTGCCCTGTTACAAGCCTGGGGTCCGACCTTTCTGATTGCTATCTTCTGTGTCTTTGTTGCGGGTAAGTTCCTTGAGAACGTTAACTCGACGGTCAGGGAGAGTGTAACTGTGATGGCCGGGGAACTTAGGGCCAGCGGCGAAGCGGCGGGTAGAACGGCGGACGCACTTAGCCGCTTGGCAGACCAGGGCGGCAAGCAATTCGAGGAAGTGCGCCGGCTCTCCCTTTACGCGGCGCAGGAATTTCCATCGGTATATGAAAGGTTCGACCGGCAGGATGCGGTCCTGCTCGACCTTGCATCGAGCGTGAAGGGGTTGCATTCTAAGCTCAGTAGCGAAAAGGCTGCACTCGAAAAAAAGGATGAGGCGGAGCGGGATGGGAACTGAGCGAGAGTTGATTCAGATCAAGCGGCGTCGCGGCAACATGCTGAAGCTGATCCGGCAGGGCCATGAGGCCCAGTTCGACCGGATGGATGACTTCGAGATGTACGCGATGATGCAGAACCTGGGCTCGAACATGAGCCTGCGGCAGGTTCTGACCATGCTGCAGGACCTGCAAGTGCTGGGCTATGTAACGTTCGAGCAGTCCTTCAGCGACCTGAAGGAGCGCATGATTGCCGAGGAGATCATGCTCACGGCCGCGGGGCTGGCGCTTGTGATGCGGCGCAAAGACAACGAGGAAGTTCTCTTCGACTAGGAGGCGCGTGTGGCAAATGCAAAGCGACCGCGCACCGGGCAGCGGCGCCAGGTGAATCAACCGCTCAAGATCGACAGGCTTCCGCTGGAAGTCCGCAACGCAATTCAAACCCTCAAAGACGGCCACACCTTCCAGGAGATCGAGGAGCTTTCCGCGCTGCCGCTCGACAAAGGCGGCTTCGTGAATTGGGACACGCTCCCGATTGACGTGCTGGAACTCTTCCCCAGGCTGCGCCTGCCCCACACCAACCTGCACCGGTGGTTCGACTTGCGCGTGCGCCAGGTGATGGCGGAGACCATGGGACGCTCCGCGCAGGCTCGCGAGCTGGCGGCGGCCTTCGCCGGATCGGTGCTCAAGGGCGGCGACCAGGCCGTGTTGAACGCGGCCCGCGACCAGTTCATGTCGATTCTTGCCGAAGACACAACGCCCAAGGGCCGCGCCTTCGCCGCCAAGGGCTTGATCGCGCTGTCCGAGCAGATGCAGGCGTCAAGAACAAACGACATCCGCGAGCGGAAGGTAGACGTGGACGTGCGCAAGATCAAGCTGCTCGAAGCTCGCGAGCAGATCGCCCGCGATCGCGTTGACCAGGCCACGCAACAGGCGGCAAAGAGAGGCACCGGGCAGTTCTCGATCGAGGATCTGAACTTGCTGCGCGAGCGCACCTTCGGTTTGCCGCCGCTGCTGCAGCCGGCGGTGAGCGCGCATGATTGAAGTCCTCGATCGCGTCATCAAAATGCCGCCGGTGCTGCAGATGCGGCCTTACCAGCAACGCTGGATCGACGACGATAGCCGCTTCAAATGCGCGGTAAAGGCCGCCCGCATCGGCTACTCCTTCGCCACCGGGTATCGCCGCGTGGAGATGTCGATGCGCGTTCCCGGCCGCACCACAACGGTGCTCTCCGCTTCCAAGGCGCAGTCCATCGAGTTTGTGGAGACCTGCGCGAAACTCTGCCAGCTCATGGGTGGCACCGCGCAGATGATCGCCAACGAGGACTTTGTCGACGCGCTGGGCCGCATCGAGGCCATCCAGAGCAAAATCACATTTCCCAACGGCAGCCGCATCATCGCCCTGCCGGCCAATCCGCGCACCGCTCGCGGCTACCCCGGCGACGCGGTGCTCGACGAATTTGCGCACCACGAAGATAGCTACGCCATCTTTGCGGCCGTCTTCCGCCAGGTGGCCCTGGGCAATTCGCTTGAGGTGCTGTCGACGCCCAACGGCGAGCAGGGCAAGTTCTATGACATCGCCCGCCAGCTTGGCCTTGAGATGGGCGCGGCGCCGGCCCAGTTGCCGGTCAAGAAAGATGGCTGGTCCGGACACTGGGTAGACGTTTACGCGGCCGTAGCCGAGGGCTGCCCCATCAACATTGAGGAAATGCGGCTTGGCCTGAACGACGACGACACCTGGAATCAGGAATTCTGTTGTGTCTTCCTTAAATCCACGGGAGCGTGGCTCAGCCTCGATCTGATCGCTGCCTGCGAAGATGCGGGCGCGACCGTCGATCTGCCTCCGGACTTTCATCCGCGCGGGCCGCTATACTCGGGCATCGACGTGGGCCGAGTTCACGATGCGACCTGCGCGTGGCTGGATGAAAAGATCGGCGACGTGGCCTGGACGCGCGGCGTCATCAAGCTGCACGGAATGAGCTTTCCCGATCAGGCCAAGCGGCTCAATCCTATCGTCCGCATGACCACCAGGTCCGCGATAGACATGACCGGAATGGGCGTGGGTCTCTTCGATTTGCTCAACCTTGAGAACGAGGGCCGGTTGATGGGCGTGAGCTTCGGCGGGTCGAACGATAACGGCGTCAAGATGAAGACCGACCTGGCCATCCGCATCAA
>PLPA01000003.1:0-709 GCA_003159355.1 Acidobacteriaceae bacterium | reverse complement strand
ACCTTCGACGCGCCGCGCATCGAAGTGGACACGGCCGTCGCCGGCGGCGCGAAGAAGAAGATATTCGCCCACGCCGACGCATTCTGGGCCAAGGCCCTGGCGGACCTGGCCGGCGACTCCGAGACCTGCGTACTGGGCATCCGCACACCAGACAAACAAACCTCTTACGCTCAACTGAAGGGATACCTCTGATGGCTGCGAGCAAAGACAATCCGATTCNNGACTACTACCGCGAGCTTGAAGACAAAGACGAGGACGTGGCCAACTGCCTGGACACGCTCAAGCTGTCGGTGCTGGAACGCGATCGCAGCGTGCTGCCGGCGCCGCGCGACGAATCCGCACAAGCTCAGGAAGTGAAGGAGTTCATCGAAGCGCAGCTCGGCAAACTGGATTTTCACGCGGTGCTCGATTGCATCCTGGATGCGCCCGGCTACGGCTTCAGCGTGCAGGAGATGGTCTTCGACACGTCCATGGGCCAGGCGGAGCTGGCGTCGATCGACGACTGCCCCCAGGAACTGTTTCTCTTTGGCAACCGCTTTTANNTCGGCAAGCTGCAACTGCTTGACAATCCCTGGGCGTCCGAAGGCCAGTTGGTGCCTGAGGAAAAGTTCCTTGTCTTCAGCTACCGCAAGCGCTCGCGCAATCGCATGGGTCGTCCGCTGCTCAAGGCCGTCTTTTGGCCTTCATGGTTCAAGCGCAACATCCAGCG
>PLPA01000288.1 GCA_003159355.1 Acidobacteriaceae bacterium | reverse complement strand
TTTGTATCAGCAAATTTTGGCGCCAGATTGCAGTCCGCGTTCCTACTCGGCCCGGGAGAAACCATCCGGGACAACCTAGATGCCGCGGAAAGGCTGCGGGCAACCACCCGCCAAGCGCCATTCAAGTTTGCCGGTGACTATACTGCGAGGGATCACCCGTTCCCATCTCGAACACGGAAGTTAAGCCTCGCTGGGCCGATGGTACTGCACGGGTAACTGTGTGGGAGATTAGGTGATCGCCGGCAATTATTTCTAAGCAAAAAGCCATGCCAATACGGCATGGCTTTTTTGCGTTTGGCGCATTCGAGCGCAATTTTTGCCTCGTTTAGCAAGCGCATTGACCAAGTGTCGAATCCCAGCGGACCGCCGGGAAACCGCTTTGAATCAGTGTGGCAAACCGCGCAGTTTGTACCAGCTCGCGGCTGACGATTTACTCCTGTACCCTCGCTGTGCAATCATTGTTCCGTCTTCAAATTCACATTTGGTTGGTACACGCATGAGCATTCGTCTGTCTGATGGCACTGAAATTCCCATCGAGATGCACAAGATCCGTATTGTGCAAAAGGTTCGATTGATTCCGGTTCGCGAGCGTCTCCAGGCTATGGAAGCGGCGAGCTACAATACATACCTTCTTCGCAGTCGCAACGTTTTCCTCGACATGTTGACGGACAGCGGCACCAACGCGATGAGCGACAACCAGCAGGCAGCCATGCTGCAGGCCGATGACGCCTATGCCGGCGGGGAGAGCTTTTACAAGCTGGCGGACGCGGTAAAAGAGATTTTCGGTTACGAGTATCTGCTGCCTGCTCACCAGGGACGCGCCGCCGAGCACCTGCTTGCCAAGACCTTTGTCAAGCCCGGCATGTATGTTCCGATGAACTATCACTTTACGACAACGAAGGCTCACTTCAATCTGATGGGAGCAACCGTTCTGGAGCTTTTTACGCCGGAAGCTCTCAATACCCAGAGCACCTGTCCGTTCAAAGGCAATATGGATCTGGGGCGTCTCAAGGCAGCGATCGACAAGCATGGGGCGGACAAGATTCCCTTCGTGCGCATGGAAGCCACCACCAACCTGATCGGCGGTCAGCCGTTTTCGCTTGCGAACCTGCGCGAGGTGAAGGAGTTGATCGCGCCGCTGAATATCCCGCTGGTGCTGGATGCCAGTCTGATTTCGGAGAACGCATATTTCATTCGCCAACGCGAGTCCGGATACGCGGATTCTTCGATTCGAGAGATCATTCTGGAGATCATGGGGTTGGCGGATATCTGTTATATGTCAGGGCGCAAGAGTTGCATGGCCCGAGGTGGTCTCATTGCCACCAATCGCAAGGATCTCTTCGAAGCTATACGTCCCTGGCTGCCCGTATATGAAGGGTTTTTCACCTACGGTGGAATGTCTTCCAAGGAAATTGAGGCCATGGCGGTCGGGATGCGCGAGATGACGGAGTTGGAAATCGCGGGATCCGGAGCCGACGCCATCAAGTACTTTGTAGGGCGGCTGGGCGAAAACGGCGTTCCCGTTGTTACACCTCCAGGAGGGCTGGCTTGCCATCTGGACGCCGGGCGCTTTGTCTCGCATCTTCAGCCAACCGATTATCCGGCGGGGGCGCTGGCGGCGGCGGTGTATATTGCGGCTGGCATACGCGGGATGGAACGCGGAACGCTCTCCATGGACCGCGATGAACAGGGCAACGATGTGCCCTCCGATATGGAGCTTTTGCGTCTAGCGGTTCCGCGTCGCGTCTTCACGATGTCTCACTTCCAGTATGCGACCGACCGGCTCAAGTGGCTTCACGAACACCGCGAGATGATCGGGGGCATTGAGTTCTATGACGAACCACCCGTGCTGCGCTTCTTTGGCGGCCTCCTGAAGCCGAAGGGCAACTGGGGCGCCGCGCTGGCGGAGGCTTTTGAGAAGGACTTTGGTTCCGACTGCTAGCCGATTTGTCTGGACAACTGAGTTTGGTTGCGTGGTGTTGCGAATCCCAGGTCTCAAAATCGAGACCTGGGGCACCCGGCTCTCTTCGCGCATTCCGTTTCGGGTTCAACGATGCTGGAGAGCAGGTGATCGCCGGCAATTATCTCCAAGCTAAAAGCCATGCCTCTACGGCATGGCTTTTGCATTTGCTCGAATAGGAACTTCATCCAAAAAGTGAGATAATTTGGGGCATGTCATGGTTCCGTGAATTCGCGTGGTTCATTAGGGACATGTACCGCCAGTGGGTGGGTGCAATGACGGCATCCCTTTCGATTTTTCTCGCAGTCGCACCTTTAGCATTCCCTGCGTTCTTTGCCGGAGAAAAGGGCCTTTTGCGGAATCAAGTGACTTGGTGGATCACATCAGCTGTTGCCTTTCTCGTTGCATCGCATTCTGCGTGGGGCGAAGAGCGCAAGAAACGTATCGAGCTAGAAAGAAAGTGGGAGGAGAACACCCCGGTATTAGGGTTGGAGATCAATAGTTTTGAGGGGCCAAAGATATGGCAGACACATGTGACTCCTGTGACGATGGCGATCAAGCTCCTTAACGGGCGAGTTCCCAGGTCGATTCAATTTGATCCGCTCAGCTCAAAGTTTGGAGCCTTACGATTGAAGTTTGACTCCTTGCCGCATGTGGATTCCCAGCGCCTATGGCCAATGACGTATGAGATTGAAGAAGTTGGTAAACCGAAACTTAGCGCAAAGGATAGAGAAACAACTCATGTTTACGAGAGGGATATGTTACTGCTTTTTCTGAATGATGCGGAGGAAAAATCAGCAACAGATGTTTTTCTACTCACTGCGCGATTCTTAGACAGGGACGAACAGCGCACGCAAACATTTAACCTGCGCTGGGATTGGTCCAAGTACGGGTTCATGAAAGACACAACCTAAGCTGGGGTAAACCTGATGGCGGCATGACGGCGATTACAGGATCACCGCAACGCCCTTGCGGCGAATCACATTGAGCAGGGCCAGGGCCGGGCCTTTGGGCTGTTTGACGCCGCGCTCCAACTGCGAGATGTAGCCGGCGCTCAGGTTGAGAGTGCGGGCGAAGGCGGCCTGGCTCATGTTGGCGCTTTCCCGCAGGCTGCGAATCTCCCTACTACCGATGGGTTTGGCTACAGGTAGCGGCTGTTCGCCCAGGTGGCGAACGGTGATCTTGCGATACTCTTCGTCGTCCAGCAAGCCATGCCGGTGAAGGTCTCCGGCAGTTTCGAGAATTGCCTCTGCGATGGAGCTATTTTTCATTGTCATCATCGACCTCCTTAAGTGAACCATCTTCAAACATTGCATTCAACGTTTCGACATCGGCTCCAAGCAATCGCCTGCCAAACTTTCTCAACGCGATCAGCTCATCCTCAGCGATATTTTCCTGGCCGCTCTTTGCAAAGCCATGTAGAAAAAACGCCTTGCTTGCAGCACGATAGGCGACAATCGCGCGATAGCCGCCGGATCGCCCCTGTCCCTTCCGGGCGACGCGCTGCTTGATGAGTCCGCCGCCCAGATCGGCGTCGACAAGGCCACGCTCGGCCCGTTCGATGGCCTCGCGCAAACCGTCGTCCGCGATCTTCTCCTGCCGTGCAAAGCGCGCAAACCATCGTGTCTTGAAGACCTTCATGGGCCTGCCTAACACTATGAACTATAGCACATAATGCGAGTTTGATGACGTTCTTGACCGGAAAAATCACGATTTCCCGGCGCAGGCCTCGCTTGCGTTGCCACACGTTTGCCGCGGTCTGCGGGGCGAGCCTTGTTTCCCGGCTATTCGATTGGGAGAACCCCCGGCTTTGCCGGGGTGGCAGTAGAAGTTTGACATTTACGGGAGTCGCTCCCGATTTGTGTTTTTCCGTTCTTCTCGCAAAAAGGATAGAAGGGGGCAAAGCATGAGCACTGTCCCTACGGGACTCCGGATGAATTGTTGGTTACGCCAACCCCACGCTGAAGCGCGGGGCTAACCAACACTGCGCCTATGGCGCGGGGCGACTGGCTGCGGTCTGCCTCCATGCCGTCCGCTGTCAGCGAGCCGGCGGGCGGTTGGGGCGCACGGCGATTCCTCCATTCAATCTCTCCTAACCGTCCCCGATAAAATGCTGTCTAATGATACGCATGGGCAAGAACGATTTCGCCGTGATCCGTGCGATTCTGGCGGGAGACAAAGAGGCCTATGGAGCGCTGGTCGAGCGCCATAGCCACAGTCTCTTTCGGGTTGCATTCCGGATCACCGGCAATGAAGCCGATGCGGAGGATGTGGTACAGGAGGCGTTCCTGCGCGGGTATCAAAAGCTGGAGAGCTTCGAGGCCCGGTCGAGCTTCGGCACATGGATTTACCGCATCGCGGTGCGGGGCGCTCTGGACAAAATCAGCCGTCGCCCGGCAGACGATTCCAGCCGCGTGGCTGGGGCGGCCGATCCGGAGCAGGACGAAGTGCAGGTGGCGGATACAGCCGTCCGGCCTGACCGGCTGCTGCTGAGCGGTGAGATTGGAGCGCTGCTTCAGCTTGCGATGCAACGCCTGACCCCGGCGGAGCGAACGGCATTTGTGCTGCGGCACGTGGAAGATTGCAGCACCGAAGAGATTGCCGCCGCGCTGGGCATTGCGCCCAGTGCGGCCAAACAGGCGGTCTTTCGCGCCATCAAAAAACTGCGGAGCCGGCTGGCTCCCTTGAGGGTAAACCCATGAATCACTTGAGTGAAGAGGAATTGATCGAACAGTACTACAGCCGGGACGACACCGGTGCTGGGGGGCACCTGGCGGCTTGCGCGGAGTGCGCCGAGACCTACGCGGAGCTCAAGAGCGATCTCGCGGCGATGCAAACAGCCGCGCCTCCGGCCCGGGATGCAGCGTATGGCGAGCGAGTTTGGCGGTCGATAGCTCCCTTTCTGCCCGTATACGAAGCGCGCAAGCGGAGTTGGCTGCGCGGCGGCGCATGGAGAGGCCTGAGTTATGCCTCTGCCTGCGCGCTGCTGGTGGCTGGCGCATTCATTGCGGGGCGCGTGTGGGAGCACAAGCAGATACAGACAACGGCGATTGCCATTCCTGCTGCGATCCCGCAAAAAGCAGCGCCTCCTCAGCAGCGGCTTGTTGTTGTCGTATTGAGCGACCATCTGGACCGCTCGGAGCGGCTGCTGGTCGAGTTGAAGCACGCCGATACCGGCAGCGAGGAGATGGTTTCACCCCTGCGCGACGAAGCGCGGAGTCTTCTGGCGGCCAATCGCGTCTGCCGCCAGAATGCAAAGAAGAACGACGATCCGGCTCTTGCCGCGGCTCTGGCTCGCCTGGATCATCTGCTCGTCGAATTGGCAAACCAGAAGGGTGGATTGAACGCCGCGTCTCTGGCTCGCCTGCAAGACGAAATGAACTCGGACAGCTTGCTCTTTGAAGTGCGCGTCCTGCGCTCCAGGATTCCGGATCAACAGCCAGTCGCGAACAACCGGCGGAACGGAGGCACGATATGAAAACCAAAGCCAAGCTATCTTCCGCGCTGCTCGGCGTCTTGCTGTGGGCGCCTGTCGCCGGCCTTGCGCAGTTCACACAGGGTCAGAGCTTTTCCGGCGGCATTGCGTTGCACGGAATCGACAACGCGTTGATTGCGGCCAGCACGCCGGAGAGCGGCCTCTACGCTCAGGGAACACGCGCCATCAACGAAGGCCGCTGGAGCGACGCGGAGTCCATCTTCGCGACGGTCGCTGGCCAGAAGGGCGAGCACACCGATGGCGCTCTTTATTGGAAGGCCTATGCCGCGAAGAAGCAAGGGCGCGCTCAGCCCGCGCTGGACACCTGCGCTGAGTTGCGCCGCGATTATCCCAAGAGCCGCTGGATCGAGGAGTGCGGCGCGCTGGAGATCGAGATTCGCTCCAAAAGCAATCAACCCGTCCAGCCGCATGTGAACGATAGCGACGACGTGAAGCTGCTGGCGCTCAACGAACTGCTGCGCCGCGACGAAGCCGCCGGCATGGAGCAGATTCAGGAGATCCTCAATGGCGATTCCTCGGAAAAGCTCAAAAATGGCGCGCAGTTTCTTCTCGGGCACTACTATTCGGACGCCACCTATGCACAGATTGTGCGTATCAGCCGCGTTGAGGGAGATGTGCGCATTGCACGGGGTGAAGAGGCGGAGCGAAGCACAGGTGCAAGCTGGGAGAAGGCCGTAGACGGCCTTCCGCTGGAGACGGGCTTCAGCCTGGTGACAGGCGCGGGACGCGCGGAGGTCGAATTCGAAGACGCTTCGACCCTCTATCTTGCCGAGAACTCGGTGCTCGCCTTCAACGACCTGCACACTGCGGATGGCGTTCCTTACACAGTGCTTGCGCTGCTCAGCGGCACGGTGTCGCTCCATCTTCGCCCCTACATCGCCGGCGAATGGTTTTATCTGAATACTCCCACGGACACCATCGCCGCCAAGTATCGCGACAGAATCGACGTTCGCGTCAGCAGCTATCTGGATGCAACGGCCATCACGCCTCTGAATGACGGCGAGCTGCGCATCGTCGGAATTGCGCCGCAGAATCTCGTCATTGGTCATACTCTTTATTTACGCAATGGCGGCCGCGTCAATGAAGCCGGCTCCAGTGATCCGGAAGCATTTGCCGAGTGGGATCAATGGGTCGAGCAACGCGTGGACCAGAGATCGGCAGCTATCGACGCGGTCATGAAGGCCTCCGGATTGACGCAGCCCATCCCCGGTCTGGCGGAGATGGATGGCCAGGGGAAATTCTTTGATTGCGCGCCCTACGGCACCTGCTGGGAGCCGAATAACGTCTTCGCGCGCGAGCAGGAAAGCAATCTTCAGCCCAAGGCGCAGCCGGCTGCCGGTGATGCCCCGCCGCAAACGGAGGAGGCCATGGGGGATGACTCCGCCGCGTCGATGCCGGTGCTGGGCTATGACGAGTTCTTTCCCTGCTATCCTCTCAACTCTTCCGGATACAGCCTTTTTGGGGGATACGATTCTGGCAGGGTGAGGATCATCGATTATTCCGATGCGTTGAACCCATATTCTGATGCTTTGAACCCATCGTCTTTCCCATACTATTGGGCCGTCTGCCACGCTGGCGGCTGGATTCGCCGGGGCCATGGCTACGTCTGGGTTGCGGGCCATAAGCGGCATCATCAGGGCGCCGGCCACTGGGTCAAGAGCGGGCACAAAACGGCCTACGTTCCGATCCATCCCTACGATGCCAAAGGCCGGCCCCCCATCAACCGCAAGGAAGAGGTCTTTGTCGTGAACAACAAAAGAGGCCTGGCGATGGAACTCGCAAGACTCGATCCAGCCCTCCCCGTCAAGGTGCTTGATGGACCCCCCAGGGAGTTCAACAAGGCTTTCTATCCCACGCTCACCCACGTGGATGCGCCGCAAATGGTAGCTTACCTGGTGATGGATGCGTTCTTCGGGGTCAACAGCGCGTCTGTCAGAGCCACGGGCATCCCGCTGAGCTTCGACCATAAGTCGCAGAGCTTCATGATGGCTCGGCAGGTAGTGCAGGGAAGCAAGAGCGTCACCATCGCCGCGCCGATGAACAACGGCAGAGGCAATCTCCAGTCGCGGGCTGATCACTTCAGTGGAGGCGGCGGCGGTTATCACGGCGGCGGAAGCTCTGGAGGCAACTATCACAGTAGCGGGGTAAGCGGCAGTTCCAGTGGCAGCGGCTCGCATGGAGGCGGCTCCGGCGGTTACCACGGCGGTGGCGGCAGTTCCAGTGGCGGAGGTTCACATGGCGGCGGCGCAAGCTCCAGCAGTAGTTCCAGTAGCGGCGGCGGAAGTCCCAGCAGCAGTTCCAGTGCGGGCAGTTCCGGCAGCAGCGCGCATCACTAAACCCAGTCTCCTGCCAGGCGAACGCGGATTTGCGCAGGATCAGGAAGACGGATCATCAACGGCTGGTGGCATCTGGTTCAAAGGAGGAACGATATGAAAAACGGATTTGCATTGATTGCTGCTTTTCTCGCGGTGTTGATGGGAACGCCGCTGGTTGCGCTCGGACAGTCCGCGCGTATTCAACCTGCTTCGGATTCGGCTTTGCTAGCGAAGGCTGTAGATCCCTCAACTCTGAAGAGCCTCCCGGAAGCTTCACCCGCTCCGGCTGCCGCCAGCACAAGCGCTACGATTGCGCTTGACGTTGTGGTTGCCGGCAAGTCCGGCACGCCCGTCTCCGGCCTGCAAGCAGGGGAGTTCAAACTGCTCGACAACAAGCAGCCACAGAGCCTGGATTCCGTCCGGGCGGCCTATGGCTTGAAGGCGCAAACCGATCCTCCCGCCGAGGTTTTCCTGGTCATCGACGCCATCAACGTGCCCTTTCTAGCACGAGCCAACCAGCGGCAATGGCTCATGGACTTCTTCAATGAGAACCATGGGAAGCTTGCCCTACCCACTTCTCTGCTCGTCCTCACCGATAACGGCATCTCGGAACAGAATCAGCCCACGCGCGACGGCGGCGCGCTGCTCCGCGTCCTTGATGCCAGCCACGCGGGATTCATGCAAATCAGGAGAGACGAACGCCTTCAAGGCGCGCTTTTGCGCGAGGAGGACTCGCTCAAGGCCCTCAATCTCTTTGCCCTGCAACAGAGCAAGCGGCCCGGCAGAAAGCTCTTCATTTGGCTCGGCTCCGGTTGGAGCGTCGCCTCCAATCCAATGTCGATTGGAGGGCTGAAGAAGCGGCAAAATATCTACAATTACATCGCTTCGCTGTCTACGGCTCTGCGCGAGGCGCGTATCACTCTCTACGATGTCATCCCCGGCAGCGGCTTCGGCAGAGCGGACATCTATATGACATACGTCAAGGGGGTAAGCGATCCCAACCACGTTGACCTGGGAGATCTCTCTCTCCCCGTCCTCGCCACCCAGACCGGCGGGCAGGTTCTCATGGGCAGCAGCGACCTGGCCG
>PLPA01000096.1 GCA_003159355.1 Acidobacteriaceae bacterium | reverse complement strand
ATCACCTGCCGGACCTGGCCCAGCTTGATCAGCAACTGCGGCGGGTCGGGTGGGACGACGAGCAGGTCCGGATGGGTCTGGATCAGGATGCGGGTCTCGCGCTTGTCGGTCTCGCGCAACTCGTCGCGGGCGTCAACAGCTTCGGCGACGCGGGCCTCAAGGTCAGCGGAGAGGGCGATGCGGGTGCAGTTGGCGCACACGCCGCAAAAGTCCGGCAGGCCGTCGGACTCGGTGGGTTGAAGGCAGTTGACGGCCTTCGCCAGCATCAGCGCCAGCGTGTACTTGCCCGCCCCGCGCGGCCCGGCCAGAATCAGCGACTGCGGAAAGCGCTCCGCGCGGATACTCTCGCGTAGATGCGTGACGGTCGCCGGGTTGCCGAGAAAATCCTGAAAGCCCATGGGTTGAGTTTAGTGCATGGGCGGCTAGGTCGAGGAGGAACATAATTCCCAGGTTCAGAAATCCGGATCTGGTACGCCCGGCGAAGAGGAGCATGATGAGTGCGATAGCCTGTTCGTCTGCACTTTGAAGACGCAGGCGAACATCCTAAACTCGTCCAGTTGCATTGGTAATCCCTTATTATCTATCGACTTTCTGCGTGCTGATCCTTTCACCGCAATGTTAACTGTTACTCTACTGTCTTGTGTATAACATCAAGTCTGTCACTTCTTCGATTATCTTAAGATTTTCTTACCATATAGGACTATTTATTTCCGATTTTCTTTACGCTTTTCCTCCATCTCCTCGGTGATTAGGCTCCGAGGTGATGAGGCCCGTTGATCTGCACTCGCGGCAAGTCTGCCTCCGTCAAGGACGTTTTTCTTCCTTTCCGGCGAGGCTGACGGCGCGAAAGAAGCTGCTTTGCACGGGGCAAGCCAACAGTAATCTCTGGATGAACAGATCCCTCATGCTGATGATGCATCGCCCACCACTCAGTCGGTGGCGCTCTCCGGCATCGGCCAGTTGCACGGCCGGAATCGGCTCACCTCCGCGAGTTCCAGGCAAGTTGGCCCACTCCGCTCCTCAACCAAGGACCGGCGTGGGCCAACTCAGCCCAAACCAGTATTCTGGAATGTGACCACAAGGCTGAATACTATCCCCAGAACCCCGTTGCGGAAGGGTCTTCTCCGCTCCATGATTCGATGGCTCCTCATCGGCGTGGTGGTTCTTTGGTCGCTCGCTGCGCTGCTCCTTGTGGCCGCCCGGTGGATCGACCCGCCGACGACCGCTGTGCACCTCCAGCGCCGCGTGCAGGCCTGGATGCACCGCACGCCCTATCGCGAACACTACGATTTCGTTCCCCTCAGCCAAATCTCGCCCTATCTCCAGCACGCGGTCATCGCCGCCGAGGATGCGCGCTTCTACCAGCACCACGGCTTCGATTGGCAAGCGATCCACCTCGCTGCTCAAGAAGATATGGAAGGCGGACGCACCCGCGGAGGCTCCACGCTTACGCAGCAACTCGTTAAAAACCTCTTCTTCGGAACCGGCCGTTCCTTCCTGCGCAAAGGCGCGGAGGCCACGCTCGTGCCGGTAGCCGAATTCGTCCTGGGCAAGCAGCGCATTCTTGAGCTCTATCTCAACCTGGTCGAATGGGGCCCTGGCATCTATGGGGCAAAGGCGGCCTGCCAACATCACTACGGAACCACCGCCCGGAATATCCACCGCGAACAGGCGGCGCGGCTCGCTGCGATTCTGCCGGCTCCTCTCAAGCGGCGGCCCCAACGCATGAATCACTACAGCGAGATCATCCTCAAGCGAATGAGCCAAGTGGGTTGGTAAGATTGCGATACTCTGAAAGAGTACTCACTTCCCTTCCCCGCGCCGGGTGAACTCTTGATTGTCGAAATTGAAAATCTGACCAAGATTTACGAGTCGAAGCTCCGCGTGGTGGCCCTGGACGGCATCGACCTGGAGCTCCAGCAGGGTGAGATCTTCGGCCTGCTCGGTCCCAACGGCGCCGGCAAGACGACCACCATCTCCATCGCCACCACCCGCACCCTGCCCACCAGCGGCCGGGTTTGCATCGCGGGCATCGACGTCGTCCGCCATCCCGCCCATGCGCGGCGCCTGATCGGCGTGGTCCCGCAATTCAACACTCTCGACCGCTCGCTGACCGTCTACGAGAACCTCTACTTCCACTGCCGCTACTTCGGCTTCTCCCACGCCCGCGCCAAATCCCGATCACTCGAGTTGCTCACCCAGTTCATGCTCACCGATCGCAAAAGCGTTTACCCGGCGCAGCTCTCCGGCGGCCTCGCCCAGCGCGTGCAGATCGCCCGCGCCATCGCCCACCGCCCCACCGTTCTCTTCCTCGACGAACCCAGCGCCGGCCTCGACCCGCAGAGCCGCATGGCCATGTGGTCGGCCGTCCAGGAACTGCACAAGGAAGGCATCACCGTCCTGCTGACCACCCACTATATGGAGGAGGCCGATTCGCTCAGCGACCGGCTGGCCATCATCGACCATGGCCGCGTGCTCGCCCTCGGCTCCCCGGAAAAGCTCAAGTCCACCCTCGGCGCGCACACCATCTTCGACCTCAAACTCAAGTCGCATCAATCTCTTGACTCGCTGCTGGCCAAACTCAATGCCCGCCCCGACGTGACCAGCGCCGAAGCCACCCCCGACGGCCTGCGCGTGATCGCCGCCAGCTCCGAAGGCCTGCTGCCCGATCTGGTCCTGGCCGCCGCCGCGTACGGCCTGCGCGACCTGCAGATCACCGAGCCAAGCCTGGAGACCGTCTTCATTCAACTCACCGGGAGGGATTTGCGTGAATAACTCAACAGAGATCAGAGATCAGGGATCAGAGATCAAAAACACGCATGGTCTTGGGCCGGGGATCTTCTTTAAGTCTTTTCTGGGGCTTTTTCTGCGCGACTTCCGCGTCCTCACCCGCGAGTTCCTGCCCTTTCTGCTCCGCGTGGGAATGCAGCCACTGCTCTTCCTCTTCGTTTTCACCTTCATCCTGCCGCGCATGGCCACCGGCAATCCCATGGCCATCGGTGGCGGCCCATCCGGCTCCGGAGTCGACTTCGGCACCATCCTACTCCCCGGATTGATGGCTGTAGCCATCATGTTCTCCGGAATCGCCGCCGTGGCGCTGCCGCTCTCCAGCGAGTTCGGCATCACCCGCGAGATCGACGACCGAGTGATGTGCCCGCTACCCCTTTGGGCCGTCGCTCTGGAAAAGGTCAGCTTCTCCGCCATGCAGAGCATCATCGCCGCTCTGCTCGTCATCCCCATGGCCTACTACGTTCCCGCCAAGCCCGTCGTCGCGCACGTGGCCAGTTGGTTCCTGCTCGCATTGGTCCTCGTGCTCGCCAGTCTGCTCGCAGGCTCGTTGGGCCTGGTCATCGGCTCCACGGTCAACCCCCGGCAAATCGGCCTGGTCTTCTCCATCATCGTCGTGCCCATCACATTCCTGGGATGCGTCTACTACCCGTGGTCCTGGCTCGACAAGATTCCCTGGGTCAAATACGGCGTGCTCTTCAATCCCATCGTCTACATGAGCGAAGGTCTGCGCGCCGCGGTCACTCCCAGCATCGCGCATATGCCCTGGTGGGCCATCCTCGTGGCGCTGGTCTTCTTCACCGCCGCGCTGGGCCGCTGGGGGCTGCGCGGATTCCTGGGAAGAGTGCTGTCGTAGATTGAGCTGATTGAGAATTCTGGTTTCCCACCTCTGTGCCATGAAATAAAAAGGTGCAAGGATGGGACGCCCGGCTGTTTGCTCGTACTACCCGGACGGCTTGCTTCTCTTTCTCCGCGGGCGCAGTCAGTACAATATAGGTTGGGTTTTTGACCATGCGGCTGTTTTCCAGGAATCTTCCGATGCTTCTGGCTCCGGCGCTGTTGCTCGTCGCCGGTTGCGGCAGTGGCCTGGTTAACGCCAATTCCTCGAATTCGGCCTTTTCCGTCACACCAAGCGTCGCCGCCATCGATACCAACTGCGCCAGCTGTAATTCAGCCAATGCGCAAGGCTCATCGGTTCATCAGTTTACGGCTAAGCTCCCGAACGGCCGCCCGGCCGAGGTCGCATGGTCGGTCTCAGGCGGCGACGTTGCGACCGGGCCGGGAAGCATCAACGCCAGCGGCCAGTACACTCCGCCCAGCTACTTGACCGCCGACCGCGCCGAAGTGGTGGTGACCGCGACGCTCGAGGCGAATCCCAGCCTCCGCGCCTACTCCGTGCTGACCGTAACGCCGGGATTCCTGCAGCCGCTCACGCCGGAGAATGCGGCCCTGAGCGCGAACGGAAGCATCGCCATCACAGGGTTTCTGGCTGAGGCGGGCGGGACGACCGGGATCAACTTCGAGCTGGCAAATTCGGCAAACGGGCAATCCGGCGGGCAAGGCTCGCTCAGCGCGGCCAGTTGCCAGCGCGACAACAAAGCCTTCACCTCCTGCACGGTCACCTACACGGCTCCGGCCTCGGTGCAGACAACCGGAGCGACGTATGTAGTGGCCACGGTGAGTGGAGCTTCGTCCAAGGCAACCTCTGTCGTGCTGGTCAACACCGCCGGCGTCACCAGCAACCCGGCCACGCATCAAGCCCAGTTTCCGGCAACGCTCTCACTAGGCAGCTCGGGCGGCAACAATAAGGACTACGACACGCGCGGCGGCCAGATTGTGGATTGCTGCAGCGGCAC
>PLPA01000236.1 GCA_003159355.1 Acidobacteriaceae bacterium | reverse complement strand
TCATTCTCACGGAAGACGAAGCGCGCGCGCTTCGATTCCCGCACGGCGGGCTTTGCCTTGAGTGCAGCGACGCGTTCGAGCACCGGCGACTCCGTCGCTGCCTGGCCAACTGGCGGCAGTTCGAATTGCGTTCGCTTGCGATGCTTTGCGCGGACCTTCACAAAGGAGTGAAGCGTGCTGAGTGCGACATGCAGACCCAGCCGCTCGTGGAAGAGCCGGGCGACTTCGCGGTAGGTCCGCCCTTTACGGCGCAGCTCGCGGATCAGTTCACGGTGAGGCTCCAGTTTGGAGCGTGGAGGCTTGGGCGGAAATCCGGCCAACTCGGCAGAGCCGGTCTGGCGCTCTGCATTTGTAGTGGAAAGAAGAAGAGTCATGGCTACCCTCGGAGGCGACTGAGGCCGCTCTCGGCTGACGACCATTGGGCAGGTCGTTGGGGAGCTTTTTGAGCGACTGAAAAATCAGTCCCCATTCGTTCTAGGCCCATATCCATTGGTTAAACACGATTCTTGTCGATCTTTGGAACCCGCCTTTGGGCGGATCGTTGGGCAAGATCGTTGGGCAATGGAAAATCGGTCCCCATTGGTAATGGGGACCGAGGTCAGATCGTTGGGCAGATTGTTGTGCATTGCAATTTCAGTCCCCATAAGGTCCCCAATAGGCGTTTCCAGCCGTTCCCAGGGGGGTCACAGGGTTACCACCCGTGCCCTGTTTTCTTGTACTTACCGAAGGTTTGCGTCCCTCATAACCCAAAGGTCGCTGGTTCAAATCCAGCCCCCGCAACCAAGAAACTCAAGATTCTAAACGGCTTCCGTGAGTAACCCGGAGGCCGTTTCCGCGTTTGGAGGGAATTTAGGCAAATCTTGGACAAATAATTCCTTGTCAAGAAGTGCTCCAAGCTCTCCGGCAATCCGAACATCGTCTGCTATCACCAGATGTATGTACACCATGGTTGGCCGCGCCGTGGAGATACCGAGCACGTCGCGCAGCTGCTCGCGTCACTGGTTTGCATCAATGCGGTCAGCACTATGCCGAGGCCGGAGGAATTCTCCCGTCTCTGGGTACAACCCCTCCCGAACTGCTTCAAATTGCTCCCGCGTCACTTCTCCACGCAGACCCAGCAACTCCGCGCCGCATCCAAGCCATTCACCTTGAACGCGACGGCCTTCATCGTAGTAGTCGCGGTGTTCCAGGTGCGTTGGGCATATCCAGCATCATCCGTCACGGCTCGCAAAGTCAGTTGTAACCGACGCTAAGCCCTCTGCATCCAGCACGGTGTTCAAACGCTCATAAAACGGATGCCCCGGCGCAGTGGCCAACTGCGTGTGCGCCACCCACAAATCTTCCTGCCGCTCTCGATGCTGCCGTCTGCCCATCGCCATGCCAATTAAACGTTTTCAACTCAATCCCGTACTTGCGCCAGCCTCACTTTTACCACGGGCTGCTAAAGAGAATGCAGTTTGAGCTCGAATGCTCAGGTGATGCCGGTCCATCGGCAACTCCAGAATATTCAGATCTGACCTCTCCATGCTGCGTTGGTCTTAATAGATCAGATTTGGACAAAACGACCAGATACTCTCAAAAATGTTGGAGAGAAAGACAACGGCCCCAACAATTTCGAGGAACGTTCATGAATAAGTTTATGTTTCTTGCATTCGCAGCTGCCGCCGCACTCATTATCACGGCAGGTACGCCTCAAGCGCAGGCTCAGATCGGCATCAGCATTGGAGTCGAACCGGCTTGTCCCTACGGTTACTATGACTCCGCACCATATGGCTGCGCTCCCTATGGCTACTACGGCCCGGAGTGGTTTCATGGCCGCACCTTCATTGGAGTCGGTCCATGGTTTCACGGTTCCAATGAATTCCGCGGCCATGTGAATAATAACTTCGATCCATATCACGGGTACAATGGCCGCGCACCGAACTACGGCGAGCGCGCCAGAGGCCGCGGCAGAGCGCCCAGGCGGTTCCAGGGAAATGAAATGCGCGATGGGCGCGGCCATGGAGACGGAGACCGGCATGAGGGCGGGGATAAGCGCTAGAGCCCATGCGTATTGTTGGATTGCCTGCTGCTCACAACGACATCTATGGCGCCTTTTCTCTATCTGAAATCGAGCGTCATTGCCGTGATTCGACAGACATTCCGCGGCTTTTCTGTAAATTGAGGCGTCTACGGAAGGCGCCTCATTCAAACCTGTAAATGTTGCATCCACGGAGGTGGACCTGTGAATAAGGATCGAGTGAAGGGCATGATGGATGAAGTGGCGGGATGCGCCAAGCACAAAGCGGGTGAACTGACTGACAATTCCAAACTTCAGGCTGAAGGCATGGCTCAGCAGGTGAAGGGCAAGGCTGAGGGTGCCTGGGGCATGGCGAAAGAGGCGGTGTGTGATGCCATTGAGGGCGCCGAAGTACACCTCGACGCGCATGTGAAGCTTGGATTGAAGAACTCATCGACGGATACCGGCTGCAAGAAGTGTAAGTAGGAAGCATAGCTTGAAAACGCACGCGAAAGAGGATGGAGCATGTACACATTGATACGCACTGGACGGATGCCGAGTCCCCGCCCGATCGACAAAGGCTCGTCGCTGGGAACTCAGGTAGCGCTGCTACTGTTGGTAGCGGTCATGCTTGCGGGATGCCAATCGAAACAGAATCAAGCGCTGGATCAGGCCAAGAAGCAGGCGGCCGCAACCGGGCAGGCGCAACAGGTGGTTTCCGTAGACAAGAACGGGACCACAACGACGACAATCGTGCAGCCGCCAGCGGCGGGACAGAGCAATGAAGTTATTACGACGACAGCGACACCGCCTGTGGCAGGGGCGCCCATTCCAGCACTCTCGGCCCCGGCGGTTTCCACAGTGCCGCAACCGGTCAGCGTGAATATTCCAGCGGGCACGACTCTGGCGATCCGGATCGATCAACGCATCAGCGTAAAGACCAGCCGCGCCGGAGATACGTTCACCGGAGAAATAGTAGACCCGGTTCTCACCGGTGACAATCGTGTGCTGGTTCCGAAGGGTGCATTGGTAGGTGGCGTGGTGGATGCATCCCATCGCCGTGGACACTTCAAAGGCCGTTCGCTATTGGAATTGAGATTGACCTCACTGACGATGGACGGGAAGCAATATCCGCTGGAGACGCGGGATACGGCGCGCAGCAAAAAAGGCAAGGGCAGACGCTCGACAGCCATGATTGCCGGAGGTTCCGGATTGGGTATGCTGGTAGGTGGCCTGGCCACCGGCGGCACAGGGTTGGTGGTGGGCGGCTTGGTAGGTGGTGGCGCCGGTACCGCAGCCGCAGGGCTAACAGGCAACCGGGATATCGATATACCGGCGGAGTCTATTGTGCACTTCAAACTGTCGGACGACCTGATCGTCCAGACGACTGAGTAGAAACCATTCGTGGCCTTCATTCCCCGATCCCAGTGGATACGATTGCTGTTGAAGTCGCTCGGCCCCGGCATCATCACCGGGGCCGCGGACGACGACCCCTCGGGCATTGCCACCTATTCCGTTGCAGGCGCGCAGTTCGGAACAAGTCTTCTATGGACCGCCTTTATCTCATGGCCTCTAATGGCCGCGGTGCAAATGATGTGCGCCCGTATCGGCAAGGTGACCGGGCAAGGCCTGGCCGGTAACGTCAAGCAGCGATTTCCAAAAGGTCTGCTGATGGCATTTGTGATCGCCCTCCTGGCCGCAAACACGATCAACATAGGCGCGGATCTGGCCGGCATGGCGGATGCGGTCGCTATGCTGTCGGGAATCAATTCCCACTGGTTCGTGGTTGTTTTCGCTCTCCTTATTTCGTGGGCAACGGTCCGGCTTCATTACTACCAAATTGCGAACGTCCTCAAGTGGCTGGTCCTTGTGCTCTTCGCATATCCCATTACCGCGTTTGTTGTGGGAGCCGATTGGGGCCAGGTGCTGCGCGCCACACTCGTTCCGTCCATGCCGCACAGCAGAGATGAATGGGCGATGCTGGTTGCGATTCTCGGCACCACCATCAGTCCGTACTTGTTCTTCTGGCAGGCGAGTGAAGAAGTTGAAGAGGAGAAGTCGGCCGGCCAGAGCACGCTTGCTATGCGCAAAGGAGCTACGCCCCAGGAGCTAGCTCTGAGAAACATCGATGTGGGCGTCGGCGCATTCTTCTCGAACATGGTCATGTTCTTCATCATTCTCACCACGGCCATCACCCTCAACCGGCACCACATTACGCAGATCGAAACCTCACGCCAGGCGGCCGAAGCCCTGCGGCCTTTTGCCGGTAATTTTGCTGCGACCCTTTTCACCCTGGGGATCGTCGGCGTAGGCTTTCTTGCCATCCCCACGCTGGCGGGATCGGCTGCATACGCCTTCGCTGAAACTTTAGGCTGGCGTCAGGGACTGAACAAGAAACTGAGACAGGCGCGTTGGTTTTACGCTCTGATTCTGGTTTCAACCGGTGTGGGCGTAGCGCTGGATTTCATCGGCATCAACCCGGTAAAGGCGCTCTACTGGACAGCAGTCATCAACGGATTGCTGGCGCCCTTCCTTCTGATCGCGATCCTGATCGTCGCCGCGGACAAGAAACTGATGCAGGGCCAACCGAGCTCCCGCCTGGGATGGATTGTCGTCGCGGTCACCACAGTAGCCATGTTCGTGGCAAGCGTTGCGATGTTTGTTGTGTAGGCCATCGATCGCGCAACTCCCGCGCATGGTGAGCGATAGTACACAGACTTGGGAATTCCCGCGTGTAAGCCTTGATATGAACGCATTACGCCACCTTTCAATCCGCGAAGCCCGAACCGGCACAGCACATCCCGGCAACCGAAGGATCTTTGGCAAGAGGAGTTTTATGAAAACCATCCGGATTCTGTTAGTGTTTCTCGCAATTGCCATACCGGCCGTCGTCTTCGGACAGGTTGGCATGAGTATCGCTATCGGCCCACCCCCGTTGCCAGTCTACGAGCAGCCGATTTGCCCCGGTGACGGCTATCTCTGGACCCCTGGATACTGGGCCTATGACGACAGTATCTCCGATTACTACTGGGTGGATGGCGCATGGGTGTTGCCGCCGGAAGAAGGCCTCCTCTGGACTCCAGGTTACTGGGGTTGGAGAGACGGCGGATTCTTCTTCAATGATGGCTACTGGGGCCCTGAAGTCGGCTTCTATGGCGGAATCAACTACGGATTCGGTTACTTCGGCGAGGGATATGGAGGCGGCCGCTGGGATGGCGGACACTTCTTCTATAACAGTTCGGTGAACAATGTGGACATCGCAAGGAACCACAATGTCTACAACACAACGATAGAGAACCGCAATGAGAACCGCGTCAGCTTCAACGGCGGTTCAGGCGGCATCGCGGTGCAAGCGTCCTCACAGCAGGAAGCAGTGGCCAGGCAGAGGCATCTCTCGCCGGTAGCTGCTCAAACCGAGCATGCGCAGGCCGCGCGAGCCAACCCGGGATCGCGGGCCTCTGTGAATCACGGCCAGCCGTCCACAGCAGCAAAGGCTATGCCGATAGGTTACAACGATCACCAGGCGCCAGCGCCTCAGCAGGCAATCGCGTCCCGCGCCGTAGTTCATCCCAATGACCTACCCGCAATCAGCCGCCCCGCGCCGGTCAACTCGGGAAATGCGAAGGCAGACCAAAAGTACGAACAGCAGCAGACCAATCTGATCGCCAGGCAAACCCAGGAGCGGCAGCAGCTCCAGCAGAAGCAGGAATCGGAACATCATCCCAACGCAAGCCCTGCCCAGACGCAGCAGTTAGAGCAGCGGCATTCTCAACAGACTCAACAGATGGCGCAGAAACACCAGGTCCAGCAGCAGTCGATGCAATCTCGCCAGCCTCAGCCGCGGCCATCCCCAGGAGCGGGCCGGAAATAGCGGGATACTCCTCATGCAGTCTATGATTGTTCTATCACTCTGTTACCGGCCGGGGATCACCTCCCATAAGCGCTAACTTGTTAGGTTCATGCTTCGTCGATTTGGCTTGCTTTTGTCGGCGGGGTGACATAGTTTTCCAATTATGGATGATCCCCGTGTTATGGACGAAGACTGGCCCCTGTTGCTCTCGATGATGCCGAGCGGGTGGCAGGAGTTAGCCAGAGAGACGCACGCGCTCAAGGGTTTGCGTCGGGATAAAGAGGCGGGTACGTGTTTGCGCATCCTGCTGCTCCATCTGGCCTGCGGTTATTCCCTGCGCGAGACGGCCATTCGGGCGCGGGAGGCCCAATTGGCCGACCTCTCGGATGTGGCGCTACTCAAGCGTTTACGTAAAAGCAAGAACTGGCTGCAGGCGCTCTATTGCCAGTTGCTGAAAGAACAAGCCACATTGACCCGGACTGTGGCCGGTCTTTCCCTGCGGCTCATCGATGGGACGGTGGTGCGCGAACCGGGTCCAACAGGGAGCACATGGCGTATTCACTATAGCCTGCGCTGGCCCCAGCTCAGCTGCGACTACTTCGAGTTGACGGCGACTGAAGGCAAGGGCAACGGCGAGTCGCTGACGCATTTTCCGGTGCAGGCCGGGGATCACCTGCTGGCTGACCGTGGGTATTCCAATTATGCGAGTGTCCAGCATGTGGCGGCTCATGGAGCTGTGGTCACAGTCCGCCTCAATCCCCAGGCGGTTCGTCTTATCGATGCCTCGCAACAGCTCTTCGCCTTGCATAAAAAGCTGCGCAGTATCAACAAAACCAACCAGGTGGGCTGCTGGCCGGTGGCGTTAACCGGTGCTGCTGGGCAAGCTCCGGTAGTGGGTCGGCTGTGTGTGTTGCGCAAAAGTCAGGCGGCCATCGCCAAGGCGCGCGCCGCAGTCATGCGCACTGCCATACGCAAGGGGCGAAAGCTGCAACCGTCCACACTGCTCTATGCCGAGTACGTGATGGTCTTCACCACCGCGCCGCAGTCTTTCACCGCACAACAAATCCTGGAGATCTACCGCCTGCGTTGGCAGATCGAACTGGTTTTCAAGCGCTTCAAGCAACTGGCCCAACTGGGACATCTTCCCAAGCAGGACGACGAAAGCTCCAAGGCATGGCTGTTTGGAAAACTCTTTGTGGCCTTGCTCACTGAACGCCTCATACAACGTGCGGAGTCATTTTCCCCCTGGGGATATGACGTGGCGGCAACGCCAGAATCAAAGCCACTGGCGCGAGTTTGAGTTCATGCTGCATCAAGTGCAGTGTGCCATCGATATGCGCCTGCCCTTGCGCTCTGTCCTCGATCAATGGCCCCGTATCTGCCAAGGTCTCGCCGAAGCCCCGCGAAAACGCCGACCAAGAGGCTTCAGGCTTGTCGTCGACACTTGCGAATCAAGTTAGCTCTTATGCCACTGCGCCCCCGGCACCCCGCCCGTTTCTAAGTGGTGCCGGAGCACCACACTGCGGACAAAACCCTGCCAGGTTCAGCACAGTTGAATCGGTCAATCTCTTCCGGGGCTGATTCCCCGCCGCTTGCGGCGTAACGTCAACTCGGGTTTTTAGGATACCTCGCCGCTTGCGGCGAGGTCGTTCATTTAGACGGTTTCGAGGGGTTGGGCAATAATAGCCGATTTGGAATCTCAAGCCTTCCAATCCCATCGCCGTCGCGATCGAAACAAACGCCCTGAAACCGGCCGCCCGCATAGCTGCTGAATAAGCCATCTCAAAAGGTTTCGATCCCCTTGGCACAAGCATTGTTGCGAATGGGTGAGTAAATATCCTCCGGCAAAGCCGAAGGATATTTACTTATCGTGATTGGGCTGACTGAGAGCGCCGTGAGAAGTGGATGTCGTGATTTCCTTGCGTATTTTGTTGGCATCGTCTGCGTCGAGCAGTGCGGCCGCCTCCGCTTTGGTTTTTGGCTTTGCCAACCGCGCCTTCGCAGGGTCGAAGACGTTTGCGTCCGAGGAGCGAAAGGTGAATGGTTCGAGATGGAGCTTGGTATCGAAAATATCGGTGATTTGCGCGGCAAGCGCGTCTTCGAGGTTCAGCGGCTCCAGTCCCAGCAGTTCGTCGATGGTGCGGATGATAGAACCCGTGCTTGTGTGCTGGTGCGAGATGGCGCCGGGAATCACCCAGGGACTGGCCACGAAGAGGATGCTGCGGTGCGCATCGACGTGGTCGACGCCGCCTTGCGGATCATCCTCGGTGACAAAGAGCGCGGAGTCCTTCCAGATGGAAGTCTTTGACAGGTAAGCGACGATGCGTCCTGTCGCTAGATCGTTGTCTGCAACGTAAGAAGCCCGGTATGGATAGCCGTCGGCGGGACGCGGGCGCGTGATATGGTCGTTGCCCAAGCGGATGACGATCAATGCCGGAACCTTGCCTGCATCGATCCGGGCCTGGAGGTCGCGCGCGAACTCGTCGACGCGGAGCTGGTCGGGAATGCCTAGATTGAACGTGGGAAAATTTCGATCGGTATCCTCGAAGACGGGTTGCAACACAGGCGAGTTCAAAGCGAGGCGCTGGCCCTCGGGCTCCGCGCCGGGGATCTCTTCATTGCCTTCCAGTTCCAGACCCTCTCCATAATTAAGGATGCCCTTGCCACTTGCGGCAACGTGTTCCCAAAGAGAGCCAAACTCGGGCTCGTCCTCGGGCATGGGCGCATCGGCGCCGCCAAACATGGCTCTGCGGCCGGGCTGCGCGGCCACGGGGGAGTGGGTGCGGCGGCCACCGTAACCTGAGGTCCATGCGGTGTTGAAAAAGGGCGTTGGGATCATGCCCATCAGAAATCGATGCCCGTCGTTCGATACATCGCCATCCAAAAAAAAGTTATCGCTCATTGCGAACTGTGCGACGAGAGCGTGCAGATTCGGCGTGACGCGTAAATGCGTCGCGGCTTTGTTTTCTTCTGCCCAGCCGTCCATGCCGAAGCGTGCGAGAGAGGGATCGCCATTGGCCCGGGCATCGTCGCCGAGCAACTCGTCGTAGGTGCGGTTCTCGCGGATCACAAGGAAGCAATGCTTGAGATGCGGAAGTGGGATATTGCCTTTGACGGCTACCGTGTTGTCGGCGATCACCTTTGCCGTGATGGAATCAGCCGGTGGCAAGCTATCGACAGGAATGATGCTCAAGCTGCCGAATTCGAGTGACCCGATATATGCGGGCATCTCAGAATTATGATTTTTTCCGCCGTTCGGTCCCGTACCTTTGCCTTTGGTATTCACGACGTAAAGAATCTTGCCGTCGGGCGAGAACGCCACTGCCGAAGGATTCCATCCCACCGGAATGTGCTCGATCACCTGCAGGCTCGCAGGATCGAGAACGCCGACTGCATTGATTCCCGACTCAGCGACGTAAAGCCGATTTTCGCGCAACGCCAAACCGCTCGGCATGACGCCGCGCAGTGGCCGGCCCGCGCGGTCGTGGAAGCGGCTTCCCGCAAACGGCGAAAGGCTGGAGCGCGTGAGAAGGCGCGTCCCGTCGGAGCTGATCTTCACGACTTCATCTTCGTGGGCCAGCGACACATACACCGTATCGCCATCGGCAACCACACCGGTTGGGGCTGCTCCCCCGACGACTTCTCCGCCGTCCTCACTGATTTTTTCTCCCAGGCGCAGCTTTGCGGTGACCGAAGGATGCTCACGGCCGCGCACATCGTAGGTCCATAACGAGCTGCCGCGAACAGAGTTTTCATCGCCCAACCCGGGAATCTTCTTGCCTTCGACGGTTACTCCTTCGCGGGCGGCTTTTGACGGATATCCGAAGGGCGGGAAACGGAGACCCGTATTTAACTTGTCGTGCTCATCGTACCCGGGGACAGTAGAGTACTCGAAAAGACCAGTATTGGTGACGTAGAGTTTCGTTCCATCCGGCGAGAGCGCCAGGCCAAAGGGATAAGCGCCGGTCGGCACCTGGCTCAATCGCGTCAGAGTGCGCGCATCGAGGATGACGACTCTCCAGTTGCCCTGATCGAGCGCGTAGAGAGTCTTGCCATTGGCAGAAACTACTACCGTGGCGGCAAAACTCCCCTGCCAGATTTTTCCCGACATAGGGCCGTCGAGCGAGACTTCGCCGGCAGGCTTCCAGTCGTCGGTCCGATAAGCGCGAATCTTCCCCGAGTCGCCGGTGGCGACATAGAGCAATGCTCCGTCAGGTGAATAAGCGAGACCCGCGTGGACCTCGATGGATGGATCATTTTCAGAATGTGGTCTCTTGGTTCCGGGCGCAGCGCGGATTTCCGCAGGCATGCGCTGGACCGCAGGAGTTGTACCTCCGGGATCGGCGATGACATTCAGGGCGAACGGAAACCCAATCGAGGGAATGGCGATCTGCCGACCGTCGGGCCGCACGGAAAAAGCGAATGGATAAGGGGCGAGCGCGATCCAATTTCCGACCGGATGAATCTGGCGCCCGTTGGGGAGCACAGCGTTCACGTTGTCTTCGGCGAGCGCGAGGTCGGCCGACAAAAGAGCGGAGAAGAGAAGACAAGCTACAAATGAAATACGCATGAGAACTCCAGTTCATAATCGCAGTAGAGATTAGAGTGCGGCTGGCAAGAGCATTTCCATCTGACGCAGCACGGAATGAATCGCCCGCAGCAGTTGGTCGATCTCGGTAGTCGTAATTCTGCCGATGCTTCCGATGCGAAAGCATAAGTCTTTCGATAGTTTCCCCGGATAAATCACAAAGCCCAATGACCAAAGCTCCGCATAGAAGTTTGAAAAGTCAAACCTAGGGTCGACAGGATATCGGAACGACGTAATGATGAAGCTCTGATCCTCTTCCGCGAGATACGCCTCGAAGCCCATCGCCTTCATACCCATGCACAACGCGCGATGGTTCTGCCGATAGCGCTCCCCACGGGCCCTGACTCCACCTTCTTCGTCCAGTTCATTAAGCGCCTGCTCAAAAGCTAATAGTGTCTGGATCGGCGGAGTAAAACGAAAATGTCCGCCGCTGCTTTCCATGATGGCCCATTGGTCGTACAGATCAAGGCTCAATGTTCGTGCATTCCCCTTCGCTGATTCGAGGGTGTGCCGGTTGGCGAGCACGAAGCCGAATCCAGGAACTCCCTCAATGCACTTGTTCGCGGAGGAAATCAAGAAACTGATATGCGCCCCTGTCATATCAATTGGGATGGCTCCGAAGCTGCTCATGGCGTCTACAATATAAATCGCGTTGGCGGCGGATACCACGCGCCCAATCTCTTCCACTTGATTTAACATGCCGCTGGTTGTTTCGCAATGCACCACCGCGACGTGAGTAATCCCGCTGCTGGCCGCCAATCGTTCGGCAACAATCTCCGCGGTAAACTTGCGGTTCTCCGCGAGTTCAAAGAGATCCAGCGCGATGCCGTGTATGCGCGCTATCTGCGCCATGCGGCGGCCATAGGCGCCATTTACCATCACCATCAGTTTGCCGTCGCGCGGAATCACCGATGAAAGGACCGACTCAACGACATAGGTTCCGCTGCCCTGCATCAGTACGCACTCGTAGCTTTCGCGCGGGTAAGAACCCAGCGCGAGCAGGCGCGAGCGTAGGCTTTGAACCAGCGCCAGAAACTCGCCATCCAGAGAACCCAAGTCACGAAGCATCGCTTCTTTGACCGTCATGCTGGTGGTCAGGGGTCCGGGCGTAAAGAGTAACTTGTCTCTGCCACTTACGGCCATGTTTGTCATCATCATTTCTCATCCTCCTCAGGCGGCATCAAGACCGCTCAGGCAATCGTCGATAATTTTCACCGCGCTATCAAGGTGCCTCTCCTCAATAGTCAATGGCGGAGTGAGAATCAGAGTGGATCCCATTGACACCTTGAAACTCAACCCACGGTTTAGAGCCCGGTACATCACTTGTTCCGCCTGAAGATTTGCCGGCGAGCCATCGGGCAACCGCAAAACCACAGCCACAAGCAGCCCCATTCCACGCACGTCATAAATCAACGTATGCTTCTGTTGCAGTTCTCTAAGCTGCTCCATAAAGCGATTCCCCAGAATCGCCGCGCGTTTGGCCAGTCCCTCGGACTCGATCACCTCGATAACGGCCAGTGCGGCGGCACAGGCGACCGGGCTTTTCTCATGAGTAAAATGGCCGAGCGCGCGATCCTGTCCGATGTCGAGATCTTCGCGCGCCAGCAAGGCGGCAATCGGAACAACGCCTCCGCCCAATCCTTTGCCGATCACCAGCATATCCGGAACAATGCCGTACTGTTCGCAAGTAAACATCGATCCAGTCCGGCCCAGCCCATGGGGAATCTCATCGAGGATGAGCAAGGCGCCGTGGCGTGTACATATCTCGCGGAGCTTTCGCCAGTACTCGGGCGGCGGCACGGTTCCAGTGCTGCGCACCGTCTCGGCGATCACGGCAGCTACATCGCCCTCTTTTTCCAGCACATAATCCATATACCCGGCGCATTGCAGATTGCAGCTCTTGCCGCAGTGGAAGGGACAGTGCAGCGGCTCGGCGGGCGGCACATGCTCGGAGCCTGGCAGCAAAGGCCCGATGTTGTTGCGAAAGAGCATTTCTCCACCCAGCGAAATCGTGTCGAGCGTGGCCCCGTGAAACGAGTCCCACATCGAGACCGTCTTGAAGCGGCCGGTAGCCATGCGCGCCAGTTTGACGGCCATCGAAATGGCTTCCGCGCCGCCGGGGGCAAAGAGAGATTTGTTCAGCGTTCCGGGCGAAATCTCGGCCAGCTTGCGCGCCAGCGCAACCGCATATCGGTTGGTATAGCGGCGCGTGCAGAAGGGAAGTTCTTCCAGCGCCTCGTAGATCGCGGCCTTTACCTTTGGATGACCGAAGCCAACCTGATGCACACTGTTTCCGTGGAAGTCGAGATAGCTGCGCCCCTGAGTGTCCACAAGAAAGCTGCCCTCGCAACTTCGCAGCGCGTTCAGGCATGGAGAGGAGAGAGACTGATGCAAGAAGTAACGCGCATCCTCGGCCAGCAGGGCGCGGGTCGCGTCATCCAGATTCTCTCTCTGCCAACTTTCGCGCGCCGAAGACAGATTCACATCTCCCTCCGACTGAGCGATGCCGGCCTTCTGTTCGATATTATCGTTGCTTTCCATTTCATCACCTGGTGTTGACATTGAGCTATAACCAATTCTCAAGCTGTCAGTTCGACTTGTAACTCATGAATCCGCGAATCAGCGCGATCTTCGGGCTTCTGCTTCCATGACGGAATAAGAACGGCCGCCGCCAGAAAAGCAGATCCGGCCAAGACCAGGAAGAGGCGATCCCATCCATAGCGCTCACTCACATAGACCACGACATAGGGCGAAAAAAGCGAGCCCAAGTGGCCAATGCCGTCTACCAGGCCGGATGCGGTTCCCGTAGCTCGCACATTCCCGATATCCTGTGCGGCGGCTCCCGAAAGAAGCGTATCGGGACCATACGAGAGCACCCCCGAAAGCGAGATGGCAATCCCCGTTCCCACCAGCCCGTAAGCGGCCAACGCCGGCTGCATCAGCATGACACAACCCAACCCGAAGAGCATCATGGCTGATATGGGCGCCCTTCTCGACTGCATAAATCGGTCCGAGACATAACCGGCCAGCAAGGCGCCCGCGATGCCAATTAATTCGTAGAGAGAAGATAGATAGCCAGCCGCCTGAAAGCTGTACTTGAGCCGGTTGACCATATAAAATGGCAGCCAAAACATCAGGGCATAGCGGCATAACTCCAAAAAGAAATAGGAGATGCTGATCGTCCATAGTGATGGCTTTGCCAGCAACGCCAATAGGTCGCTCCAATTCGCGCGATCAGGCAACAGGTCAGGCTGTTGGCGCGGCGATTCCGCACTGAAGCCCTTCTCCTCCGGCGTGCCGCTTACGCCAAACGAGAACAGGATCGTGATGCCCAGCAGCAGGAGAGCGGGTAACAGAAAACCAAGACGCCAACCCATCTTGGGAAAAAACACGCTTTCGGTCACCGCCCAAGTTGCGAAACTGGTTGCGAGAAACCCTCCTAGTACGTAGTTGGTTCCCCACCAAGCCATCACGATTCCGCGAATATCGCTGCTGAACCAGCTTGCCATCATCTTTACCAGCCCGGACCAACCCGTCGACTGGCCAATCCCATTGAGGCATCCGAAAACCAGCAGCCATAGAAATGATGCATGAACTCCCATCAACAGGTTGCTGCACACCACGAGTAACATGCCGCCGGCAACTACGCGCTTGGCTCCAATACGGTCTGAAAGAAATCCAAATCCGAATTGCCCCAGCGCATACATCAAGCTATAGCCAAATACAACGTTGGCTAGCTCCGAGCTTCGCAACCCGGAGATCTCGTGCAGCATCGGCAAAACGATGCCGAGATTTTTGCGGCAGAAATAGAAGCCCGCATAAGTAATCCAGGTGATGACAAACACTTGACGGCGAGCGGCGGCGAAGCGCAACAAAGATCTCCGTTTCTATTGGTGAGGCTCTTGATGAATGGGTCGAAGTTTCCCACCCATTCCGCAACAAAACGCGAAATGGATGGGGCACGGTGTCGCAATGCTTCTGGGCCGGATCAATAACAGCGGCGCCAGTGAAGACATATCCCGAAGCTGTTGCGCTCAAGTCGATATGCCATCAATGTGTAACTGTTTTGCGGTGAAATTACCGCGACATCGATCTTGCCTTTGCTTTAACGCGCGTTGATGAACGCGGCGTTGACAGCTTGTGAGCGCCAGCAGGGAGAGGGTTTTACATCAAGCAGACGGGCCAGCGTCGCGGCTGTGTCATATTGCATGATCGTGGTCTCGATCTTGTAATTTGCGCGGATGCCGGGACCGCTGATCACCCACGGAATCTCCAGTTCGCTCATGGAGAGGCCGCCGTGGGTTCTGCCGATGCCGCCGTGATCCGCAGTTAGCAAAATCGTGGTAGAGTCGCGCAGCTTCATCTTTTCAAGTGTGAGCAGCAAGCGGCCCAACATTGCGTCTGTCTTTTCGACTGCGGCGAGATACTCCGGCGATCCCCAGCCATGAGCGTGGCCGGCATTATCCACCAGGTCGAGATGGAGAAACAGAACTTCCGGCTTGTCGCTTTCGAGATACGCAAGGGCATGTTCGAGGGCGTCGTCCTCTTTTTCGTCAACGGAGTAGACCTTGCTGGCCACACCCGGCTCAACCAGGCGCACATAATCGGTCCAGTCGGTGAAGATGCCGATGCGCGCAGCCGGATGCTGCACATGCTCGAGGCTATATATGGTGGGGAAAACTCCGGGTGCATCCTGGCAGGCTGGCGCGATCGTGAAGCTGTCTGGCTGCCAGTGGTTGGAAGTGACTCCGGTCAGCTCGGTTGGGGCGCCCATAATCATGGCAGCCCAATTGGAACTGCTGCTGGTGGGCATGACCGCGCGCGCGTGCATTGTCCACGCCCCGGATTTGATCAGCCGATGGATGTTGGGAGTGTTGGCCTCGGCAATGCCTTGGGGCGAAAGTCCGTCGACGCCAAACAGAATGACGCGTTGCTGTGCTTCAACAGGGAGCATACCGGAGAGGGAGAGAACTCCGGCAAGAATCAAAAAACGATTGAGAGTAAAACAGCGCAAATTTCTAGCTCCTGGCGGAATGGCGCCACGCTTCTGCTATTACCATCTCAGCAGCGAAGGAGGATCGAAACGTTCAGCAGGTTAAGGGCGCCAACATTACCGGTTAGACACACCCGACTCAGCGCACCAAAAGCGAACGGCACATGAACATATCGTGAATCCCCAAAAACAGTTCTATTCAACTCTCTGTAATGTATAGCCGGTATTTTGTATATAAGGATGGTCGCCACCAGTTCAGCCCAATGGACAACAGTCAAGAAATTCCGGCCCAGGAATTGCATCTCCATGCCGCTGAATTGCGAGATGCCCTTGAGACTGTGTGCCGCAGCCGCGCTTTCCGAACTAGCCCCAAGAGTTGTGAGTTCCTTCGCCATGTGGTGCATTATGCCCTGCTCGGCGATTTTGATCAGTTAAAGGAGCGGCTGATCGGAATGACCCTTCTGGGTCGTGACGCAAGTTATGACACTGGCTCTGATGCGGGTGTGCGAGTACGCGCCAACGACGTGCGAAAGCGATTGATCGCCTACCCGGATACCATGTCGGCGGATGCGGTTTTTAGCTTCGAGCTGCCGCCTGGTTCCTACGTACCGCATTTTATGCGCCGATCTGCTTTGTCTTCGCGAAAAGTTCTCAAAAACGATCCGCCCGTGGAATTGGATCAACGACTGCCCCGCCCCATCTCTAACCAGCAATTGGCAATGCCGGCATTGATCGCTCTATTTCTGTGTGCGATGTGCATACGATGGCAGGTCGCGCAGGAACACCCATTCATGCTCTTTTGGGATGCGGTCTTTCAGGCACGTCAAGCAACCTTATATATGCCGTCGGCGTATTCCGATCAAGGTCAGGAACTTATTGCCGTGCAGCAGTTCAAGACCGTAGCGCCGCTGCTCGACCTGGCGGGTCAATTTCACAGTCATATCAAGATGGCCAGCACGGCTGTTCTGCCAACCGTAGCGGGAGATATAGTAATTTCTATCGGAGAGGTCGCGGACCATGCGGCCGAGCCAGTAAGAGTTCCGACCGACAAAAACCGGATTTCATTCATCATCACCCCGCATGGCCGCGAGATTGTCGACCACGGCTCGTCAGATTCCCACCGGCTCGCGGGACGCGCGGCATTGCTGAACATATCCAATGGATATCCGCGTTCGATCCATATTGATGGAACGGATGACGCCGCCATCGGATCCCTGATCAATATTCTATGCAATCGGGATTCCTTTCCTGAAACGCTCGCGGATAGCTTACAGCAAGGCATGGTCACGCAGGCAGTCTTCCTTTTCACACCACACCCCGATATCATCGTCTTCCACGAATCCATACCGCCCGCGCAAGCTGAAGTAGCTCAAAGACAATGACCCTCAAGCCAGGCACGCTCGAATCTTGGCGCGGCCAGATCTATCTGGCCGCGTGGACGCTGTATGCCGGCTATTACTTCTGCCGCAAGGACATGGGAGAAGCCGTTGGCGGGTCGCATTTCGCCGTCAGCCTGGCCTGCTTTGGATTGACTTATGCGGTGGGCCAAATTGTAGGCGGCGCGCTCGCCGACCAATATGGCCCTCGGCGAACCGCTCTGGCAGGCGCGGCGATTTCGATTTTTTGCACGCTTCTGCTCACCTGGTTTTCGCAACCGGCCCCGGAGTTGTTGCTGCAACTCGGCAACGGCTTGGGCCAAGGCTTCGGCTGGCCCTCGCTGCTCAAGTTGATTGGGGCTTTCTTTGGGCGTGACGAGCGAGACCGGGTGCTCGGTTGGTGGAGTTCAAGCTATATTCTATGTGGATTGCTTGCCACCTCGATGACCGCCTGGCTGGTCGTTCACACTGGTTTTGCCGTGCATTCAGGTTTTCAGTCGGCCTATCTCGTCTCTTCAGCAATCCTGCTTTGTGCAACTGTGTTTTTCTATGCCATAACCTGGAGAGTGCCCGATCCTCTCTCTGCTTCTAACCCGGAGCTGTCAACTGGCAGATGGGTCATGCGGACGAACGCCGCCGCGCAAGTGCATGGATGGAAGGTCTTGCTCAGGAACCGCAGCATCCAGATCATTTCGGGCATGTACTTCTTTCTCAAAATGACCCGCTACACGCTGCTCTTCTGGCTGCCTCATTATTTGATTTCCAGCTTCGCTTATAGCGTTCATCAGGCCGAACACACGGCATCCTATTTTGAACTCTGCGGGTTTCTTGGTCCGATCGCGGTCGGCTATGCCACGCAGCGGTGGTTTCGCAATCGGCGGATGGCGCTGGGCGCAACCATGTTGTTTACTCTTGCCTTTGTCTGCCTTCTGCATCCGGTACTCGCCGAAAGCGGCTGGTTTGGCATGGTTGTTTCCATTTCGTTAATGGGCATTCTCATCCATGGCGCGGACCTATTGATGTCTGGCATGGCGGTCCTCGACGCGGTTCCAGAACAATTGCACGGAAGGGCGGTGGGACTGGTCAATGGATTTGGCTCGATTGGCATGGTCATTTCACCGCTGCTGGCTACGATTTTTGTGGCGAGGCTGGGATGGAACCAGTTATTTGATCTCTTCGTTTTCTTCGCGCTGGCCGGAGGCAGCATCTGCGCGGTTGGCGCGCAGTTACGCCCACCGTCCGCTCCGCCGCTTAACCGTTCAGTGCTTGTAACGGAGCAGCAGCCGATATAAGCTGCAAGCATGAATTCACTGGTGAACAAACAACCGCTCCGCGCCGTCCTGCTTGATTGGGCTGGAACCACCGTCGATCACGGCTCAATCGCGCCCGTGCTTGCCTTGCAGAGTCTCTTCTGCGGGCATGGACTTGATATTTCAACCGAAGACGCGCGTAAGGATATGGGCTTGCTGAAGCGTGACCATATTCGCGCGATCCTGGCGTTAGACAATATTCGCGCCGAGTGGCGCGACAAGACCGGACAGTTTCCCGGCGAGGCCGAAGTGGCTTCACTGTTTGGCGAATTTGGGGTATTGCAGTTGGAGATTGTTGCACGCCATTCCCAAGTAATCTCGGGCGTCGTTGAGACGGTTCGCCTATGGCAACAGCGCGGTCTCCGCATCGGCAGCACGACCGGCTATACGCGAGAGATGTTGGATCCGGTTCTCATCCAGGCCCGCAAGGATGGCTATTGCCCCGACGCATCGGTTTGCCCCGACGAAGTGGGAGCCGGTCGCCCTTTGCCCTGGATGCTCGCCCGCAACGCGCAACTTCTGGACGTATACCCGCCGTCGTCATGCGTGAAGATCGGAGACACAATCAGCGATATAGAGGAAGGCCTCAATGCCGGCATGTGGACCATCGGCATCACGCGCACCGGTAACCTCGTTGGTCTCGATGCGGACGCATGGACAGCTCTGCCCGAAGATCAGAAAACTGAGAGAATTCGGCGCGCGGAAGAAACGCTTCTCAGCGTCGGCGCTCATTTCGTTGCCGAAGACCTTCCCACGTGCGATCCCATCCTTGGCGCGATAGACGACCGGTTGCGACTCGCGCACGGCGCTCCGCAACCTGCCTGAGGTTGCATCGCCTTCCATATTGTGTTTTGAGAAGCGGTGAAAAAGCGCAGTGCCTTCGTGCCCCATCCATTCCGCGCGCTTTGCGGAATGGGTGGAAGGGCGCAATAAATTTACTTCATGCCGGGTGAGTAACTCTTCCCATCAAGGAGTTATGTTACATAGCGATAAAAGGAAGATGAATATAACAGCTCCGCAATGTGGAGTGGCGCAGCTTTCATTGCCGTGCTGCTTCGTTTTAATGCTCCATTTATATCTAACGTAGATCCGTGCCTTGCTTAACCTGCTGAACGTTTCAGGATTGCGGAGACCATCCTAACGTGGAATCAGACCGCTATCAGCTGGTTCGCTGCTCCTTGGGGAGCGCAACCGCACTTTGCTGCTATTCATTTCTTCGCGTCGCGGTACTGATAAAGGCGCCAGGATTACGTGAAAGGGAAGTCGGCACGAGTAAGAGCTGGCGATCTCCTCCGATTAACCGTTCTACAACATTTAGGAGTGTTGACAAAATGCAAACTAGCAAAAAACTGATGCGATACGGGCATGTCTTTCCACTAGCAGGCCTTCTGCTGGGCCTACTGTCAGTAGTCCTTCCAGCCACCGCACAATCCATTCATGGAACGATTATCGGTTCCGTGACGGATACTACGGGCGCCGTGGTGCCGGGCGCCACTATAATCCTGACCGACACGGATAAGGGTGTTGTGCGCACGACGACCGCCAGCGCTATTGGCGACTATCGGTTTCTAGACGCCCAAGCGGACCACTATAAAGTGGAGGTCGAGGCTCACGGGTTTGAGACGTGGTCCACGACAGGATTACAGTTGAATACTCTGCAAACCCTGCGTGTCGATGTGAAGCTCCTCATCGGCCGTGCATCGGAAACCGTGCACGTCACGGGCGAAAACACCGGCGTGATCGAGACGGAGACGCCAACGGTCACTTCCACTTTCGACGCCGCTGATGTGGTGAACCTTCCTACAAATTTCCGCGCCAGTTCTGCTGGTACGATGGTTCTGGCCGCTATGTCCGCCATGCCCGGTGTGCAGGCAGACCAGGGGTCATACTCAGTTGAGGGGAACCGTCCGTTTACAACGGACATTACCGTGGACGGAATCACAAATGTCAACAACGATAGCACCGGCACTCCTCTGATCGCACCCACTGCTGACGATGTGGCTTCGATTCGTCTTACCGGCGTACTGGCCACTGCCGAATTTGGGGACCCGGCCCAGGTGGCGATCAGCAGCATAGCAGGCTCTAATACGCTTCATGGCGCCGCATGGGAGTATCACCAAAACTCGGGCATGAACGCGAATACTTTCGGATCAACCGTCAGGCCGCACATGGTGGCAAACACTTTCGGCGGGAAGCTGGGTGGCCCGGTGGTGATTCCTCACCTATATAATGGGCGCAATAAGACCTTCTTCTTCGGCGATTACGAGGGTTTCCGTCTTCCGGAAAGTGTGTCCCTTCAAGCCACAGTGCCAACAGCGGCGATGAAGTCCGGCGATTTTACAAACTACTCGAACCCTTCGGCGACCTTCACTGGCTTAACCGATCCTTATACGGGCGCTAGTTCGGGCAATACAATTCCAACCATAAGTCCGGTTGCGCAACAGTTCTTGCAGTTTTACCCCGACCCGAATACAGTGGCAAAGTTGAGTGGAGGCGGCACAGTTCCCACGACCTCCTACGTGAACGGAGAGTCGGCAAACTACTACAGCAATGTGTCCCAACCCACGTCGTCAAATCAGGTAGATTTCCGTGGCGACCAGTACTTCGGTTCGAACCAGAAGCTTCTGTTGTGGGGCCGTTATAGCTACCGCGACTTCCCGAGTGTCAGTGCATACGATATAAACTTTGACTCCAGCAACAATATCAACAAAGCATCGAATTTTGTCAGCGGCCTGAGCTGGACAATCAAGCCGAGCCTGATCAACGTTTTTCTTTTTGGCTTCACACACTCGAACACTGGGCATAGCAACCCCTTTAATGGCCATGATTTCACGCAGACGACCGCGGGTCTGAAAGGGTTGCAGGATCTGTGGTACAACGGAATGCCAGCCCTTAGTTTTACCAACATTACGGCTCCGCCGTCGGGGATGCTCAGCACTACCGGCGTCACCGACACCACCTCTTATAACGAAAGCGTGTTATGGACCAAGGGACGCCATGCCTTTAAGTTCGGTGGTGATGTTCGCTACTACACGTTCATCGGCTCAACCGGCATCACCGACGGAGATAATTACGGAAACTTCAGCTTCAGCAACTCAGGCAACGCCACCGGTCTCTTCACGGGAGTTGACTTTGCCGACTTCCTGACAGGCCTCCCTGACAGTTCATCATTTGACGTTATACAGCAGGAGATGGACGCCGTGACTGCGGAGTACCACGTTTACGGCGAGGACCATTGGAATGTGGCGCCAAGGCTGTCAATCGACCTCGGCGCGCGATATGAATATCGCCCCGGCATGTATGACGTGAATGGCTTTTATTCCAACATGGATTACAGCGTGCCGCTCACGGGAAGGCTTATCTATCCGGCCTTGCCACAGCCAAACCTCCAGTCGCCAGCCACCTTGGCGTCTGCCAATGCCTGCGACCCGGACGGCGTGAATAACACGAACAACGCGACGGTGAACGGCGCGCCATGCATGCCTGTTGTCAGCAACACTGCCGCGGGCCTGCCCAGAGGCCTGCACTACGTAGATAAGGATCGGATCCTGCCCCGCCTGGGTTTTACATATCGCTTGACGAACGACAGTAAGTGGGTTGTGCGCTCCGGCTTCGGTATGTACAACGTCACTATCCTGGGCAAAACCTTTCACTCCATGACGGGCGATGGTACTCAGGGCACCGAGGTGTCGTCCACGAACGCTTTGAATCCTAGCACGCACCAACCACTTTACGCATGGCCTGACGTTACCGGGCCCAATGCAGGCGCCGGCTGCACCACCTGCTACGGCACGAATGAATTCAACGCAAGCATGGACATACATTATCACGATGCCGAGACAGCTCAGTGGGCTTTGAGCCTCGACCATGACTTTGGCCGGGGCTATGGGCTTCGCGCGTCGTACACCGGTTCCGAAACGGCCCATCTGAACATGAAGCAAGATGAGAACACATTGCCACTATCGAGCACCGTTTCAGCCTACAATCAACCAACCAGCGCCCGCAGGTTCCCTAACTGGGGCATTCTAATGAACTACAGCTCCCAGGGCACCGCGAATTACAATGCACTGGAGGCTGAAGCCACACACCGCATGCAGAATGGTCTTCAGTTCGACTCTACATTTACCTGGGCCAGATCTCTGTCGGATAACACGGGTGCAAACCAAACCGCATACGGTGACGAGCGCGGCGGCGAGGATTTTTCCACCTCGGTGTTAGACAAGAAACTGGACTACGGTAGTGAGCCAGGTCCACGCCGCCTGCATTGGCTGACCAGCGCGATCTACGAGCTCCCCGTCGGCCGTAACAAGCAGTTCGGCTCAAACATGCCGCGGGTTCTGGATGCCGTCTTGGGCGGCTGGCAGCTAAGCAACATTTTTACCTGGCAAACCGGCGCCTATCTTACGCCGAACTTCCCCGCTGGACAAGCCGACCCATCCGGCACTGGTTCCGGGCTCACCGCTTCTCTGGCCGGGTGGATTCCTACAGGCGCTCTAATGCATCCGGACCTCGTACCGGGCGTAAGCTGGAAACCCGCACACCAGGGCCGGAATGGCTGGGTCAACCCGGCGGCCTTTACCTGTCCCGGCTGGTCCGCGTGGGTACCAGGCGAGACGTGCGCCACCGGCGCCGGCTACAAAGCGAACGGAAAGCCGGTCTCCACCTACGGTCCTGCGCTTCCTATCGGTCGCTTTGGCAATAGCCGAATTGGCACAATACAAGGCCCCGGCTATATCGACCTGAACAGCGGTCTGTCGAAGACCTTCTCGCTCCATGAGCGTTTTAAGCTGCGAGTTGAAGCAAGTTTCACCAACGTAGCTAACCACACCAACCTGAACGAGGCGGACCTCAACCTGAAGCTATCGAGCGCCAGCTTCGGCGTTATCACGGCGGGACTTGGAGGTCGCAGCGGTCAGATTGCGGCGCGGCTGGATTTCTGATCACGCTGAAGGTAATCAGATGGGGAGTGGGCTCTGTCCACTCCCCATCGAATTCTGGGTGTTTTTGACTAGAGCATTTCTCTCATAGG
>PLPA01000237.1 GCA_003159355.1 Acidobacteriaceae bacterium | reverse complement strand
GGCACCGGAACCATCCAGGGCGTCGCCCACATCAAGAGCGTGTCCCCGGAAGTCTTTGAATCTCTTAAGGGCCTGACGCAGGAGTCCAGCGTCATTGTCACCGGCAAGGTCCGCGCCGACAAGCGGGCGCCGGGAGGCTACGAACTCGATGTCGAAGGCCTGCAAGTCGTCCAGCGCGTGCCGGAATCCGACCCCTACCCCATCACTCTCAAGGAGCACGGCGTCGACTTCCTGATGGACCATCGCCACCTCTGGGTCCGCTCGCCGCGCCAGTCCGCGATCCTCCGCATCCGCGCCGAGATCATGAGAGCGGCGGCAGAGTACTTCGATACAAACGGCTTCATCCGCACCGACCCGCCCATCCTGACTCCCGCGGCCTGCGAGGGCACCTCGACTCTCTTTCCGGTCGATTACTTCGGCGACCCGGCTTTTCTGACTCAATCCGGGCAGTTATACATTGAATCCACGGCGCTGGCGCTGGGCAAGGTTTATAGCTTCGGCCCCACCTTCCGCGCCGAAAAATCCAAGACTCGCCGTCACCTCACCGAGTTCTGGATGATCGAGCCGGAGGTCGCCTTCATGGACCTCGACGGCCTGCTCGAGTTAGCCGAAAACTTCCTTTCTCATATAGTCCAATCCGTTCTCAAGAATCGCGCCGCGGAGTTAGCCGTCATCGGCCGCGACCCCGCGAAGCTCGAATCCATCTGCCCGCCCTTCCCCCGCCTGCGCTACGACGAAGCCGCGGAGATGCTCAACCAAGCCCACAAGGACGGCCACTTAGAAGCGGCATTTGAGTATGGAAACGACTTCGGCTCCCCGGATGAAACCTGGCTCAGCAGCCAATACAGCAAACCCGTGATGGTTCACCGCTATCCCGCCAACGTGAAGGCCTTTTACATGGAGCCCGACCCCGCCGATCCGCGCTACGCGCTCTGCGTCGATGTGCTCGCTCCCGAAGGCTACGGCGAAATCATCGGCGGTTCGCAGCGCGTTTCGAGTTATGAGTTATTAAACTCCCGCATCGAGCAGCATAACCTTCCCAAGGAAGCCTTCCAGTGGTACCTNNCACTCGGGCTTCGGCATGGGCATCGAGCGCGCGGTAGCCTGGATCTGCGGCCTGGATCACGTCCGCGAAACCATCCCCTTCGCCCGCACCTTGCATCGCATCTACCCCTGAACTCACCCTTCAGACCGGATGCCCTAGCTCTCGTCTTTGCAGCCATGGACCCGCCAATCGGTGATGCAGATCACTGTCTGCCCCAAGCTTGAGCGTGAATCATCGATCATGTACGGTTAGCGTCCGCGCGTGTGGAGGCGATTCTTGAACCGGTCCAGATTGCCGATGTTGCGCAGGATTTCGCAGATTGTTTTCCTGCTGCTCTTTCTCGGGTTGCTGTTCTTCACTTCGTGGAGCCTCTTTCCCAGCGCCGGAACTGAGATTCATCTGCGCCCGCCGGTGCGGCTCTTCTTCGAGTGGGACCCGCTGGTGGCTTTGGTCAACGCGCTGGCTGGCCATGCGCTGTATCGCGGGCTGATCTGGTGCCTCGTCATACTCGTGCCGACACTCTTTCTGGGGCGCTTCTTCTGCGGCTGGATCTGCCCCATGGGCACGCTGCAGCACTTCGTGGGCAATATGCCCTCGGAGGCCAAGCGCGGCAAGCAGCGCATTGAGTCGAATCGCTACAAGCGATGGCAGACGGGCAAATACGTTGTGCTGATCGCCGGACTGGTAGCCGCACTCTTCGGCTCGGCGGCCATCGGCTGGCTTGATCCCTTCAGCCTGCTGGTGCGGTCGTTCGGGCTTTCGATTCTGCCGGCGATCAACGCCGCCGCGCGCGCGATCTTCACCCCGCTCGAACACAGCCACATCGCGGCGATCAAAGCGGCCGGCGGAACGCTGCACTCAATTCTGCAAGTCCTGGTACTCGATCTTCGCCAGCCGCACTACGAACAAGGGCTTGTGTTGGGGATTCTGTTTATTGCGATTCTTGCCGCCAGTCTGCGCGTGACGCGGCTATGGTGCAGGGCGATCTGCCCGCTGGGCGCGCTGTTGGGGGCGGTCTCGCGCTGGTCGCTGTTGGGTCTGCACAAGGACCCTGCCGCCTGCGATAAATGCAATCGCTGCCTGCTCCACTGCCAGGGCGGCGACGATCCGATCGGCGGCGCGCCTTGGCACAAGGCCGAGTGCCTGATGTGCATGAACTGTGTGGGCAGTTGCCCGCTCGACAGCCTGCAATTCAAGTTCTTCCGCAACGAAGCCGAAGTAGCATCGCCCGACCTGGGCCGCCGCCGCGCGCTCACCGGCGTTGCCGCCGGAGCGGCGATTGTTCCCTTGATGCGCTCGAACACCGGCCTGGGCAAGAGCCGCCATGAACGGCTGCTGCGCCCGCCGGGTTCGCTCGACGAGCCGGAGTTTCTTTCGCGCTGCATCCGCTGCGGCGAGTGCATGAAGGCCTGTCCCAACATTGCGCTCCATCCCACGCTCGATCAGGCCGGCCTGGAAGGATTGTGGTCGCCCACGCTGGTGCCACGCATCGGCTACTGCGAGCCCAGTTGCGTGCTCTGCTCGGAGGTCTGCCCCACCGGCGCGATCTGGCAGATCACGCCCAGGGAAAAAGGCTGGGTCGTCGGCGTGGGCGCGCAGCAGCAAAATCAACCGATTCGCCTGGGCACGGCCTTCTACGACCGCGGCCGCTGCCTGCCGTGGGCAATGGCCACCGAGTGCATCGTCTGCGAAGAGTGGTGCCCGGTCTCGCCCAAGGCGATTTATGTGCAGGAGGCGCAGGTCATTGACTCCGCGGGCAACACGAAAACGCTGAAGCAGCCGCGCGTCGATCCCAGCCGCTGCGTGGGCTGCGGCGCGTGCGAGTATGCATGCCCGTTGCAGGAGCACCCCGCCGTTTACGTCACCAGCATCGGCGAAAGCCGCTCACCAAGCAGCCAGATTCTGCTCAACCGAAAATAAAGGAGATTCTTCCGTGAATGATCGTTCAATGAAATCGATGCTGGCCGTTGCGGCAATTATTCTTGTCGTGATTACCGCGACCACAGGATGCAAGAAGGCCAAATTCGATCCGTTCCCCGCGTCGGGCGCGATAGCCGGATGGGAAAAAACCAGCGAGACGCGCGTCTTTGCGGCCAAGGACCTGTGGCAATACATCGACGGCGATGCCGAGCAGTACCTCTCGGCCGGCGTCGTCTCCACCTCCACCTCCGACTACAAGTACCAGGGTGTGTTGGAGGCGACGGTGGACGTGTACACGATGAAGGATGCGGCCGGCGCGAGCAAGATTCTGGAGAAGGGACAGACCAAGGAGGCGCAGACGGTGCAACTGGGCGATGCGGGCTTGGCCTACGCGCAGAGCGTCACCTTCCGCAAAGGCCCAACGCTGGTGCGCATCACGGCTTATGAGTCCGCGCCCAACTCGCAGCAGGCGCTGCTGGCGCTGGCTCATGGCGTCGAAGCGAAACTGTAACGGGAAGTTGCTGATCAACGCGGAGAAGCGAGGAATGCGATGAAAAACCGCAGAGACTTTTTGAAGACCGCAGCCGCGGGAGCTGTGTTGCTTGGCTCGCAGAGCAAGTTGGGGCTGGCCGCGATGCTCGACCCGCGCAAGTCCAAAGTCGTGGTTGCCCGCGACGCCGCGCTGCACTCGGCGGAAGGAAAACTGGACGAGAAGCGCGTGGCTGATCTGCTGGACCGCGCCATCGCCGCCTACACGGGCCGCGACAAGCC
>PLPA01000046.1 GCA_003159355.1 Acidobacteriaceae bacterium | reverse complement strand
AGGTGCGGGGTGCGCTCGCCGAGCAGATAGGGCGCCCACTCCAGGCCCTGGCTGCCCGCCGGGATTTTGCTGGCCGCGGCGGTCATCTCGTCGTAGTTGTGGCTGGGGAAGAAGGTCTCCTTGAGCCACCGCAGGCTGAGGCCCGCCGATTGCGTCACGCCCATCACGTGCCAAAGGCCCGGAACCGCGTGACAGAAGGTGTGCAGACGGCCCCTGGGGTCCTTGGTGGGCGCGGCGGTGGCGGCAAAGACCACGCCCGAAGTGCCAATCGTCGCCGAGACCGAGCCCGGCTGCAGGATGCCCATGCCCACCGCTCCCGCGCCCTGGTCGCCCGCTCCGGCGACGACCGGCGTGCCGGCGGCGAGGCCAGTCAACCCGGCCGCGCCCTCGCTGATGCGCGCGCAGACCTCGGGCGACTCATAGACCTTGGGCAGCCAGCTCTCGGGAATCCCGGCCGCCTCGGCTACTTCCTTGGACCAGCAGCGGTGCGTTACGTCCAGCAGCAGCGTCCCGGAGGCCTCCTGCACGTCGATGGCGAACTCGCCGGTGAGGCGGTAGCGCACATAATCCTTGGGGCACATGATGTGGCGAATCCTGGCGAAGATCTCCGGCTCATGCTGCTTGACCCAGAGCAGCTTGGTCAAGGTGAAGTTGGGCAGCGCCGGGTTGCAGGTCAGTTCTATTAATTTTTCATAGCCGATCTTCTCGGTCAGCCAATCGCACTGCGGCTGGGTGCGCGTGTCGCACCAGATCAGCGAGGGGCGCAGCACCGCGCCGCTCGCGTCCAGCATGACCGCGCCGTGCATCTGGCCGGTGAGGCCAATGGCGGCAATCGGCTGATGCGGCTCAGGCGCGGCGGCGATTGCGCCACGAATTGCCTCTTGCGCCGCCCGCCACCAGTCTTCGGGATCCTGCTCGGCCCAGCCCGGATGGGCCGTCTTGAAGGGCGCATGCTCGCTCGATGCTCCGCTGATGAGTTTTCCCGCCGCGTCCACCACTATGGCCCGCGTGCCGCCGGTGCCTACATCCATTCCCAGAAACCACATAATAGCTCTCTCCCCAAATCAATCGACTGCAAAGCCTTGGCCAGAATATCACTCCCGGCGTTCGCTGGTTCCATCGCACTTTGAACGATCAATGGGGATTCAGCCACCCTGTCTTGCCGCGTTCCCTTATGAATTCTTACGATGGGTCGAGCGATAATAACCTATGTACATTCGTCTTGACTGGTCTCGCCGAACCTTCCCCGTGATTCTCGGCTTGCTCACGCTTGCCAGTGTCTGTGTGCTCTTCGCATGGGATATCTCTCCCCAAATATTTCCTCCCAGAGCGCATGATTTCCTTGGGGCATTTCCCCTGGCGATGATCGCGATTGCCTATCTTGTCTATCAAGCCGCGCACCAGCCCGCGCGCAAGGAACTCTTCAAAGCGATCCTGCTGGCGATAGCCTTTCTCTTCTGGGCGGCCAATCAGCTCTGGCCCAATCTTCCCCAGGCAACGCTCTTCAACGACATTGCCATCGCACTTTTTGTTCTGGATGTCTTCATGGTCATGATTGGCTGGCCGGCGACATCACCGGACGAATCCTTTGCGGAAACATACACAGCGTCCGATCCGGGGAAATGAGGCATCTTCAGAAGAATGAATGACTGGCGCGACGGCCTCAGCCGAGCGCTGCAACGGTCGCCCGAGCGCTCGAAGTCCTGGACCGGCCAACGCAGATGGACCCTGTTCCCGGCAACGAGCTGTCGGAGGGATATGTTTCCATTTGCCACGCTCCTAAATATAAAAAGCGGCGCACGCACAATAGCCGGGTGAGAGGCCCATTGCCGAGCCAGGAAACAGAACATGACAGACTTCCTCGTATCGCCATGTGGTACGACGACTCGGCTTGTGACCTTTGGCACAGCGGCTTTTCCCCCGCCAGCCGACAATCAATAGGTGAGGCCTCGCAGATTTCCTCTGCGCCGGCCAGGAGAAAATGTTTATGAGCGATCTTGCAGGGCTGGCTGAATCCGTAGCCGTTGATCCGCTGGTTGGCCATCCCGCCGACTTCCACGTCTTTCACAAGTTTCTGGAGCGCTGCAAGGATCTGCCGGCCATCACTACCGCCGTGGTCTGGCCGCTCTCCGGCGTGGCGCTGAAGGGCGCTGTCGAAGCCGCCGAAGAAGGTCTGATCCTGCCAACGCTGATCGGCGACGAAGCCGAGATGAAGGCTTTGGCCGCCAAGATCGGCGTCAATATTAACCCCTACCCCATCCTGCAAGCCGACACCGAGCGCAAGGCCGCCGAGTTGGGCGTCTGCATGTGCCGCACCGGCGGCGCGCAGGCAATGATGAAGGGCAGCCTGCACACCGACGAGCTGATGAAGGTAGCCATGAAGGCCGACACCGGGCTGAGAACAAACCGCCGCATCAGCCACGTCTTCGTGATGGACACGCCGGCCTATCCGCGCACGCTGCTGATTACCGATGCGGCGATCAACATTGAGCCGGAGCTTGAGGACAAGATTCACATCGTGCAGAACGCCATCGACCTGGCGCACGCGCTGGGAATTCCCGAGCCCAAGGTGGCGCTGCTTTCCGCCGTGGAGACCGTGAATACCAAGATCAAGTCCACGCTGGACGCGGCGGCGCTGTGCAAGATGGCCGACCGCGGGCAGATCACCGGCGGCATCCTCGATGGGCCGTTGGCTTTTGATACCGCGGTCAGCGCGAAGGCCGCCAAAATCAAGGGACTGGTCTCGCCGGTCACCGGGCAGGCCGACATTCTGGTGGTGCCCGATCTGGAGAGCGGCAATATGCTGGCCAAGCAGCTTGAGTACCTGGGCGGAGCGCAGTTGGCGGGCATCGTGCTGGGCGCGCGCGTGCCGACGATCCTCACCAGCCGGGCCGATTCGGCGGAGACGCGGCTGACCAGTTGCGCGGTGGCCGTGCTGCTGCACTATGCCGAACATCCGCTGGGAAGTTAGGGCGGCATTTCAGAGTTCCATTGGTTTGAAGAGGCGCGGCTTTAACCGCGCCTCTTTTTTTCGGCCTGCTTGAGGGCCTTTTTTGCGGCGGCCTTGCGGCGCTTGACCTCTTCCTTCGAGTACATGGTGCCGCGGCATTTCTTCGCGCCGCAGTTGCACAGGGCTTCATCTTCGCCGCCGTCGTAGAGGCAATAGTCGTAGGTGATCTCCTCGCCGGCGGCGATCCGCCGGATGGCCTTGATCCAGACGCGGCCCTTTTCCTCAGTGGTCTCGCAGTTGGCGTCGCAACTGTGGTTGATGAACATGGCGGCGGAGTGGCCGTCGATGACCACTGAGCCGTCGCCGAGTCCAAAGAGATAGGTGATGGGCGAGGCTTCGTAGGCCTGGTCGGCCTCGGCTTTGGTGAGAGGGTGGCCGGTGTACTCGGCCACGCGCGCGCCCTTGCGAATGGGCGTGGTGGTGTAGCAGCCAGCGGCGTGGATGGCGGAGGAGCGGATGATCAGTCCCATGCGATTGTGCGATGCTTTCCTTAGAGCGGTATGAATCGCATCGTAACAGGGAACAGGGATCAGGGAACAGGGAACAGGCGTATGAAGATGAGACGGATGGTTTTTGTTGCGCTGCTGTTGGCTAGCTGGCTGGCGGCGGCTCCGCGTCTGCTGGCGCAGGCGCCGGCTGGGGGCGAAGCGGCTTCAACGGGGCAGAGCAAGCCGGAGGGCGAGGGCCAGAAGCCGGCGGCGGGCGCGGCCCAGCCGGGAAAGACCTCCAGCGCCAATCCCTTTCCCGAGGATACGAGCACGGTTCCGGTGATGCCGACGAAGACTGCGCCGGCGCTGCCCGAAGGAACCTTCGGCGCGGAGAGCGCGGGGCTTCCGCTGCCCGGAGAGGACCTGGACCCGGTGCGCTCGCCGGACGACCTCGCGCCTGTAGCGGCGAGCGGGCCTGAGGAGGATTCGAGTTCCAGCCTCTCGGGCATGGAGAGGCTGCTGCCCAATCCTGAGGACGATCAGTCCGGCAAGAAGAGAAAACTCTCCGTCAAGGAGCCTAGCCACCAGGAGGCCGCCTCCAAGGACATTGAGGTGGGCGGCTACTATCTGGACCGGAAGAACTGGAAGGCGGCTCTCTCACGCTTCGAGTCGGCAATGGTGCTGGACCCGGAGAATCCCGAAGTCTATTGGGGCTTGGCCGAGGCGGAGCACCATCTGGGCAACTTTGCCGACGCCAAGACGCACTACCTGAAGCTGTTGGACTACGATCCCGACGGCCCACACGGCAGGCAGGCGCGTAAGGAGCTGAAGGAGCCGGAGATTGCCAACGGAAAGAACGCTGCGCCGGGCCAAACTGCGACGGAGACGGCGAAGTAGGGACTAGAGCCCGGCCCAGCGGAGATAGACGGCGAGGATGGGCTGGCCCCATAGGCTGCTGACGATGCCGCCGATGCAGAGGAATGTTCCCAGCGGCAGCTTGCTCATCGCCCAGCTTTCCGACTCCCGCCGCGCTGACGGGACAACCAGTACGACGACGGCGGCCAGCGCGCCGAGAACAACCCCAATCCCAAAGGCGAGCAGCGCTTGTGGCAGGCCGAGCCAAGCGGCCAATAACGCCATCAGCTTGGCGTCGCCCAGGCCGATGCCCTCGCGGCGGCGGACGAGCCAATAAACCCAGCGGATGAGCAGGATCAGGCCGGCGGCGGCTAGGATGCCGAGCAGATCGTAGATTCCAGCCCGTCCGATAGCACGCAGTGTTGCCTGTGCCCGGTATGGAGTCGGCAGGAGGCTTTCTAGGCCTGTTCTCAAGAGGACGAAAAGAAAGCCGGTCACCGTTCCAGGAATGGTGAGCCAATTAGGGAGCCAGAGGTTTTCAAGATCGAGAACGGCAAGGGCTACCAACAGCCAGCAGAGAAGCATTCCCCCAAAGACAGCGATGAGTCCGGCATAAATTGCGATAGGAGGCAGTTCTGGATCATAGTCAGAGAAATGCCAAACCGAAATTACCCACAGCGCCCCTACCGCCGCTTCCACCAGCGGATAGCGCCAGCCGATCCAGGCCCGGCAGGTGCGGCAGCGGCCTCGTAGCGCCAGCCAACTGACCAGCGGCACATTCTCCCACCAGGCGAGGGTACGCCCGCACTGGCGGCAGTGGGAGCGCGGCTGGACCACGCTCTCGCCTGCGGGCCAGCGGCTCAGGCAGACGTTCAGGAAGCTGCCAAAGGCGAGGCCGAGCAGTCCCGCAAAGATCGTTCCCAGAATGCGAATCATAGACGAGGTTGAGTATATCGCCGCGCACCTCCTCAAAGTAGACTGAAGCTGTATGGACCCTTCATCCGAACGCATAGCCGCAGAGGCTTCCGCGCCGCCATCCTCCGTCGATCTAGCGCGGGCGGCGGCGCTGTTTGCGCAGTCCGTCGAGATTATGGCGCGGCTGCGGGCTCCCGGCGGCTGTCCGTGGGACCGCGAGCAATCCTTCGACTCGATTCGCAAGTACACGCTGGAAGAGACCTATGAGGTCTTCGACGCGATTGAGCGGCGCGACTGGCCGCACCTGGCCGAGGAGCTGGGCGACCTGTTGTTGCAAGTGCTGTTTTATGCCGAGATGGCGGCCAACGACGGCCACTTCACGATTGCCGATGTGCTGGAGCACCTGAACAGCAAGCTGGTGCGGCGGCATCCGCACGTCTTCGGCGAGGAGGCTTCGCGGGCGGCGGGCAACCGGGCCGATGTGGATGCGGCGGTGGAGGGATCGTCCGCGGCGGTTCTGCGCAACTGGGACGAGATCAAGGCCGCGGAAGCATTGCATGCAGCAGACGCGCCTGCGGCGCAATTACCTCAAGTTTCGCGGTTGGATTCGGTGCAGCGGGCGATGCCGGCGCTGGCCGAGGCGGCCAAGCTGGGGGCCAAGGCGCGCAAGGCCGGCTTCGATTGGCCGGAGTGGCGCGATCTGCTGCCCAAGCTGGTCGAAGAGACAGCGGAGTTGGAGGCCGAAGCCGCATCGGATAATCCCGCGCGCAAGCCGGCGGTGGAGGCCGAACTGGGCGACCTGCTCTTTACCGTGGTCAATCTGGGCCGTCACTTGGGCGTGGATGCGGAGATGGCGCTGCGCGGCTGCAACCGGCGCTTCCGCCAGCGCTTCCGGGAGATGGAGCTGGCCAGCGAACGGCCGCTGGAAGAGCTTGCGCCCGTCGAACTGGAGGAGTTGTGGGCGGCGGCGAAACGCAAGCTGGGTGGGCTTTCTAAACTACCTGGACGTCTGTGACTTGGTCGGATGATTGTAAGAGTCTATCTCTTCTTGCAATTGCCCCCGCAGGTTCTTGGCTTTCCATTGCTCACTGCCTGCCACAGAAATATCCAGAATGTCGTAGATGCGCCATTGGCCTCGCTCCGGAACAAGCGTAATTTGAATTGTACGCAGGTCATCTTTTGGCCGGTCTTTTGGTGCGTAGACGGAGAACGAAATCATAACCTGAGCTCGTTTTGGTGTCTCCATCTTCAGGGTCATTTGGTGAACCCAGAATCCGTCCCATTCCTGACAAAGGCATAAGAGATCGCCGTCGAGAACTCCAGGAACGTCCGAACCCGTTGCCTTCACGTCCGTTTGTATGAGAGCCACCAGAGAGGAATGAAGGTACTTGTTGGTGATACCGACTCCTGGGCCGCTCTTATCGTAAAGCCGAAAGATTGAAGTGAGAAAAGCTTTGGCCGAAGCCTCGTCTTGTGCAGTAGAAGGAGTGGCCGGAAGATAAATGGTAGCAATCAATGCAATTGTAACGATCAATCTGGCGCGCATTCGTATGCTCCTTGGGTTCAGTTGTGGAATCGCAGCTAGTATACGCTCGGAACGTTTTCGCTATTTTCCACCCGTCGCGCCCTCGGCCCGGAACGATAGAATCTAGCTCAGGCCGTCCGCGCACTGGGCGGGCCTCAAGGAGCGGGTTCGCATGGGTTATCAGGTTCTAGCCAGGAAATACCGTCCGCAGCGCTTTGCCGACGTCGCCGGGCAGGATCACGTCACGCGGACGCTGATGAACGCGCTCTCGCAGAATCGCATCGCACACGGATACATCTTCTCGGGGCATCGCGGCATCGGCAAAACCACCATCGCGCGCATTGTGGCGCAGGCGCTGAATTGCCGGACCGAAATCGGAAGCCCGGAGCGCCCCACGCCGGAGCCATGCGGCACGTGCGTTTCATGCACGGAGATTCGCCAGGGCAACGCGGTGGACGTGATCGAGATTGACGCGGCCACCAATCGCGGAATCGACGAGATTCGCGAACTGAGGGACGCCGCCCGCTACGCGCCTTCGCGCGACCGCTACAAGATTTACATCCTCGACGAGGCCCACCAGATCACCGACGCGGCCTTCAACGCGCTGCTCAAGACGCTGGAAGAGCCGCCCGCGCACGTGATCTTCATGATGGCCACGACGCAGCCGGAGGACATTCCGCAGACCATCCGCTCGCGCTGCCAGCACTTCAGCTTTCACGCCGTCAAGTTCGACGACATTCTGGCGCAGTTGAAGATGATCGCCGGCAACGAAGAGGTGACCGCCGAGGACGATGCACTGGCTCTGTTGGCCGAGGCGGGCGACGGGTCAATGCGCGACGCGCTCTCCATCATGGACCAGGCGATTGCCTCCGCGCCCGTCGAAAACGGCCGGGCGGTGCTCTCGTCGGCGCAGATTCGCGAGCTGATGGGCGCGGTGCCCAATGCAGTCTTTGAGCGGCTTCTGGAGGCGGTCGCCGCCGGGCAGAGCGCGGAGCTGATGGAGCAGTTGAATCTGCTGGTGAACGCCGGGCACAGCCCCTCGTCGCTGGCGCGGCAGATGGTCCGCTACTTGCGCAATACGCTGATGGCCAAGCTGGGCGGCGAGCAGACCGAGCTGCTGCAAATCAGCGGCGATGAGCGGGCCCGCGCCGTGCGCACCGCGCTGCTGTTCACCGAAGAAGAGATTACGCGCAACCTGCAAATTGTGCTGCGCACCTTCGACGATTTGAATTACCGGCAGGAGCAGCGCTTCCATCTGGAACTTGGCCTACTCAAGCTGATTCATGCGCAGCGGCTGCTGCCGATTGAAGAGCTGTTGAGCGGAGTGGCTGCCGGGGGCGGTCTTCGCTCTGGCGCTCCCGCATCCGCACCACGGCCAACCGCCAGCGCACCGCGTCCGGCTGCACCATCAGCTCCGGCTGCCACGCCTGCGCTTTCGCCCTTTGGGCCTGCGGGCGGAGGATGGGGCTCGGGAGCGAAGATGGAATCCAGCTCGCAGTCAGGCTCGTCTGCTTCGCCGGTGGCAACGATGGAGCGCGCGCCGGCTGCGGTCAGCGCGTTTCAAGGCACAACGCCCTTCCCTGCCGCGACGGCACAGGCCACCGGCTTCGCTGCCGGAGAAACACTGACCGAAGGCGCGCTGGCCGTGGCTCCGCGAGCCGCTGTTGCGGCAACCAGTCTTCCCAGTATCGAGGCAATCCGCCACGCCGTGGGCTGTGCGCTGGTCGAGGGCGGCCACGTTTCGGCGGCGCAGTTGCTGGGCGCGGGCGCGTGGACGCTGGACGGCGGCAGTCTGCGCATCGAGGTCGCTGGCATGGGCAAAAAGATGCTCGCCCTTACAATCAATGCCGCGGCGGAGAAGATCATTCGTCAGGAGCTGCAACGGCTGGGCGCGCCGAGCCGCTTTCTGGTGGTTCCCGGCGAAGGCGCAGCGCAGCCTGCCGCGCCGATGGCCCCGCCTTTGGCAGGCAGCATTCAGGAGGCCGCTCTGGCGAATCCTCTGGTCCAGCGGGCACGGGAGATTTTCAAGGCCGAAGTGCGCAGCGTCGTCGATCTGCGGCAGAAGTAAAATCATGCGACAAATGAGGTAAGAATCCATGATGAACCCACTCAAAATGGCCGAGATGCTTTCCCAGGCCAATCAGATGCAGGAGGAAGTCCAGCGCAAGCTCACCCAGACGGTGGTCGAGGGAACCAGCGGCGGCGGCGCCGTGACCGCTACCATGAACGGCAAGAAGCAGTTGCTGAAGATTCGCATCGAGCCGGCGGCGGTGATTGGCCTGGGCGGCGACAAGCCGGACGTGGAGATGCTGGAAGACCTGGTGGTGGCCGCGGTCAACGAGGCCGGGCGCAAGGCCGAAGAAGTGATTCAATCCAGCGTCAAAGGCGTGCTCGGCGGACTAAATCTGCCGGGGCTTGGAGGATGAACCATGATCGACGCAATGAACCGCAGAAACTTTTTGCAGCTTGGCCTGACGGCGGGCGCGGTGGCGATGCTGCCCCGCGCGATGAGCGCCCAGGCCGCGAAGGCCGCGCAACCCAACGCCAGCGCTGCGACCACGCCCATTAAAATCACCAAGCTCTACGACAACCTCTACCTGCTTCAGGGCGAGGGCGGTAACATGGCCTTGCAGACAGGCGCGGAGGGCGACATTCTGATCGACGCGAGCTATGCCCCGGCGGTTCCGCGGATTCTTGAGGCCATCGCCGCTGAGAGCAAGAACGCGCCCTTCATGCTGATCAACACCCACTGGCACGGCGACCACACCGGCGGCAATGAAGGGTTGCACGCGGCGGGGTTCACGATTACCGCTCATCAGAATACGCGCAAACGGCTCTCTGAGCCGCAGGAGATGAAGCTGTTTCATCGCGAGGTGGCCGCCGCTCCGGCCGGGGCACTGCCGACCATCACCTTCGACGACGCGATGAAGATCTGGCACAACGGCGATGAGCTGAATCTGGTTCACTTTGCCCCCGCGCACACCGACACTGACATTTACATTCATTTTCAAAAGGCCGATGTGCTGCACGTGGGCGACATTTGGTTCAATGGCGTCTATCCCTTCATCGACGAGGGCACCGGCGGCTCAATCGGCGGCATGATCCGCGCCAGCGAGAAGGCTCTCGCTGTGGCCGGCAATACCACGAAGATGATTCCAGGTCATGGACCGCTGGGGTCGAAGGCCGATTTTCAGAAGTATCATGATTTTCTCGCGGCGGTGCGCGACAAAGTGGCCGCGCTCAAAGCCGGTGGTGCCAGCGAGCAAGAGGTCATCGCCAAGAGGCCGACGGCGGAGTTCGATGGCGGCTTGGCCAAGGGCTTCATGAATGCCGATACGTTTGTCGGCATCGTCTATCGGACGTTATAGGGTTCGTGGTATCCCACCCTTGCGGTAAGTGCAAAAACGCCGCAAGGATGGGGCACCCAGACCTTAGGTTATTCCGGAAATAGCAATAGGAGGCAGATTCGTGACCCGCTATGCCGAGCCGATGGCGCGGCTGATTGAAGAGTTGAAGAAGTTGCCCGGCGTGGGCACGAAGAGCGCGCAGCGCTTTGCGTTTCATATTCTGCGCTCCAGCGACGAGGATGCGGCGGCGCTGGCCGAGGCGGTGCGCGGGCTNNGTCGAGGAGCCGACGAACATCGGCGCCGTGGAGCGGACACGCGGCTATCAGGGCGTTTATCACGTGCTGCACGGTACGCTCTCACCGCTGCATGGCGTGGGGCCGGATCAGTTGCGCACTCGGACACTTTTAACACGCGTCGAGCTCGGCGAGGTGGATGAGGTGATTCTGGCCACCAGCCCCACCCTCGAAGGCGAGGCCACCGCCCATTGGCTGGCCGGCGCAATGCGCGGCTTTCCGGTCAAGATCACGCGCATCGCCACGGGCGTTCCGGCCGGCAGCGACATTGAATACGCCGACGAGGTGACGATGGCGCGGGCGATGGAGGGGCGGCGGGAGCTTTAGCCGCGCAGCCTCGCCAGCAAATCCTGGGGATGGACCGGCTTGGAGAGAATCTCGAATTCGTGGCCTTGGGCGCGCGCTTTTTCCAACAGATCGGCCGTGGCGGCTTGCCCGGAAAAGAGCAGAATCTTGACCTGCGGAAACAAAGCGCGAATCCGGATCGCCGCGTCGATTCCGCTCAGACCGGCCATGATGACATCCGAGAGGAGCATCTCCGGCTTGAAGGTTACGGCCAGTTCGACCGCCTTCTCGCCCGAGTAAACGGCGCGCGCCTCGAAGCCGCTCTGGTTCAGGATCATCGCCAGCGAATCGGCGATCACCCGTTCATCGTCGGCGACCAGAATCCTCGGTTTGGCTGTTTCCGGCATTTCTCTCCCCAACACACGATGGAATGGGCCGCGCAACGTGCTGCCGTGCATCGGAACAACCACCGCCCCGGCGGCGACCGATGAGAATCCCATTGCTGGCAAGATGCTTTCCTTGAATGATACGCTCAGTTTGGGTATTTTTTCCAAAAGAGATTTTGCTTCTAGCCGGCAAAGAGACCGGCAGGCGGCAGCAAATCGGTTCAGCGAACCCGGCCTCCGGCAGCGAATGCCGATTCATCCGGGTGAAACCGGGCCTGACTACACTTAAAGACAATCACCAGCCGCGGCTCTTGGCCAGGCGGACCGGAGAACCAGCCATGCGGGAAGCCGCTACCTTAAACTCGATCCCAGCTACGCTCCCAGCCGCGGCCCCGGTCGTTGACGCTATCATTCGCGCCGAGCGGATCGAGAAGTACTATGCGCAGCCCAGCCAGAATCGCATCCAGGTCATCTCCGCCACCGATCTCTCCATCGTCCCCGGAGAGATCGTCGCCCTGCTCGGTCCCTCCGGCTCCGGCAAGTCCACGATGCTTCGAATGTTGAGCGGCCTCTCCACGCCCACCTCCGGACGGGTCTACTGGCACGAGCGGCCGATTGTCGACGCTGAGATCAACGTGTCCATCGTTTTTCAGAGCTTTGCCCTCTTCCCCTGGCTGACGGTGTTGGAAAATGTCGAAGCCCCGTTGCAAGCCCGAGGCATTGCCGCCGGCGAGCGCCTGGACCGCAGCATGAAGATGCTGGACACGGTCGGGTTGGATGGCTTCGAGGCCGCCTACCCGAAGGAATTATCGGGCGGAATGAAGCAGCGAGTCGGCTTTGCCCGCGCCCTGGTCGTCGAGCCGGAGGTCCTCTTCATGGACGAGCCCTTCAGCGCCCTCGACGTGCTGACCGCCGAGAACCTGCGCAGTGAGCTTTTGGAATTGTGGGCCAACAAAACCATGCCCACCAAGGCCGTCTTCCTGGTCACCCACAACATCGAAGAAGCCGTGCTGCTGGCCGACCGCATCATCGTGCTGGGAAAGAATCCCGGACACATCCGCACTGATTTCAAAGTCCAGCTCGCGCAGCCCCGCGACCGCAAGTCGGAGCCATTCACGCAGTTGGTGGACTACATCTACAAGGTGCTCACCAAGCCTGACGTCACGCCCGCCGAGGCGCCCGATCAGCAAGCCGGGCCCAAAATCCGCGACCAGCGCCAGATGCACTATCAGATGCTGCCCCACGCCCGTCCCGGCGGCATTGCCGGCCTGCTGGAACTTCTGCTCGACAAGGGTGGCCGCGACGACATCTATCGTCTGGCCGACGACCTCAGCTTCGAGATCGACGACCTGCTGCCCATCGTGGACGCCGCTCAGTTGCTCGGCTATCTGACGGTCGAAGAAGGCGACGCGGCCATCACCGCGAGCGGCACGGAGTTCGCCAACTCCGAAATTCTCCGCCAAAAGGAGTTGTTCCGCGACGCCGCCGTGGCCCACGTCCTGTTGCTCCGACAGATTCGCCGCGCCCTGGAAGCCAAGAGCGACCACACCGTTCCGGACGAGTTTTTCCTCGATATGCTCGACGAGCAATTCAGCGAAGAGGAGTGCCAGCATCAGATCGAAACCGCCGTCAACTGGGGCCGCTACGCCGAGCTCTTCGACTACGACGCCGGACACCGCCGATTTGTCTTGCCCGATGCGCAGGACGATGAGATTGCCCCCAGCGAGGACAGCAAGTGAAGATCGAACACACGCTTGCCCGCCCGCCGGTCGCGGACCGCACCTGGCCGTTTCTCGTCGATACGACGGTCATCCTCTGCGGCCTCGCCTTCTTTTTCAGCATGATCCAGTTGGGAACCTACTGGATGGCGCGGCCAATGCCAGCGGTCGTTATCTCCCTCTCCGTCCGCGCGCTGCCGCTCTACGCCTTTTACTCCGTCGCGCGCATCGCCATCGCCTACCTGCTCAGCCTCATCTTCGCCGTCTCCTACGGCTATATCGCCGCCTATAATCCCCGCGTCGAAGCCTGGATGATCGCCGTCCTCGACATTCTCCAATCCATCCCGGTGCTCAGCTTTCTGCCCGGCGTGATGCTGGCCATGATGGCCCTGATTCCCGGCCATCAACTCGGCATCGAGATGGGTTCCATCCTGCTCATCTTCACCGGCCAGGTCTGGAACATGGCCTTCAGCTTTTACTCTTCGCTCAAGAGCATTCCCCGTGAGATGATCGAAGCCACGCGCGTCTATCGGTTTTCAGCCTGGCAGCGCTTCTGGCAACTGGAGATGCCCTTCGCCGCCATCGGCCTCATCTGGAATTCGATTGTCTCGGTCGCCGGCGGATGGTTCTTCCTCATCGTCTGCGAGATGTTCGCCTTCAAGGGAACCAGCTTCCGGCTGCCCGGCTTGGGCAGCTATCTGCAAACCGCCGCCGGCGCGGGGAATCTGCGCGCCCTGCTCTGGGGACTGTTTGTCCTGGTGCTCATCATCGTCGCCACCGACCAGTTGATCTGGCGGCCGCTGATCGCCTGGAGCGATAAATTCAAATTCGAGCAGACGGAATCCGCCACTCGCGTCACCTCGCCCATCCTTACGCTGCTGCAACGGCCCAGCGCGCTCACCCGCCTGCCCGCCCGCGTCTGGGGCAGCATCGAAGAAGGCGTCTACCGCCGGCTCGCCAAATCCCGCGAATGCCGCGTCATCCAGCCCATCGACGATGATGCCGCGAAAGGCAGCCGTTTGTTCCCTATCCTTCTCGGCGCTTTCGCCGCTTTGGTCATTCTCTGGGGACTTTCTCAGGCCATTCTGATTGTCCACGGCGTGACCTGGGCCGACATTCGCCTGCTGCTGTTGTGCGCCGGCGCCACCTGGCTGCGCGTCAACACTGCCATCGTCCTGGCCGCTCTGTGGACGATTCCCGTCGGCGTCTCCATCGGCTCCAATCCCCGGCTGGCTCACTATCTCCAGCCCATCACGCAGGTCGTAGCCTCGGTCCCGGCCACCGCTCTGTTTCCCGTCCTGATGCTGGGGCTGATCCGCATCGGCGGAGGGCTCGGCTTCGGCTCAATCGCTCTCATGCTGATGGGAACACAATGGTACATCCTCTTCAACGTGATCGCCGGCGCAATGGCCATCCCCTCCGACCTGAAAGAAGCCGCCGCGGTCTATCGCTTCACGCGCTGGCAGCGCTGGACGCGGCTGATTCTGCCCGGAATCTTTCCTTATCTCGTCACCGGCATGATTACCGCCTCGGGCGGCGCATGGAACGCCTCGATTGTCTCCGAATACTTCCACATCGGCGATCAGACCCTGCAAACGCTGGGCCTGGGAGCGCAGATCAGCGCCGCCAGCGATAGTGGAAATTTCTCGACGCTCTTGCTGGCCACCGTGCTGATGGCCACCATGGTGGTTACGATGAACCGGCTGGTCTGGCGGCGGCTCTACCGCCTGGCGGAGACGCGGTACAAACTCGAAGGCTAGTCGTGTTTGTTCCTTATGCAGCAGCGCTTTTACCGGCGTCCGCGAAGACGATCCTGGCGACCTTGGGCCGTTTGCGCCGGGCGGCGTGCCACAGGTCGTACTGCTGCTGCAAGTCGAGCCATACCTCCGGCTCTGTGCCCAGCGCGTCGGCAAGCCGCAGCGCCATGGGCGCGGTAAACGACGTGCGGCCATTCAGGAGCCGCGAGAGGGTAGATCGCGCCACGCGAAGATGCTTCGCCGCTTCACCCACCTGCATCGTACCGAGATATTCCCGGAGAAGTTCGCCGGGGTGGGCAGGATTGTACATTCGTGTCATCTTTCCTCCTTATGCCTTTCTATCATCCCGAAGAGTCCCGCCCGGCTCCTTCTCCACCAGCGGCACCCAGAAGCGGAAGCAGGCGCCCTTACCCGGCGCGCTCTCGGCCTCAATCTCTCCGCCGTGCGCGGCCAGGATGGCGCGGCTGATGGCCAGGCCCATCCCCGTTCCCTTGCCTTTGTTGACGCCCTTCTTGCCGCGATAGAACTTGTCGAAGATGAAGGGCAGATCGACGGCGTCGATGCCCGGACCGTCGTCCTCCACGCGAAACTCCAGGCGGCCGCCCACGCGCCGGCTGCCTAGCAGGATGCGGCCGCCCGCCGGCGTGTGCCGCGCCGCATTCTCCAGCAGGTGATGCAGCACGCGGCCCAGCAGGTGCGGATCGAACCAGGCGGAGTTGTCTTGCAGGTCCGGCTCGCCCGGCTCGTCTTGATTGCTGGGCCCTTCGGCGGCGATCACAACACGATGCCCGGCGAGCGTCTTGCGCGACTCCTCCAAAGCTTGGTCAATGAGCGCGCGTGGATGCTGCGGCACGGGACGAACCGCGACGACGTTGGCGTCGATCTCGGCCATCTCGACCGCCTCGCCGATCAGACGGTCCAGTTGCGCGCTCTCCTCATCGACGATGGCGGCCAGTTCTCGCCGCACGGGTTCATCCAGCCCTTCGCCATCAACCAGTGTGCTGGCGGCGGCGCGGATGGCGGTCAGTGGGGTGCGCAGCTCGTGGGTCAGCGAGTCGATCAGCGCGGCGCGCAGCCGTTCTCCCTCGCGCGCCGCTTCCATGTGGGCGGAGGCTTCGACCGCCGTGCCGCGAGTGAGCGCGATGGCCACCTGCGCGCTGACCGCCGTGGTCACCTCATGTGAAAGCTTGGTGGACCGCAACCCCAGCGCCCCCACTGGGCGCAACCCCATCATCAGCGTCCTTACCGTGAAGTCGCCCGGTATGACCAGCGTCGGATTCTGGCCCTGGGTCATCGCCCGCAAGCTGGCATGGATGCTCATCGGCAGATCGTCGGTCGAGGTGTAGAACTGGTCCTGATCTCGGACGTACAGCACCACACCGTCCAGCGCGAAGATGCGCGCGATCAGCAGCGGCAGGTCGCGGATCAGGCCGGCGGCATCTCCTTGCAGCATCATCTCCTGCGAAAGTTCGTAGAGCCGCTCCACGTCCGCGCGGCGCTCGTCGGCTTGGCGTGCCTGGCGGCGGGCTCGCTCGGCGACGCGCCCCACCACCACGCAACTGAGCAGGAAGGAGATCATGGCCACCCACGCATGGGCGCCGGCCAGCCGCAACGTACCCGCCGGCGGCAGAAAATAGTAGTCGAAGGAGAACGCGCAGAGCAATGTGACATACAGCGAGAGCCGGATTCCCGCCTGGGCGGAGACCCACACCACCAGCACCAGGAAGACCATCCCCGCTGTTGTCGAGTCGGCGCCCAGCCAAACCAGCAAAATCGTGGCCAGCGTCACAATCAACGTTCCTACAAACCAGTGAAGAATTCCTCGCGAGTTGGAGAGCCCGTCCATGACCTTCATGCCAAAAATCATACCCGGCCAGCCCGGATGTTGTAATCTTTTCTGGAAAGAAGAAAATATGCCCGGCAGAATTCTGGTCATCGACGATGAGCCGCAGATTACCCGCGTGCTGCGCGCCTCCCTCTCCGCGCAAGGCTTTGACGTGCGCACCGCCAACGAGCCGGAGGAGGGCTTGCAGGTATTCAAGGACTGGCCGCCCGACCTGGTCATCACCGACCTGATGATGCCCGGCATGAGCGGCGTCGAGGTCTGCCGCGCCATCCGCACCCAATCCGCGGTCCCAATTCTGGTCCTCTCGGTCCGCGATCACGAGCGCTCCAAGGTCGAGGCTCTGGACGCCGGCGCCGACGATTACGTGACCAAGCCCTTCAACATTCAGGAGCTGCTGGCGCGGGTCCGCGCCCATCTGCGCCGCGCCCCGGAGCGGACGACCTCGGCGATTGAGGCCGGCGACTTCGTGGTGGATGCGGAGGCGCATTCGATCACAGTGCGGGGCAAGGCGATTCATCTGACGCCCAAGGAGTTTGACCTGCTTCTGCATCTGGCCCGCCACGCGGGCAAGGTGATGACCCATCGCGTGCTGCTGACTACGGTATGGGGCGCGCAATCGGCCCATCAGCCGGAGTACCTGCGGGTTTTTGTCGGCCAGTTGCGCAAGAAGCTCGAAGCCGAAACCGGCAAGCAATACATCCAGACCGAGCCGTGGGTGGGCTATCGCTTTGTCCCCGAAGGCTGGGCTGGCAACGAAGGATGAACTCCGCCAGCCCCGGAAACCTATAGTGCGATTGGTGTTATCATCCATCCATGCAACCAGACCAAAAAGATCGCCGGCCGCTCGCGCGCATCAGCCGCGCCCTGATTGAAGTCGCGTTTATCATCTTCCTCTTTTATTCAAACCTCCTTATGGGAGAGTTCAATCGGATCAGCGGACACGGGAAAACTCTGGCCTTCGCCTTCAGCGATATTTTTACGGTCACGAATTTCATGATCGCCATGATTGCCGCGCTGATTGGGCATGGCGTGTTCCATTACCTGCGTAAAAAGCTGTAGGAATGCGGGCCGCAATCTCGTATCTTTACGTTTTATTTAGGAAAGATTTTCGATACTCAAACGAGGCGAGAGCCAGAATCATTCTTGAGCAGGTGGCTTCCCCAGCGGCCTGCTCATGGAAATGTGGGAGCTGCGATGCAAGATGTAGCGATGTTGCTGTTCACGGTCGTATTCTTCGCCCTGGCGTTTCTCTACGTCAAGGGCTGCCAGAAGCTGAGGTAACCCATGCAAACCGACATCATCACCGCCGTTGCCTTGATTCTGTCCGTCCTGCTGTTTGCTTACCTGACCATCACCCTGCTCTTCCCGGAGAAGTTCTGACATGACCGCCAACGGTTGGTTGCAGTTCGCACTTTTCTGCTTGATTCTTCTGGCAAGCGTTCGTCCGGTGGGCGTTTACCTTGCCCGCGTGCTGGAGGGTGAACGCACCTGGTTGAGCCGGGTGCTTCGTCCCATTGAACGGCTCATCTACAAGCTGTGCGGCGTCCATGCCGACAAGGAGATGAACTGGCGCGAGTATGCCTTTGCGGTACTGGGCTTCTCCGCCGTCAGTATGCTCCTGACCTACGCCATTGAGCGGCTGCAGAACTTCCTGCCGTGGAATCCGCAGCATCTGGCCGCGGTGGGGCCGGATCTGGCCTGGAACACGGCCGCCAGTTTCACCACCAACACCAACTGGCAGTCGTATACGCCCGAGACAACGATGAGCTATCTGACCCAGATGGCCGGCCTGGCGACGCATAACTTCTGGTCTGCGGCAGTGGGCATCGCGGTGGCCGTGGCGCTGATCCGCGGCATCAAGCGCACGACCTCGGCAACCATCGGCAACTTCTGGGTGGACATGACGCGCACGCTGCTCTATGTGCTGCTGCCGGCGTCGCTCATTTATGCGCTGCTGCTGGCGGCGCAGGGCGTGCCGCAGAACCTGAAGGCTTACACAACCGCGCACACAATCGAAGGCCAGACGCAAACCATCGGTCAAGGCCCGGTGGCCTCGCAGGAGGCGATCAAGATGCTGGGCACCAATGGCGGCGGATTCTTCAACGCCAACAGCGCCCATCCCTTCGAAAACCCCACTCCCTGGACCAACCTGTTGCAGATGCTCTCGATCTTCATTATCCCGGCGGGGCTCACTTATACGCTAGGCCGCATGACCGGCTCTCCCGGCCACGGCTGGGCGGTTCTGGCGGCGATGTTCGTGCTCTTTGCCGCTGGATTTACGACGGTCTATTGGGCTGAGTCGCATCCGCAACTGCTGATTCACGGCGCGGCGCAGACCGGAAGCCTCACCGCTCCGGCGGGCAACATGGAAGGCAAAGAAGTCCGCAACGGCATCGCTGCCAGTTCGCTCTTCGCCACCGTCACCACCGACGCCAGTTGCGGCGCGGTCTCCAGCATGCACGACAGCTTCACACCGCTGGGCGGCATGATGGTGCTCATCAACATCATGATGGGCGAGGTGGTCTTCGGCGGCGTGGGTTCGGGCTTATACGGAATTCTCATCATGGTGGTGCTGGCGGTATTCATCGCCGGCCTGATGGTGGGCCGCACGCCTGAGTACCTGGGCAAGAAGATCGAAGCCTACGACGTGAAGATGTCCATGCTCTACGTGCTCATCTTTCCGCTGATCATTCTCTCGCTGACGGCCGCCTTCGTGATGGCGCCCAACATCGGCCTCAGCAGCTTGAACAATCAAGGACCGCATGGACTCACCGAAATTCTCTACGCATTTACCTCCGGCGCGGGTAACAACGGCTCGGCCTTCGCTGGACTCAACGCCAACACCTGGTGGTATAACGTGGCGCTGGGCTGGGATATGCTCTTCGGCCGGCTCTTCATGATGATTCCGGTGCTGGCACTGGCAGGCAACCTGGCAAGCAAGAAGAGTGTGCCTCCGTCGCCGGGAACCTTCCCGGTGAACAGCTCGCTCTTTACCGTGCTGCTGGTTGGCGTGATCGTGATTCTGAGCGCGCTCACTTTTTTCCCGGCGCTGAGCCTGGGACCGATTTTGGAACATCTGCAACTGCACGCGGGGCAGCTTTTCTAGCCACTAGCTTCTAGCTCCTAGCTCCTAGCTTTTAGCTATTGGTCGTCAGATATGAAATTCGGATTTTTCCAGCATCAGCAGCTAGAAGCTAGAGGCTAGCAGCTAGTGGCTGAATCAAGAAACGGACTGTCATGCTTGAAAAGAAGAGTCTTTGGAACACGGAAATCATGGCCCAGGCGCTTGTGGACGCATTCCGCAAGCTCGATCCCCGCGGCATGGCCAAGAACCCGGTGATGTTTGTCGTCGAGGTAGGCAGTGTGCTGACCACCGCGCTGCTGATCGACAACACCATTCACCATCGCGCAGGCTTCGGCTTCAACCTGCAGATCACCCTCTGGCTGTGGTTTACGGTGATCTTCGCCAACTTTGCCGAGGCCATGGCCGAGGGCCGCGGCAAGGCTCAGGCCGACACGCTGCGCAAGGCCAAGGGCGAGACGATTGCGCAACGGTACAGAGCGGACGGCAGCCTGGAAGATGTAGCCAGCGCTCTGCTGCGCGCCGGAGACATTATTTACGTTGTAGCTGGGAGTTACATCGCAGGCGACGGCGAGGTGATCGAAGGCGTGGCCTCGGTGGATGAGTCGGCAATCACCGGCGAATCGGCCCCGGTGATCCGCGAGGCCGGCGGCGACCGCTCGGCGGTCACCGGCGGCACGAAAGTCTTGTCGGACTGGATCAAGGTCCGCATCACCTCCAATCCTGGCGAAACCTTTCTCGACCGCATGATCGCGCTGGTCGAGGGCGCTACGCGCCAGAAGACGCCCAATGAGATCGCGCTCAGCATTCTGCTCAGCGGCCTGACGATTGTGTTTCTGCTGGCCGTGGTCACGCTGCAACCCTTCGCCATCTACTCCAAGGCTCCGCAGACAGTCTTCGTGCTGGTCTCGCTGCTGGTCTGCCTGATTCCCACCACCATCGGCGGACTGCTTTCGGCCATCGGCATCGCCGGCATGGACCGCCTCGTCCAGTACAACGTGCTAGCGATGAGCGGACGCGCCGTGGAAGCCGCCGGCGACGTGAACACGCTACTGCTGGACAAGACCGGAACCATCACGCTTGGCAACCGCCAGGCCACAGAGTTCATCCCCGCGCCGGACGTGAGCCACGAGAGGCTAGCCGATGCGGCGCAGCTCTCCTCGCTCTCCGACGAAACTCCCGAGGGCCGCTCCATTGTTGTGCTGGCCAAGGAAAAGTACAACCTGCGCGGGCGCGACCTGGCCGGCATTCACGCCGAGTTCGTTCCATTTACCGCGCAAACCCGCATGAGCGGCGTGAACCTGCCTGGTACGCGCATCCGCAAGGGCTCTGTCGACGCAATCGCGCGCTTCCTTGAGGAGCAAGGCTCCTCGCTGCCGCAGAAGGTTCGCGAACATGTGGAAGAGATTGCGCGCGCCGGCGGCACGCCGCTGGTGGTGGCCGAGAACTCCACGGCGCTGGGCGTCATTTATCTGAAAGACATCGTTAAAGGCGGCCTCAAGGATCGCCTGGCGCGGCTCCGGGCCATGGGCATTCGCACCATCATGATCACAGGCGACAATCCGCTGACCGCCGCGGTAATTGCGCGCGAGGCCGGCGTAGACGACTTTCTGGCCGAGGCCAAGCCCAAGGACAAGATGGACCTGATCAANNACGGCACCAACGACGCGCCGGCGCTGGCGCAGGCCGACGTGGGCGTGGCCATGAACTCCGGCACGCAGGCCGCCAAGGAAGCCGGCAACATGGTGGATCTTGATTCCAATCCCACCAAGCTGATCGAGATCGTGGAGATCGGCAAGCAGTTGCTGATGACGCGCGGCGC
>PLPA01000033.1 GCA_003159355.1 Acidobacteriaceae bacterium | reverse complement strand
GGTCATTATGCTCACGGCTACGACGATCGTGGCCACGGTGGACCGCACGGCGGAGAAGCGCATGGCGGATCGCGCGGCGGTGAAGCCCACGGTGGGCCGCATGGCGGCGGAGCACCCCATGGTGGCGGAGCGCACGGTGGTGGAGCACCTCACGGTGGCGGAGCTCCTCATGGCGGCGGAGCACACGGTGGTGGAGCACCCCATGGCGGGGGCGGACACGAACATAAGTAACCTGTAGCCGCGAAATCAGGCGATGGATAGCACAAGAGGCGGCGGAGCTTGAAAGCTCCGCCGCTTTGCATTTGCCGGATTGTTTTGCGGTTCATTGGCGAAACAAATCTGTGGTCCCGAAGGCAAAACGCAGGCCACTCAGCGGTGACACAGTGTAAGCTGTCTAGCAGATTGCATTCAGAGGTCGATTCGAATGGAGATCTACAAGCAGTTACCGCCAGAGGCTGTGCAAATTGTTCTGGTCCTCTTCTTGTCGTTCCTGATAGGACTGGAACGCGAGGAACGCAAGGCCGCAGGCACGTTTTATTCTTTCGGAGGGGTGCGCACATTCCCGCTGATTGGCCTGATTGGTTATGCCACTGCCCTCATTTCAGGCCCGCAGATGCTCACCCTGGCCATCGGTTTTCTGGTCGTCGCCGCATTTCTGCTGGTCTCTTACTGGCACAAGATTTCGACCTGCGAGACCGCCGGAGTTACCACCGAGATGTCTGGCCTGGCGACCTTTCTGGTCGGTGCGCTGGTCTGTTACGGGCATCTATGGATTGCCACTGCATTGGGCGTCGCCAGCCTGTTGCTGCTCGATCTGAAGGCCGCGCTTGAGAAGCTGGCCGCGCGCATCGCTCCCAACGAGATTCTTACCTTCGCCAAGTTCCTATTCCTGAGCGGAGTGATTCTGCCCATCTTGCCCAATCAGGAATTCAGCCAGTTCCACATCAATCCTTTCAAGACATGGTTAGTGGTGGTGGCGATCAGCACCATCTCCTATCTCAGTTATGTTTTGCAGAAGGTGACCAAAGGGCAGGGCGGAATCGTGCTGGCGGCGTTGCTGGGCGGCGCTTATTCCTCCACGGTCACTACCGTCGTGATGGCGCGCCGGGCTGCGCGCGAGAAGCGTCCGCATCTCTTCGCCGGAGGCATCCTGATCGCCTCCGGAGTTATGTACGTGCGCCTGGTCATCCTGCTGGCGCTCTTCAACCGGCAATTGATGCTCCTGCTTTACATCCCTTTTCTTGTACTGGCTGTCCTGGCGGTTGGCTTCGGCTGGCTTTGGACGCGCCGGGCGGATAAGAGTGCTCAGGATATTCAGCGGGAAGCCGACCCTAAGAACCCACTGGAACTGATGACCGCGTTTCTTTTTGCCGGACTGTTTCTGGCCATGCTGGTCGCCACCCAGTTAGCAGTCACTTATCTGGGAAGAACGGGAGTGAACACGCTGGCCGTTCTTATGGGAGTCAGCGATGTAGACCCGTTCATCATGGGAATGACCCAGGCCGCTCCCGCTCTCACTGCTTTCAAAATCGCCGCCGCCGCCATCGCCATCGCCGCCGCCAGCAACAATGTCGTCAAGGGGATTTACTCCTACAGCCTCGCCGGCCGCAAAACCGGCGTGCAGAGCCTGGCGATGCTGCTCGTGCTGGCCGCGCTGGGATTGATTCCCCTGTTTTGGCTGGGATGAGAAACGGGCGGACCGTCCCTTCGCTCAGGAAGCTTTTGGATTAGAGTACTGTGCAGACGATACGAGTAGAGACACCATCGGCGAAGTACGACATGATTGCGGAGAGCGGGCTGGTGGATATCCTGGCACCCGCATTTCAGCGGCTCGGAACGCCTGGACCACTCGCCAGGACGGTAGATTCGCAGGTGCAGGTGAGGGTGAATGGCTGTTGTCCGGAGAAGCGCACTCGGTACAGACAGTCCGGCTCTGGAGCGGGAAGTTCGCCGCCGTTCTCGATTGCGAGACAGGCGACATCCGGATGGCGGTCCCAAAGAATCTCGGAGGCTTCAGGGAGGCCGGCTTGGGCGTTCAAAGCCGCATACTCGAGCTGCGAGACGGCGCGCACCAGGGGATCGTCATGCAGACGCAGCGAGCGGAGAAAGCCGCGGCTGAGCTCCTCGATGAACGGCGATGTTACGTTCTTGTTGAAGTAGTCTGCCACCAACGCCTCGAAACACCCCAGGCGTTTGAGCAGGCGGGAGGTCAGGCGACACTGGGATTCGATCTGGAAGGTTCGCCACCAGACCGCAATTTTGCGCATCATTGCGAGTTCACGGGAGCCCTCGACCCGCTGCAGATAAGGATCGTTCGGAGGCGTTCCGCGGCATTTTATGAGGTCAAGGAGACCGCGCTGCTGGAGTTCCAACGGCGTCATTGGAGCACCGCTTGGCGAAGCACCGTTTGCTGGATGCGCGCGAGCTCGCCGCAGATGGCGTCGTGGCCCAGCAGCCCAACCGCTTCCTTCAGGAATTCGAAAGTAACGGCACGCAGGTTTGGAGCGCGCTTGACGATGTCGCGTGCCAGCGTGAGCGTGGTCTCGCGAGTTAGACCGGAGTGAACATCGAGCTGGAAACCCTCGAACTCGACGCCGCCGGCGAGATGCATTTCGACCACGGGGGTTAGATCCAGCTCATCGAGAAATGCGGCAATGTCCAGGCCCTGGTTATGCGCGTCGCATTCCAGGTTGTAGGCATCGAGGACCAAGCCGCATCCAGTACGCGAGGTAATGGCATTGAGAAAGCCGGCCGGGGTGTATTCTGCAGGCGCGTCGGGCAGCAACTGGATCACGTGCTCAAGCAGGAATGGGATCGGGTAAAGTTTCTGAATGAGGTCCACGCGCTTGCAGACCAGATCGAGCGCCTCCTGGGTGCGAGGCATTGAAAACATTGTGCCGATGCTCTCGCCGGCCACCACCGTGCAGGCCAGGTGCTCGCTGTGCCACTTGAGATCGAAGCGCGCAAAGAGTTCGTCGAGGAGCCGCAGATAGTCGTGGTTCCAATGGTCGAACGACCCAATGGACAGGCCGATTCCGTGCGCGATCAGCCCGACCTTTGGAACCATGCTCGCGTATTCGTCCAACACTTCCGGGCGGAGGATGTATTGCCCTCGCTCCGAGCTGACAATGGTGTCGGGTGCAATCTCGATCAGGTCGACGAGCTGAACCAAACGCTGAAGCAGCGCAGGGTCGCCCCCCTCATACGTGGTGGCCAGCGCAGGCGCTTGCCGGCCACTGAAGGTAGCTTCGAAGCCGGCCATAGGCCCCTCCGGTTGGTTTTCAGAGATGTTGGATTGAGGTTAGTCCGAAAGCTTCGCAATCCCGTGGATCATTCGGCGGATTTCGCGGCGCTGATGCGGACATCGAATCCCAGAATGCCACATTGGGGATGACCCGTCAGAGTCCCGACGCTCCTGAAGATTTCAGTCAGGGCATTAATCTGCACATTTTCAGTGAGCTGGACGTGGATGGTGCCTTCGAGTTTGGGGTGAATCGCGTTTTCTGCCATGGTCATTCCTTTCCGGGGAGTAAAGTGCGGGCCTGTTGTGGGCCCGGTGGTTTGCAGAGTATCTCTATCCGCCGCAATCGCTGTCAAGAGAATTGTGCGTGAATCTCAAGGAGACCGGAAGCGCGGGAGACGAGTCGTGTCATGCCAGCATCTAACCTTCGCCGGAACGTGTTCATACTAAGTGAGGTGCAAGCTATTTCGCATTTTTAGGGTTGAATTGGCCGCAGCGTAGCTGAGGAGACCCGGCGCATCCGGGTTTTGTTGGATGGGGACGCCGACGGGGAGTGGCGGGATTGCATTTAGGATGGAAGCAGCGTGCAGACGATACGAGTAGAGACACCTTCGGCGAAGTACAACGTGATGGCGGGCAGCGGGCTGGTTGAGTCGCTTGCGCCGCGCATCGAGCGCATTGTGGGCAAATTGCCGCGACGGGTCTTTGTGCTGACCTCTGCGCCCATTTGGGGATTGTGGGGGCAGGCCTTCCTCGGCTCCTTTGCCGAGGCGCCGATTGCGATGTTCCTGCCGCCCGGCGAAGAACACAAGACGCTCAAGAGCGTGGAGGGCTTGCTGCGGCAGATGGCGCGGGCGGGCGGCGATCGCGGTAGCCTGCTGATCGCCTTTGGCGGCGGGATTGTGGGCGACGTGGGCGGCTTTCTGGCCTCGATCTTTATGCGCGGCATCCCCTACATTCAAGTCCCGACGACATTCCTGGCGCAGGTGGACTCGTCCGTGGGCGGCAAGACCGGCGTGAACCTGCCCGAGGGCAAGAATCTGGTGGGCGCGTTTCATCATCCGCTGGCCGTCTTTGCCGACATCGGCGTGCTGGCCACGCTGCCCGACCGCGAACTGCGCGCCGGGCTGATGGAGAGCGTGAAAGCGGGCATCATCCGCGACCGGGCGCTCACACGCTTCATGGAAGAGCACGCGGAGGAGGTGCTGGGACGCGATCCCAAATCTCTGGAAAAGGTGATTGCCGCGTCGATTCGCATGAAGGCCGGGGTGGTGAACCTGGACGAGCGCGAGAACGGGCTGCGCATGATTCTCAACTTTGGCCACACCGTCGGCCATGCGCTGGAGCAGGCTACGCACTATAAGACACTGCTGCACGGTGAGGCGGTGGGCTGGGGAATGGTGGCCGCGCTCCATCTGGCGCGGGAGCGGGGCACGATTTCGCGGGCGCAGTTTTCGCGGCTGGAGAAGTTGATTCACCTCTATGGTCCGCTGCCGGCGCTGAAGCTGCACACGGCTAAAGTGGCGGCGGCTACGGGCGGCGACAAGAAGAACGTCGGCGGGGTGAGGCGCTTCGTGCTGCCGGTGGGGATTGGCGATGCTGGGGTGGTGGAGGATGTGACGCCGGCGGAGTTGGAGGCTGCGGTGGGCTATGTGCTGGCGCAGGCGACAGGGAAGTATGCGTAGCGGGATTGGCGGGGTTAGCGGGGACCGCGTGTTCCGAATGGAGGCAAGTTGAAAGGATCGAGAATCCCGGCCGCAATGGCTTGCTGCTGGTTTGTATTCGCTGTGGCGGCATGTTCTGTTTGTGCGCAGACAAAAGGCACCTGGGAGACTGCTCAATCGCCGCGCGCGTTCGTGGAGGGGTTCTATCGGTGGTATGTTCCAATGGCACAGAAAGTGGATGGATCGATTCATTCGGATTACGCCATCCAGCACAAGAGCAGGGCTTTTAGTCCCGAGCTCAGGCAACTGTTGAAAGAGGATTCCGAAGCCCAGGCCAAGTGTAGTGACATCATCGGTATTGACATGGATCCTTTTCTGGGTAGCGCGGACGAAGAGAGTTACGAAGTGGGAGAAATTGTAAAAGAAGGCGGCAACTACAAGGGGGAGATTTACGGTGTGCTATCGGGCAAGCGGCTTGCAACCCCGGTTTTGATTGCGGAGTTTTCGGGCGCCGGGGGGCACTGGGTTTTCGTGAATTTTTACTATCCGAATGGCACGGACCTAATAACGGGTTTGAGGGAGCCGAGGCCGGCGTGCTCGAGGCCGGTTCAGTGAAGCGAAGTGGGTGATATGGCTTGATGCGCGTTCAAGAATGTATGAACGACTTGGATTTGGGGATTTGCATGACGACCACCGGAGCCAAACCACAAGGAGCGACCGATGAAGCCAGCGCGGCGCGGGCTGTGCGGGAGATGTTCGATGCGATTGCGCCCCGCTATGACCTGCTGAACCATGTGCTCTCGGCGAATGTGGACCGGCTGTGGTGGCGGCGGGCGGCACGGCGCTTCAAGGCGGTGCTGGCCAACCCCGATGCGGCGGTGCTGGACATCTGCTGCGGCACCGGCGACATGACGATGGCGCTGCTGAAGCGGCGTCCAAAAGGCGCGCAGCCGATTCTGGCGGCGGATTTTTCGCACGCGATGCTGAGCCGAGGAGCGAAGAAGTTTGGCGGCCCGGGTGTGGGCGCGCGGGTGGCGGGCGATCCTTTTGCCGTGCCTTTGGAGGCAGACGCGCTGCATCTTCCGCTGGGGACGGGGTCGCTGGATTTGATTGTGTCGGCGTTTGGCTTCAGGAATCTGGCCAACTATGAGGCTGGGTTGCGCGAGTTTCATCGCGTGCTGAAGCCGGGCGGGCAGTTGGGGATTCTGGAGTTCAGCGAGCCGGGGGGGCTGATCGGCAAGGCTTATGCGGTCTACTTCCGGCGCGTGCTGCCGGCGATTGGGCGGGCGATCTGCGGCCAGAATGGGGCGTACAGCTACCTGCCCGCTTCGGTGGGCAACTTCCCTGCCCCGCCGGAGATGGTGGCGCGGATGCAAGCTACTGGCTATGAGCAGTGCGCATGGCAGCCATACACCTTTGGGATTGCCGGGTTGTATACGGCGGTCCAAGTGAATACATGAGGTTCATTCATTCTCATGAGTTTTTCCGATTGAGGTTTTTGGTTTCCCACCCATTTCGCACAAAACGCGAAATGGATGGGGCACCCAGCAATGTTGAACACGCAGACGATTTTCCGAATATGCTATAGCCTGAGAAGACCATGAGTATTGAATCCTCCAGAGTGGCCGGATTTTCCGCGGAGAAGCGGCGCGTGGCGCTGCATTCGATGCTGGCGGCGGCGGCGATGACACTGCTGAAGCTGGCGGCGGGGCTGCTCTCCGGCTCGCTGGGCGTGCTCTCGGACGCGGCCCACTCCGGGCTGGACATGGTGGGATCGGCGCTCACTTTCGTCTCCGTGCAGGTGAGCGACCGGCCGGCCGACGAGGACCACACCTACGGCCACGGCAAGTTCGAGAACTTCTCCTCCTTCGGCGAGGTTCTGCTGATGGCCGTCTCCAGCGCATGGATCATCTGGGAGGCAATCCAGCGGATTCTTCACCCCGGCAAGCAACTGCAAGACCTGGGCTGGCCGGTCGCGGTGGTGCTGACTTCGATTGGCGTGGATTTCTGGCGGTCGCGGCGGCTGCGCGCTGTGGCGGAAAAGACCGGCTCGTCGGCGCTGGCTACCGACGCCTTTCACTTTGCCTCGGACATCTGGTCGTCGCTGGCGGTGCTGGGCGGGCTGGGCGCTTGTTGGTTGGGTGTGCATTTCGGCGTGGGCTGGCTTCGCTATGCTGATCCGCTGGCGGCGGTGGTGGTTTCGCTGATGATTCTGCGGCTGACGCTGCGTCTGGGCCGCGAGGCGGTCAGTGTGCTGCTGGATGAGATTCCCGTCGAGACGCGGCGGCGGCTGATCGACGACGTGGCGCAGGTGCCAGGCGTGCTCAGCGTGGAGCAGGCGCGGGTGCGGCGTGCCGGGGCCAACTACTTTGCCGACCTGACGCTGGCGCTGCCCAGCCGCTCCACCTTCGAGCACACTGGGGATCTGGTCCGTGCGGCCACCGAGGCCGTGCATCGCACGCTGCCCGAGGCCGACGTGGTGATCCACACGGAGCCGCGCAAGGCCAAAGCCGAAAGCATCTTCGACCGCGTGCGGGCGGTGGCCGCGCGCAACAACGTGAGCGTGCATGAGTTGAGCGTGCAGTCTCACAAGGGGCGGTTGCGCGTGGAGCAGCACCTGGAGTTGGATGAGACGCTGCCTTTGCTCAAGGCACATGATTTTGTCTGCTCGATGGAGGCGGAGATTCTGCGCGAGGTGCCGGAGATCGACGGAATCTTAACGCATATCGAGAGCGAGCCGGCGACCATCGAGCAGCCCGAAGTGATGGTCGAGAAGAATCGCCACATCGAAGAGGCGATGCGCTCATCGGCCGCGCAGTTGCCGGAGATTGTGGATGTGCATGAGATTCTGGTGGGCCGCTCGGCAGAGCACATTCACGTTACGTGCCACTGCACGCTGCCCGACGAGCTGACGATGCAGCGCGTGCATGAGGTGATCACCGCGCTCGAATACCGCTTCCAGCTGGAGTGCCCGGAGGTCTATCGCGTGACCATCCATCCCGAGCCGGTTACGGATAACTTGCGGTAGATGCGGGATGGATTCGTCAAATGGCCTGTCGCTAGCGCAAGGCAATTTTCTTTTGCAATGCGCTTTGCACGATGTACGAGGAGCGGGTAAGTCCCTTGGCGCGGGCGCGACGGTCGATCTCGGCAATCTGGCTTTGGCGGGCGGTGATGTTGATGCGGACGGTTCTCTCCGGTTCGCGCAGTTCGGTCAGGAAAGCTACCGCACCCTTCATTGCAGGATCGCCGTGCAGGTCGTCGAGCGTCGAAGGCTTGGGAATAGTCTCTCCGTCCTCGCGCATCCCGGCCACATGGAAGGCCAGAGCTTCGGCCGACCTGCCGCGTGCTTCTTCCAGGCTCGAACCAGCGGTGATGCAGCCGGGAAAGTCAGGAAAGCTGACGCCGAAATCCGAGTTCTTGTCCTTGTGAAGGTAGGCGATATATTCCATGGTTGCTCCTTTACCTGAGCTTGAGGCCCGATTGTCTTTCGATGCTCCGGAGTGTTCCTTCCGGAACATCTCTTTGGGGGTACACAACCGTAACCCGGCCCGGTTTGACAGGATGCTTGAACTGCTTGTGGCTGCCAGCCTGCGCAACCTCGAACCAGCCGTCCTGTTGGAGTCTGCGAATGACTTCCCGGCTGTTCATTGCGGCGCTCCCTGCTCTCAAGAATACACATTCCGTATACACTCTTCAAGTACTGAAAGAGCATGCTTCAGATTCTGTCGGGGGGGAATCCGGCCTACAGATGCGCGTAGCGCAGCAGCAGTCCGGCGAGCGCGCCGCCCAGCAGCACCAGCGTGCCCATGAATTCGCCAAACCAGAGAGAATGCATAGCGTCTTCCTGTGCATTGAAAACGGCGCGGCTGGCAGGTTAGGATTCTAATCCCGAACCTTCCAGCCGCGCCGATTGAAACCAGGAGCGTTACGGCTGCGGAGCCGGGGCAGGCGCGGGCGCGGGGGCTTGCGCAGCGGGGCCCAGCGGCACGTCGCCGGTGCTTTGCTCCGGAGTCTTGGACTTCTTCTTGCCGGCCAAGCGGGTTTTGTCGCCCGTGGTGGTGGCAGCCTTTTTCTTTTTCTTGGAGGTATCGCCAGCCAGGCCCAGCGGACCGGCCTGGGTCTGCTGGTCGGCAACCTCGGCGGCGCCCGGCGAGGCGGGAGCCAGAGCGTCCAACTTCGGTCCCTTAGCCTTGGGCTGCTTGATCTGCCTGGCGCGCGTGCTGTAGCGGGTCTTCTCGGTCGGCTTGGCCTTGGACTCCAGCGGATTCACCGGCTCCGGGCCGGCAGCGGCGGTTGGCGCTACCGCGCCCGCATCCTCGGTCGCGCTCTCAGGCGCGCTGGGCAGAGTCTTGGTCGGCGCCTTGCCATAGCGGATCTTTTCCTTCTTGCCGAGCTTCATTGCAGCCAGATCGGCGCTCTTGTTCTTCTTGCCCTTCCTGGCCGGCGCAGCGACGGGCGTTGCAGCAGGCGTAGCTGCTTCCGGCGCGGCGGCTGCCTGCGAAGTCTTCTGCCGGAAGGTGCGCGTGCTCTCGCGGAAGCGCGTGCGCTCCACCTTCTTCTTCTTCTTGGGCGCGGGCGGCACATAGGCGCTGTAGATGGGCTTGGTTTGCTTGGCGCTGGCGCCGGTGTCGGTATAGCCCGGCTTGATGTCAATGAATGCCTGCTCGCGCATGGTGGTCAGATAGCCGCGCATCGCCGGCTCCATGCGCGCCGCGAAGATGTTCTGCTGGACCTGCTCCTCCACGTCCTTATATGCCGGAACCCCGCCGGGAATGTGCTGCACGACCTTGAGAATGACGAATCCCTGCTTGGTGCGAATCGGCTCTGTAAACTGGCCGGTCTTGAGCGCGAAGGTCCGATCCTCGAGCACCTTCGCCAGCTCGCCGCGCTTGTACTGACCCAGATCGCCGCCCTCGGCGGCCGTGGCGCCGTCGCTGAAGCTGCGGGCCAGTTGCCCAAAGTCGCCCCCGGCGTGGAGTTTTGCTTCGATATCGTCGGCTTTCGACTTGGCAGCCGCCAGTTTTGCGGGATCGTCGGGCTGCACGCCGCCCGGCTCCGTCGCTGAGGGTGAAGGCGTGCCGACGGAGACCAGAATCTCGGCCAGCGTTACGTTTTCCGGCTGCACATACTCCTGCTTGTGCTGCTCGAAGTAGCGCTCGGCCTCGCCGGGGGTGAACTGAACCAGCTTGCCCACCTCCTGCCGCATCACCTCCTGGGTGATGATGCCGTTGCGAATGTTGGCTTTGAAGTCTTCAAACGAGATGCCCTGCTCCTTGGCGGCCTTCTCCAAGTCTTCCATCGATTCCATATGGTACTGCTTGCGGATCTCGTCCAGGCGCTTGATCAGCCCGGTTTCGCCAGTGATGCTCAGCTCCTTGCCCTTGGAGAGCCACAGTTGCTGGTCGATCAGGTTGCGCAGCAGATCCTTGTGGGCCGCGGAGATATCCTGCTCCGTGGCGCCGTGCTGGCGCGCCTCTTCGTCCAGTTCCTTTGAGGCGCGGTCGTAGTCCGAGCGCGTGATGATCTGATCGTTGACCCGGGCGATGATCTCCTCGACCGTGGCGCCGCCGTATGGGCTCTCGGGCGCGGCGGGATGCGTAGTTTGCGCCAAAGCGGAACTTGCGAGCAGCACCGTCGAGAACAGGAAAGCCGCGGGAGTGCGAAAGATTCGTAGATTCATAGGGTCAGGACAAGCCGGAGCGGCGACGAATCGCGCACCTGATGCTTAGACGCCATTGTAAATGCCTGGGCAGCGGCAAGGCTATTGCCTGCGCGAATCCGGGCAAAACGGCGCTTCTTCCGCCCGCTTGGCCGGGAATCGCCATGATCGGGGCCGGGAGGGCTGGAGGCGATAGGAGCGGGAAGCCCCAGCACTCCCATCGAGATGCCGAGGGCGGCAGCCGCACCGTATGCGGCGAGCGGATAAAATTGTCTTGAGCGGCGTTGTTTCCCGATGAAAGCGCTGTCGATATTCCCTGGCCAAGGGCGGAGCATTCTATTGACGAATACAGAAGAACAACAGCGCTTTCTCAAGGACGTTCCGCTGGGCCGCCCGCGCATCGGCGTTCTGGCCATCCAGGGCAACTACGCCAGCCATGCGCAAGCGCTCACCGAGGCTGGCGCGACACCTGTCGAGGTGCGCAAACCCGCCCAGCTAGCCGGCCTCGACGGCCTGGTGCTGCCCGGCGGCGAATCCACCACCATGCTCAAGTTCCTCGAAAAACACCGCTTTTTTGAGGCTTTGCAGGGTTTCTGCGACGCCCGGCCCGTCTTCGGCACCTGCGCCGGAGCGATCCTGCTGGCGCGCGAGGTTCTTAACCCGGCACAGCGCAGCCTTGGACTGCTCGATGCAGTCGTCGAGCGCAACGCCTATGGCCGCCAGATCGACTCGGCCATCGTGACCGCCCAGACCGCCCTCGCCGGAGGGCCGCTGGAGATGGTCTTCATCCGCGCCCCGCGCATCGTCGCCACCGGCGCGGGCGTTGAGGTGCTGGCCCGGCGCGACAGCTTTCCGACGCTGATTCGCCAGGGCCGCATCCTGGCCGCCACCTTCCATCCAGAACTCTCCCGCGACCGCCGCGTGCATCGGCTCTTCGTCGAGATTGTGGCCGCGGCCAGGGAAGAAATGGCCGGCCAAAACCGGCACACGCCAAGCTCTCCGGCCAGAGTTGGGAATTAATCTTGTTCCGGATGAAAAATATCCGAAAAATTCTACGTGCGTCCAATGCAAAGTGGGAGTAATCTCAAGCTCACAGAGGCTGCGAATGCCCGTCACCTTTACCCACAAACCGGGGAAGAAACAACGGCGAGCGCCGGGACTCGGCGGCCTGCCTCCGGTTGCGCAGCGGCCCACCGGCGGCGGCGACGGCGGAGGCGGGGGCGACGAC
>PLPA01000263.1 GCA_003159355.1 Acidobacteriaceae bacterium | reverse complement strand
ACAGAAGATTTAGGACTTGACTGCCAAATGATTGCAAACCGAACAACACAACAGTTTAAGATGGCATTAGAGAATCGAGGCTATGAAAGTATTTCTTACCGGCGCGACGGGATTTATCGGCCATCATGTGGCGCGGGCGCTTGCCGCTGACGGCGCTCAACTGCGTCTTCTCGTCCGCAAGACCAGCAACCTGGCAAATCTGGAAGGCATTGCGGGCGAGACGCACGTCGGAGACCTCGCCGATCCCGAATCGCTCAAGCCCGCGCTTGCCGGCTGCGACGCGGTCGTCCATGTGGCCGCCGATTACCGCCTCTGGATTCCCGACCCGGCGGCGATGTACAAGGCCAATGTGGACGGCACGCGCGAGCTGCTTCGGCTGGCGCGCGAGGCCAGGGTAAAGCGCTTCGTCTACACCTCCAGCGTGGCCACGATGCACTTTCGCCGCGACGGGCTGGTCATCAACGAGGAGACGCCGGTCTGTTTGAAAGACATGGTCGGGCACTATAAGCGCTCCAAGTTTCTGGCCGAACAGGAGGCGATCAAGGCCGCGCAGGACGGACAGCGCGTCATCATTCTGAATCCCACCAGCCCGATCGGCCCCAACGACTCGAAGCCCACGCCGACGGGCCAGATTTTTCTGGATTTTTTGAACGGAAAATTTCCCGCCTATATGGACACCGGGCTGAATCTGGTGGACGTCGCCGAGGTCGCTCGCGCGCACGTTACCGCGTTGACGAAAGGCCAGCCGGGCCGGCGCTATATTCTCGGCGGCGAGAATCTGACCCTTAAGCAGATTCTCGACAAGATGGCATTGATCACCGGACTCAAGTCGCCGACGGTGGAGATTCCGTTCATCGTGGCCGCGACCTACGCCTTCTTTGAGGAGTGGATCACAGGGCGCATCCGCAAGCGCGAGCCGCGCGCCACGCTCGAAGAGGTGCGCATGGGCCGCAAGAAGATGTACGCATCGAGCGCCCGCGCGCAGCAGGAGCTGGGCTTCCGCATTCTGCCCGTCAACCCGGCGATGAAGGCCGCGATTGACTGGTTCCGCGCGCATGGGTATGCGCCGTAGATTAAGCAAAGGGGGAAAAGCATGAGAGTGGCGCGAATATTCTCAAAAAAGTCGTGGTACGTCAGTAAGTGGACTTACGCACTAGTGGCCAGTTTATTTCTTGATTCGATCGTTCATCTTGCGACAATGGGAGCATCTCAGAGCCGCGCGAAATCTGTCTTTGATCTCGTATGTTATTCGTTTTTCATTCTTGTATGGCCTTTAATGACAGTCGGACGTCTGCTTGAACTTCGTCTCAGCTTGCTTTGGATTTTGCCGATTCTGGTGTCGTTGTCTGTGCTTGTGATCTCCTTACGAGAAAATTGGGGGTGGGTGCCTTTGGGGGCATTTATCGTTGCGCTAGCAGTTCAGGTGCCGCTGGTTTGGCTTTCGCCACCCAAGGAGTTGGCGGCAGCCGAAAATACTGGGGGAGATCGGTCTTATCCATGACGCGCACCGCCATCATAGCCGCCCTACCCGCCGAATTGAAGCCGCTGACGCGCGGCTGGCAGCACGAGCGCTCGAACGGCGTCGATCTCTGGCGCTGGAGCTTCGACGGAGGCGAGTGGATTGCCGCCTGCGCCGGAGCCGGAGTGAACCGCGCGGCCAAAGCATTTGCCGAAGTGGAGAAGAGCGGAGAGCTTGATTCGGTGATCTCCACCGGCTGGGCAGGAGCCTTGCGCGAGGAGCTTGTCCCCGGCCAAACCTACGATGTCTCCACCGTCATCGACGCTCGGACCGGGGAGCGCTTTGTCACCACCGGTCCGCCGAATGATTGCTGGCTGGTGACGAACTCTCGCGTCGCCGACGCCGCCGAAAAGCAACGCCTCGCCTCCACCTACGAAGCCGCTCTGGTTGACATGGAGGCCGCGGGAGTTGCGCGCCTCGCCCGGATGCGCGGCATTCCTTTTTATTGCATCAAGGGAATCAGTGACGGATACAGCGATCATCTTCCTGATTTCAATCGCTTTATCTCGACAGATGGACAGTTTCAATTGCTGCGCTTCGTGTTTTTCGCGCTGGTGAGGCCATGGCACTGGCGGGCGCTCATCCGAATGGGCGAAAATAGCAGTAAGGCTGCGCGAAGCATCGCGGCGTCTGTGCTCGATTTGCTGGATGAACGAGGTAACATTAGAAAGCTCAATGGCTACCCAAAAAACCAACGCTGAACCCCGGCCCGATTTGCGGATTTCGCTATCGAGCGTTCCCACCACCATGCGGGCCGTCGTTTACCACGGCATCAATGATCTGCGCCTGGAAACGGTGCCCGTGCCGGTGATTGGACCGGGAGAGCTGCTGGTCAAGATTGCCACCTGCGGCGTCTGCGGCACCGACCTGAAGAAGATTCACCTTGGCTCGCACTCCGCGCCGCGCATCTTCGGCCATGAGATGGCCGGAACCATCGTCAGAGCCGGCGAAGGCGTGAACAAGTTTGCCGTCGGCGAGCGGGTGATGGTCTACCACCACATTCCCTGCGGCCAATGCTACTACTGCCGCAAGCAGACCTTCGCGCAGTGTTCGACCTACAAGAAGGTGGGCGCAACCGCGGGCTTTGAACCCTCCGGCGGCGGCTTCTCCGAGTACATTCGGGTGATGGACTGGATCGTCCGGATGGGCGGCGTGGTGCGGATACCCGATGGCGTTCCGTTTGAGCAGGCAGCCTTCATGGAGCCGGTGAACACCGTTCTGAAGGGCGTCAAGCTGCTGCATCTGGCCGCGGACGAGACGGTTCTGGTGATCGGGCAGGGGCCGATCGGCATTTTGCTTGCTGCGCTTTCGCGACGCACCGGTGCGCGTGTACTGACCTCGGACCTTTACCCCGAGCGCCAAGCAATTGCCGCCAAATTCGGCTTGCATGAGCCCATCCAAGCCGGAAACGAAAACGTTGTCGAGCGCGCGATGGCCGCTACCGAAGGCCGTGGCGCGGACGCGGTGATTCTGGCCGTGGGCGGTTCAGCGCTGATTCCGGCGGCGATGGCGGCTGTGCGTCCCGGCGGCAAGGTGATGCTCTTTGCCCAGACCCAGCACGAAACGGCCAGCTTCGATCCCGGCGCGGTTTGCATGGACGAGAAGACGCTGCTGGGTTCCTACTCGGCCTCGACGGCGATTCAGCCCGAGGTGGAAGAGCTGGTGCTGGGCGGCTATCGCGATGGATTTGATCTGACGCAACTGATCTCGCACCGCTTTCCGTTGGAAGAGGCGGTTCAGGCGATTGAAATTGCGTCGAACCCCAAAGCCGACTCGATGAAGATTATGATTGAATCTGCGCCCGGAGCCGGGGCAGAGTGGGGAGGATAGCGATGGCAGGTACGGTAAAAGCCGCGATCCTCCGAGGCCGCAAGACCGTCGAGACGGTTGTCGAAGAGGGCCGCAAGAAAGCCGAGAAAGTCGTCGAGGGAGGCCTCAATACTGTCGATACGGTGGTTGAGGTCGGCTTCAATACCGTCGAGACGGTGGTGGTGGAAGGCCGCAAGAAGGTCGAATCCGCCGTCAGCCTGGGCCGCAAAACGGTCGAGCACGTGCTACTGCACGGCCGCGACACCATGCAGGCTGCCGTTCTCCACGGCCGCGAAGATGTCCGCATCGAGCAGGTTCCCATTCCCAAAGCCGAAACCGGTGAGTTGATCGTCCGCGTGGACGCGGCGCTCACCTGCGGAACCGACCTGAAGGTCTTCCGGCGGGGCTATCACGCGCGCATGATTGTGCCGCCGGCGCTCTTTGGCCATGAACAGGCCGGAACTGTCATCGAGGTTGGTGAGGGAACCGAGGGCTTTGCCACCGGCGACCGCGTAGTCGCGCTGAACTCCGCACCCTGCGGGCAGTGTTATTTCTGCGCGCATGGCCAGGAGAACCTGTGCGACGATCTGCTCTTCAACAACGGCGCTTATGCGGAGTTCATCCGCATTCCGGCGCGCATTGTGGCCAAGAATACGCTGCTTGTGCCGGAGCACGTGCCGCTGGAGCACGCGGCGCTGACCGAGCCGCTGGCCTGCGCGGTGCATGGCTTTGAGGACTGTGGCCCGCATCCCGGCGACACTGTGGCCGTGATCGGCGGCGGCCCGCTGGGATTGATGATTCTTCACGTGGCCGCGCTGTACGGCTGCGAAGTCATCGCCGTCGTCAAGCACGATGGGCAGGTGGAGGC
>PLPA01000044.1 GCA_003159355.1 Acidobacteriaceae bacterium | reverse complement strand
ACCTATTAGTGATATGCTCTAGTGATATGCTCTAGAATGCTTTGCCCGCGCTACTGAAGGAGCAAGCCGCCTTTACGACATCGCCCAATTCAAAAAACGGCAAGCCGAGGGAAACGACGAAAACCCAGGCCGTACGCTGATCTCTTGAGGAAACAAAGCATCAGCCGGCGCTTGCGGCCGACTGCTTCACATCGCCAAGCACCTGCTCCGGCGTCCATTCGTTGCCGGGATAGAAGCGCGCCACCTTGCCGTCCGGGCCTATCAGCGTGGTCGAGAGCGTGTGGGTGATCGTCGAATCCGCCTCGTTGGTCATTCCCAGGTCAAAGAATTTGGCCATCTCGGCGAGCACGGATTTCTCCGGCACGGCAAACTCCCAGTGCGCAAAGGCGCTCTTCGCGTCGCTGCCTATGTAAGTCACTCCATAGGCGCGGAGCCGCTCCGGTGTGTCGTGCTCCGGGTCAAAGCTGATGCAGATCAAATGCGTTTTGGCAAAGAGCGCGGGGTTGGCGGCTAACTGCTTTTCCAGCGCTGCGAAGTTGCGCGTCACTCGCGGACAGAAGTCGGGCGAGGGGCAGCGCGTGTAGATAAAGGTGATCACTAGCGACTTGCCCTTGAACTGGCCAAGATGAATCGGCCGCCCGTCCTGGTTGCGCAGCTTGAAATCGGGCACCGCGTCGCCCGGCGCGGGGACATGGTACGAGACGGCTGGCTTGTAATCCGGCTTGGCCTGCGCCACAACGACGATGTGGTCGAGAAGATAGCTGGCATCTGGATCGGGCGAGACCAGCACATCGGCGGTAATCACGTCGCCCGGATGAAGCTCGCTGAGGATGCTCGCGTCATTGAGCTTGTAGGGCATCGTCATCGCCTCCATCAACCCAGGAATGGCCTCATGGTTCACCGTGACCTCGCCCCTGGCGGCATCGGTGGAGACCACCTTGCCGCGCAGTTGATAGACCTTGTAGTTCTGAGCAGCGCTGAGCTGCGCGGGCGGCTTCTGGCCGGAGTGGCAGCCGGCCAGGACGATAAAAGCGAGCAAGGGGGAAGCAAGCAATCGACGCGTCATAGGGTCAGTTTACAACCACCTGCGGTGGGGCCAGCGGCCTTCGGCATGAAAAACTGATTTGTTGCCTTCCAGCACTTTCGACAGAAAAGCAAGAAGCAGGTCCTTCGACTCCGCTGCGCTCCGCTCAGGATGACAGACTTATGCTGATCCCACCCACTTGCCTGATCCATAGTTACAACGTGCGTTTGAAGAGCGGCGTGGCGATCAGCAGCGTGCCGATGCCGAAGACAAAAAGAAAGAACAGATCGAATTGAATGGCTTGAAAGCCGCCGTCCTTGAGCAGAATGGCTTTGAAGCCGTGGATCACGTAGGTAAAAGGATCGACGATGGCGATGGCGCGCAGCCAAGCCGGGAATGCGGCGATGGGATACATGGCTCCGGAAGGATAAAACAAGAGCGTGTTGAGGACGCCGAACATGGCGCGGGGAACCAGCGGATCATCGACGCGAACCATCAGCAGGAACATCATGCCGTTGAAGGCGATGGAGGTGACCAGGATCAGGCAGAAGAGCTCGGCCAGCGCCTCGGGATGGAAGATGACGCCGAGTCCGGCCATCAGTGAGCCGATGACCGTAAGCGAGATTCCCGCCAAGGTGGCTTTCATGGCCCCGGCCAGGTTCATGCCGAAGACTAACTCCAGCTTGGTGATGGGAGTGACAAGATAGCCCTCGTGAACGCCGCGGGCCTTGTCGTCGATATATAACATTCCGCCGCCGATCATCACCGAAATATACATGGCCAGGGCAATGGTGGCGGGGAGCAAAAACTTCATGTAGTTGACGTAGGGATAAAGCTCGACAATTTCCAGGGCGATCTGACTGGCCAGGCGGGGCTGGATGACCGGGGCGGTGAGCGCGCTGACGACTAACTGCATCTCGGCCTCGATGGAGCCGGAGGTGAATGGGTCAGTGTCATCGACGACCAGGCCGATGACCGGGGCGTCCTGCGAATAGACGCGGCGGGAATATTGCGCGGGGATGATGACCGCGGCGTCGATCTTGCCGGTGCGCACGTCTTCGCGGGCCTGCACCTCGTTGGTGTATTCGACCGTGGTGAAAGTCTTGATGTTGACCGCGATCGAGTCGAAGGCTTCGCGGAGTTTGACGGCTTGCGGGCCGTGGTCGTAGTCCACGACAGCAACGCGGCAGCCGACGATCTTGCCGCCGAAGGCGTTGCCCATGATGATCAACTGCAGGAGCGGCATCATCAGCGACATGATCATGAGAGTCGGCGAGCGGAAGAACTTGCGCATCTCGCGCTCGACAATGGCGAACATTCTGATCATGGCTGTGCTCCGGGCCGGGGCGGCATTGTAAAGTGGGGCGGCTTGACCTGCTCATCGCGAAGCTGGCGGCCGGTGTAGTGGACGAATACATCGTCAAGCGTGGTGTTTTGCACGCTGAGGGAAGTCAGGGTTTCGCCCAAAGAGGCGGCTAACTCGACTAACTGCATGGTGGTTTTGGAGCCGGAGGAAGTTAGTACGCGATAATAGCCGGCGCTCTCGGCCTGCACGCTGGATACGCCCTCGAGGCCTTCCAGACGAGCCTGCCACTCGGGGGTCTCGCGGTCGAAGTGTACTTCGACAACGTTGGCGCCGGGGACGCTGTGCTTCAACTCAAGAGGCGTGCCCAAGGCGACGAGCGTGCCGTGATCGACGATGGCGAGACGGTCGCAGAGCTTGTCGGCCTCATCCATGTAATGCGTGGTGATCAGGATGGTGAGGTTGCGGGTGGCGCGCAGGTTGCTGAGCATCTCCCAGACGGCGATGCGGGAGACGGGATCGAGGCCGGTGGTGGGCTCGTCGAGGAAGAAGATGCGAGGATTGTGGACTAGGCCGCGAGCGATTTCAACCCGGCGCCTCATTCCGCCGGAGAGTGTCTTGACCTGCGCGCCGCGCCACTTGGTGAGGTCCACAGCTTCGAGGACTTCGGCGATGCTTTTCACGCGCTCGGCCTTGGGCACGCTGTAGAGCTTGGCGTAGATGCTGAGATTCTCTTCGACGGTAAGGTCGGGGTCGCTGGTAAGCGCCTGGGGAATGACGCCGATCATGTGGCGGACCGCATCGGGGTCCTTGGCCACATCATGGCCAGCGACGATGGCGTGGCCGCCAGTGAGTGGAATCAGCGTGGTCATCATGCGGATCAGCGTGCTTTTGCCTGCGCCGTTGGGCCCGAGCAGGCCGAAGATTTCGCCCTCGGCAACCGAGAAACTGACGTCCTTAACGGCTTCAAAATCGCCGTAGCGCTTGACGATATGGGAGACTTCAATGGCCGGGACCGTCATTCTTTCACCAGCTTGCTCTTTGGAATATCGACTTCCGCAATCATGCCGGGAACGAAGCGCTCGCCGGGATTGTCGATGAGCAGCTTGAGCTGAACGGTCTTGATGTCGCGCTTGCGGGCTCCGACGTCACGCTGGGTAGCAAAGTCGGCCTCTGCGGCTTTATTGATGACCTTGCCCTGAAGCGTTGCGCCCGAGGGCATCACGACACGCAGCGAATCACCAAGCTGGACGGCGTCGGCCTGAGTTTCAGGCAGCGGGGCGTAGACCCAGGTTTGGGTCAGGTCCATGATAGTGACTATGGCGGCGCCGGCGGCGACGACTTCGCCCTGCCGGGCGGCGCGGACGTTGACCCTGCCGCTGACCGGGGCAAAAACCTGCGCGTAACCCAGCTCGACTTTGGCCTGGTCGGCCAGAGCGCGGGCATTCACGACCACGTCGCGGGTCTCGTCCACGGTACGGGCCGCGACATTGGTGAGCAGTTCGTGGGCGCGGGCCTGTCGCAACGAGGCTTCAGCGGCGGCAACGTTCTCTTTGGCCGCATCGACGGCGGCTTTGGTTGCCTGGAGGCTGGTAGCCGCGTCGTCCTTGGCCTGCTCGCTCATAATTCCCTGCTGAGCCAGCGCTACGGTGCGGCTGGTGTCGGCCTGCTGATGGTCGTAGTTGGCCTTCGCCTGGGCTAGCGTGGCCTTGGCGGCGCTGAGCTGGGCCTCGGCGTTGACGGCGGCGCTGCCGGTTTCGCCGCGGGTCTGGCGCTCGGTTTCAACCGTCTCGCCGAGCTTCCAGTTCTGGCCAGCTGCGGTGGCCTCGGCGGCCTTGCGCGCGGCTTGCAGGTCGTCGCTCTCGATGATGGCGATCAGCTGGCCGGCCGTCACCTGCTGGCCTTCGTCTACCGTCAGCGTCTGGATGCGCCCTGGAATCTTGCTGCTCACTACCACCTCGTTGGCGTCCACCGTGCCGATCAGTTGCAGATCGGTGGTGGGCCGCACCGTGACCAGGTACCAGATCAGCGACCCCACGGTCAGCAAACCCAGGATCAGAAAAACTTTATTGCGTGCGTTCACTTGTGCCTCACTTCAATTGCAGACGTTTGAGCAGCATCGATATTGCGGCTTTTGAAAATTGCATTGCGGGAATGACCGGCTGGCGAGTCAGTCAATGGCGGCATTGGTGTTGCGGCCAGTACGCAGGCGGCCACGCGCGCGCCGTGCTCGCGATCCATGAAAATGGCCTGCCCAAGAAATTCAATGGCAACCTTGCGCCGGAGTTCGAGAGCGGCAGGCTCCAGCGGATCGAAGCCTTGCGACCATTTGGTCATTGGCGCGGAGAGAAAGTAGAATACGTTGGCCCCCAGGCCGGCGTAGATCAACTGCGTCCACTCGACCGGAATCAGTTCCCCGGCGGCAATTCCCTCTTCGACCACGGCCTTGACCCTGGCCCACAACGGACGCATCAGCTTCTCGGAGATCGGCCCCATGGCACTGGACTCGCCGCGATGGAGGCGGATCATCTCCTGCTGCATCAGGCTCTGAAATGCGCGGTTGGAGTACATGCGGTCGAAGTGGTTCAGGATAATGCGCAGGAACCTTTCGCCCGCCGGAGCATCGGCCTCCAGGACGGCGAAACTGTTGGCCCGGACCGTCTCCACCATGGCCTCGATCGCAGCTACATACAGCTCATCCTTGCTCTTGAAGTAATAGTAAAGGAGGGCTTTATTGACACCGGCTTCCTCGGCTATCTGCTCAGTGCGCGCGCCAGCCAGGCCGTTTTCGCTGAATTCGTGAATGGCGGCGTCGAGGATGCGGGCGCGGGTCTGGTCGGCGCGTTCGGCCTGGGTGCGGGTTGGGACAGATGTGATCATATTTAACTAACTAGTTAGTAAATTACCACATCCATCGTGGAGATGCAACCTCCTCCCTGGATTTTGTCTTAAACTTCTTTCGCGCGGCGAAGTTCAGCCGGCAATGGGTTGCGGCGGCAGAAGTTGTTAGACTGGGTTGTATGTTGGATGAATTGCAGTTTCGCCGCGTGGCCGAAGCCGCTCTCGACTCGCTGATGCAGCACTTGATTGTACGCGAGGAAGAAGCGGAGTCCGGCTTTGAGGTCGATGAACAGAACGGCGTGTTGAACGTCGCCTTCGAGGAGCCGGCTGGCAAGTTCGTGATTACGCCCAACGCGCCGGTTCGCCAGATTTGGATTTCGGCGCTATCAACCAGCTTCAAGCTCGATTGGGACGAGACAAATTCGGCGTTCATCCTGCCACGAACCGGAGAGCACCTGATGGCGCTTGTCGACCGGCTGATTGGGGAACATCTGGCGGGTTAGAATCCAGGGATCATCTTCATGGTTTCCCACCCTTCCGCAAAGAGCGCGGAAGGATGGGGCACCCAGATTCATAATCTTTCCGTGGAAATGCGCCGATGTACATCCGTCTGATTCGGGCTTACTGCTTGACGAACTCAAAGGTGCAGGGGCGGCCATAAACGCCGAGGCCCTCGTCGCGGGCGCCTGAGCCTTCCGTCTCTTTGAATTGGGCCTTGATGTTGTAGCTGTAATCCGCGCCCCCATGCGCGAAGACTCCGCGGGCATATTTCCTGGAGGTGACAATGCCAGAGGCAGAGAGCTTGGCTGTGCCGTCGTCTGCAATGGGACCTGTGATCAGCAGATAGCCGGGTTGATCCGCTGTGCCGTGCTCCGCGCGGAAGCTGCCGGCTGTGACCACGCCGGGAAACTTCCAAGTATAGCCTTCGGTGTTTCCTTTTGCGGGGCAGGTTAGAGTTGTAAGCCAATTACCGTCGAATTTCTCCCCTGCAAATGAAGCCGCGGGCAAGAAGACCAAGGCGCTAACCACCAGAATCCGAACCAAATTCCGCAT
>PLPA01000301.1:4044-10503 GCA_003159355.1 Acidobacteriaceae bacterium | reverse complement strand
TCCTTCAGCTTGCGCTCGGCGGCGACGCGCGGATGCAGTTGTCCGAACCAGCCCGCCGTCATGCCGTCCACCACCACGCGCGCGGTGCGATACGGGTGCAGCCACTCCGGCGTCAGCCCAGCCTCGGCAGGGAAGCGGTCGAAGAGGACGGCCCGCGCGTGGAAGCGCCCCACGACCTGCTCGACAACTCCTTTCACGTCGTGAAACTCAATCGCGCGCGCCGCGTGCAGCGCTCCCTGCTCCGGCAGTGTTCCCACCGCGCCAAAGGAGAGCGATGGCCGCTCGTCAACTTTTTCCGTCGTTCCGCTGAAAACCGTGCCCAGCTCGAACAACCGCACGTCGCTCACGTCGCGATGCAGATTGCCGGCGATCATCGCCAGCATTCCCGCCACCAGCGACGGCCGCAGCACACCCGCCTCCTCGCTGAGCGGATTGCCCAGCGGAACCGCCAGCCCCGGCTGCGGCGCCGTCAACGCGGCTTCGGCTGCCGAGCAGAAGGTGCTGCCAATCGCCTCATGGAAGCCGGCCGCTAGCAGCGTGCGACGGACTTCAGGCTCCTGGGCCGCCCAAGGCAGCGCGCGTACCCCTTCGCCAAAGACCGGCAGCGTATTGGCAAAGCGGTTGTAGCCGTAGACGCGGGCTACTTCTTCGATCAGATCGATCTCGCGTTCCAGGTCCAGCCGCCAACTGGGCAGCGTGACGAGCCATGCCGGTTTGTCTTTTGCTAACTCCGCTTTTTGGGCTAACTCCGCTAATCCACACCCCAACGCTGCGAGCACTCCCTCGGCCGTCTCCGCAGAAATGCCTTCCGCATCCACCGTCGTGCCCAGAATCCGCCGCACCTCGCTCAGCTTGAGTTCGACCGGCTTGCGGTTGGCGGTGCGCGCCTCGAGTGCGGGAACGCGCGCGTCCACCAGATCGCCCTCGATCCAGCCGCCATTCGCCAGCAGAATGCTGCTCACCAAGTCCGATGCCACCGGCGCGGCGTTGTAATCCGCGCCGCGTTCGAAGCGGTGGCTGGCGTCGGTGTGCAGCCCGTGCCGCCGCGCCGTCCTCCGCACCGCAACCGGGTCAAACCACGCCGCCTCCACCAGCACATTCTTCGTATCCGGCGTAATCATGGAATCCCAGCCGCCCATCACGCCGGCCAGACCAAGTGGCTTCACGTGATCGGCAATGATCAGGTCTTCTGGATCGAGCACACGCTCCACGCCGTCCAGCGTCTTCACCCGCTCGCCCTTCTTTGCGCGCCGCACCACGATGCCGCCTTCTAGCTTGTCCAGATCGAAAACGTGCGTCGGCTGGCCCATCGCCAGCCAGGCAAAGTTGGTTGCGTCCACTGCGTTGGAGATTTGCTTCTGCTCCAAGAGGCCAAAATAAGTGGCCACCTCCGCGCCCGCAAACCAATCCCGCGAAGGGCCGATAGTGACGTCGCGCAGCACCCGCGCCGTGAAGCGCCCGCAGGCGTCCTCGGCTTCAATGCGCACCGGAAAGGACTTGCCGCTCTGGCGGGCTTCAGGCAATTCATACGAAAGCTCCGGCAGCGCCAAGCCATAAATCGCCGCTGCCTCTCGCGCCACGCCATAGTGGTTCATCGCATCCACGCGGTTTGTGGTGATGTCCATCTCATAGAGAGAACCATTGCCCGAGCCGTTGCCGTCGCCCAGGTCGTAGATGCCCTCAACGGCGATACCGCGCAGGGTCAGGTCTTCGGCGAGTTGAGCGTCGGTCGCAGGCAGACCGGGCAGGTAACTACGAAGCCATTTTGTAAGAATCTTCATTTGGGTTACCTTTTAGCGAGTTAGCGTGCGCTTTGCGCACATTTGCAAGTTAGCGAGTTAGCGGGATCTCTCGTTTCCTTATTGGGATTCCAACTTCGCCAACAATCCATTGATGAGCTTTGCTGTCTCCGTGGCCAGTTCAAGTAACTGCCGGGAGGAATCCTGGTCGATGAAGCCCAGGCCGCACGCCAGCTCATTCTGCGTTTCAAACTCATACAGCGAACCTCGCGCCAGACCAAGCGATTTTCGCAGCTCTGCATCCGTCAGCTTTCCATGCCCCTCTGCGATATGGCTCGCGACAGCAACGGCAGACCGGCGCATCTGCATTCGCAACCCAAACGTCTCAGCCTGGGGAAATTCTTCTGTTCTCAGGTAGACCTGACGAGCCAGTTCCATCGCCTTCTGCCAAACAATCAAATCGCGAAAATGTCTGGTTCTGGGCATAACCACCTCATTCTTTCAAAGCCAACACTAACTTGCTAACTCGCTGTCTTAAATCAAAATCGAGATTTCTCACGCAAACTGCCCCAGGAAGCGCATGTCGCCAGCAAACAACGACCCAATCTCGCTGATCCCATACTTCATCATCGCAATCCGCTCCACGCCCATGCCAAACGCAAAGCCGGAAATCTTCTTAGGGTCATAACCGGGCTGCTTCTCCGCCGCAAACGCGAAGACCGCCGGGTCCACCATGCCGCAGCCCAGCAGCTCAATCCATCCCGAGTTCTTGCATTTGCGGCAGCCTTTTCCTCCACAGAAGATACAACTGATCTGCACGTCCGCGCTGGGTTCGGTGAAGGGAAAGAACGACGGAAAGAAGCGCGTCTTCACCGCCGAACCGAACAGAGCCTTCATCGCGTGGTCCAGCGTTCCCTTCAAATCGCTGAAGGTGATATTCGTATCCACGCACAGCCCCTCTACCTGGTGAAAAATTGGCGAGTGGGTCGCGTCCGCCGCGTCGTTGCGATGCACCTTGCCGGGAATCACAATCCGCACCGGCGGCGGCTGCGATTCCATCGTCCGCATCTGAACGGGTGAAGTGTGGGTGCGCATCAGGAGCCGGTCGCGCTGCGGACGCCGCTCCTGCCCCGCCACCACCAGCGTGTCTTGCGTGTCCCGCGCCGGATGCCCCGGCGGAAAGTTCATGCTCTCGAAGTTGTAGTAGTCGGTCTCGACCTCCGGCCCCACGCCCACCGAGTAGCCCAGCGCCGCAAAGACGCCGACAATCTCATTCAGCGTGCGCGTAATCGGGTGCTCGGCGCCCATCAGCCGCCGCGTCCCCGGCAGCGTGATGTCGATGGTCTCGCGAGCCAGCGCCGCGTCCGTCGGACCCGCGCCGAGCGCCTCATCCAGCAAGGCCTCCACAACTGCCTTCAGCGCGTTGAAGCGCACGCCCAGCAGCTTCTTCGCCTCCACAGGCGCAGCCTTCAGCCAGCGGCCGGAGATCTCGTTGAGCAGGCCCTGCTTGCGCCCCAGCCATTGCAGCTTGAAGCCGTCAACCGCTGCCTCGCCGTCGAGCGCCGCGGCCGCCGCCCTCGCCTGCCGCTCCAGTTGGGCAAACGCTGAGTCCAGCGCAGCCTCGTCAAATGCCGTCAAATTGGGAATCTCAATGTTCATAAGCGTATATAAAAGGATAAATCACTACCCGTTCTTCTTGAGGTATTCTCATCTTCATGAACTTCTTGCGCCTGACTCTCGCTATGTTTCTTGCCGCTGCCGTGACGGTCCCGGCCGCCGCTCAATCCGCCGTCTACCCCCAGCAGGAGGGCTTCGTCGACGCCCACGGCGTGCTCATCTACTACGTGGCCTTCGGCAACGGTGACCCGCTGGTCGTCCTGCACGGCGGTCCCGGCGCCAGCCACGACTACTTCCTGCCCTGGCTGCTGCCGCTGGCCCGCACTCATCGGCTCATCTTCATCGACGAGCGCGGCTCCGGCCGCTCGCAGCGCCTGCAAGACACCGGCCTCTACACCGTCGAGGGCGACGTCGAGGACGTGGAGGCCGTGCGCGTGGCCCTCCACCTGGGCAAAATCTCACTGCTCGGTCACAGTTGCGGCGGCGTGCTGGCTCAGGCCTACGCCCTCAAGTACCAGCAGAACCTCTCTCACCTGATCCTCAACTCGACCTTCGCCTCCACGCGCGATATGAACGCCGTGCTGGCCCGCGAGAAGGCCGCCATGCCTCCCGCCAAGCTGGCCCGCCTGAACGAACTCGAAGCAGCCGGCCTCTTTGGCAAAGGCGAGGCCTGGGAGCATGGCCGCTACCCGGCAGAATACGCGAACCTGGCCTGGGGCCCCGGCTACTTTCCCTTCCTCTACGGCGCGCGCCCCGACTCCAACTACGACCCCGCCGGCGGCAACGCCCCCACCAACTGGGAGCTCTACCGCGCAATGTGGGGCTCGGACGGCGAGTTCGTCATTGACGGCAATCTGAAATCTGTCGAATACGTAGACCGCCTGCCCACGATTCACGTCCCCACGCTGATCGTGGTGGGCGACCACGACGAGTGCGACCCCAGCCTGAGCAAAGAGATGCACGAGAAGATCGCCGGCTCGAAGCTGGTAATCCTGCCCAACAGCGGCCACATGAACTTCATCGACCAGCCGGAGATGTGGCAGAAGTCCGTAGAGGGATTCTTAAGCGAGAAGTAATTCACTCCAAACGCAGAACGGCCCGGAATCCAGTGGACTCCGGGCCGTATTGCTGACTTGCTGACCGGCTCTTACTTGCCGGCCTTCTCTGCGGCCAGGGCGACCTTGGCCTGATCGACCAAGCCGGTGAAGCCAGCCGGATCCTTGACGGCAATGTCGGCCAGGATTTTGCGGTCCAGCTCGACGTCGGCCTTTTTCAGGCCGTTGATCAGTTGCGAGTAGCTGAAGTTGTTCAGCTTGGCGGCGGCAGAGATGCGCACGATCCACAGCGAGCGGAACTGGCGCTTCTTCTGCTTGCGGCCGGTGTAGGCGAACTTCAGGCCGCGCTCGACGGCCTCCTGCGCTGCCTGATAGAGCTTGGACTTGGTGAGGAAGTATCCACTGGCTCTCTCCAGAATCTTCTTGCGGCGGTCACTCCGCTTGGTACTGCGTTTTACGCGGGGCATAGCGATTTCTCCATTTTGCGTTCGGTGATGCGGCTGGAGGCAGGAGGCCCAAACCCTTGCCGGGCGGGGCGGTACACCTCTTCACTCGCTTTTACAAGCCTGAATCTCTCGGTGGGCCAAAACAGCGGAGCTGCTCAACTCGCCGGGGGCCGGGGCAACGCGTTTGCCGGGGCCCGGTAGCACCCTCTCCACGAGGAGAGGAGGCCACGATCAGGCGTAAGGAATCATGCGCGCTACCTTCTTGTAGTCGCCATCGGAAACCAGCAGGGTCCGCCCCAGCTTGCGTTTCACCTTCGGCGACTTCGAAGTAAGGATGTGCCGCGTCTTCGTCTGGCCCCGCTTGATTTTGCCGGTGCCAGTCTTGCTGAAGCGCTTGGCCGCGCCCGTATGGGTCTTCAACTTGGGCATTTTTCTTCTCGTCTTGAGCGGAGAGATTCTCGCCCTCCGCATAGCCCGTGAGACAGGACTTCCCCTGCCCTCTTGAGGCTTCAACCATTATAGCGCAAATCGACGGCCCTGGCCGAGATCCTACTCGAAGTGGTAGAGCGTCACCTTCGCCGTAGTCAACCTCCTCGGAGTGAAGCGCCAGCCCTTACCCTGATCGTTCTCGTCTCCGTTGAGCCGTCGGCCGGGAATCCAGATTCCGTTCTCAAAGACTCCCTCGTCGACCGCGGCTATGCCCACCTTCGGGCCGCTGGCCGCGCGCGGCGTGAACGAGACCCTGATACCCTTGCCTGCGCCGATGAACTCATCTTTTCCGGTGGCTATGATGAGCCCGAAGCCGTTCTCCGCATGGTTGCCGAATATCTCGTCCAGAGTGACGTGCACCATGTAGCCCTGCATCACGAAATCGATGGATGGATTTTCCTGGTTTAGTACAAAGCCATGCACCGTGCCATCGGTCTGATGCGCCACGATGAGCGGCTCCAAAGTGGCCAGCAGGCGATAGCTCGCGGCGAGGTCGCCCTTGGGGTCCGCCTCATCTTCAATCGCGAAGGGAGAGAAGCCGAATCCGGCCTCCTCGCCCAGCGCATAGAAGACGTTGGCCGCGGCGGTGCTCCGGCCCTGGGCCTCGGGCATGAAGAGCGGATTGCCGTCGCGGTGGTAACGCCGGCACCAGTCGGTAAAGTTCGAGGCGTAGAGATCCGGCGCATAGAAGTCCAGGGCTGAGCCGGCGGCCTTCCAGATATCCATCACGCGCGGCTCCGGCCCGCCACTGGGATAGTCGCCCGGAGGGGTATTGTCCCCCATCAGCCATGTATTCACATACATGGGGATGTTGTAAACTGCCTTGCCGCGCGCCGTCACGCCATGCACGAAGCGCGCATAGTTCCAGGCCATGAAGATCTCGTCGGCGCGCGCCGAGTCGCCAAAGACCTCAGCCCAGGCGCCCACCATCTTATCTCCATTTGCGTCCCACAGCGCCTTCAGCTCCGGATAGAGTGACTGCCGATGAGCCTTCAGATAGGCGGTCAGTTCCGCCGGAACCGGGGAGGCAAAGGCCTTATCCGCAGCCTCGGAGTGGTCGCGCGAGCCTCCCAGCACGCCGACCTCGTTCTCCACCTGCATCATCAGCACGGT
>PLPA01000301.1:0-4033 GCA_003159355.1 Acidobacteriaceae bacterium | reverse complement strand
GTGTCGCTCTTCACCCAGACCGGCGGATAGCTCGACATTCCGTTCTTCCACGAGGCCAGCCAGAGGAAGACGATGCGCTCGTGGGCTGCCCGCGCCTGGGTCAGCAGCCCGTCGACAAGCGTAAAGTCAAAGGCGCCTTCCCTGGGTTCGATCAGCTCCCAGCTCAGCGGAGTCACCACGGTGTTCAACCCCATCGCCTCCAGACTGGGCCAGATGGGCTTCATGTACTCCAGGCTCGACGAGGAGGAGTTGTGCAGCTCGCCCCCCAGAATCAGATAGGGACTGCCGTCCACGATGAGCTGCGTGGCTGCGCCGCGTTTTTCCAGATGCGGGGTTTCCTGCGAGAAGAGCGAAGCCGTTCCCAGAACGAGGAAGAGCACGAAAATTGGCAATGAGAGAAGCCGGTTTTTCATCACGTCAGGCAGTCTATCACAGGCCTCCTGTCCCGTTTCGGCTCACGGTTTCAATTGCGTCAAGCGCTGCCTGCTTCGCCGCGATTTTCCATTGTCCGGCGCAATACCGCAGGCTAGTGTTAGGACGATGGCCGTTCTCTCTGTCGATCTCGCAACCCGCTGCTGGTCCGATCTGGGCATCGTCCTACTGGAGCGGGCGCGGCGCGCGCATCGTGGGCCCTCCTCCGCGCCGCGAGGAGGGCCACTGGCGCGAGGGCTTCATCATCCTGCCCGTGCCGCCGAAGAGCTCGCTCTGCCTGCGCTGTCTGCACTAACCACCTGCGGTGCGGCAGACGCCTTCGGCTTCGCTGAGGGCAAGCTTTTCAGCAGAATGGATTGAGTTGGTAATCGAGATGCGAGTATCATAAAAAGCAGCGGGGGAGATCATGGCCACACAGATTGCTCGCATCGGCGGCACGGCTACCGTGGAGATTCCGGAGGAGCTGTTGCGGCGCGCTAATCTTGCTGTCGGCGATCCCGTCGAGTGGACATTTACCTCGACCGGCGCTCTCGCCTTGCGTACGCCGCCGGTTGCCGATGAATCTGCCGCGGAAGATGGCTACGAGGAATGGAAGCTGGCAGAGATTCAGGCTGGTTTGGCTGAGGCGGAGGCCGGCGAGACTGTTCCTCACGAGAAGGTTGTCCAATGGTTACGGAGTTGGGGCACCGGAAACGAGTTGCCGCCGCCGCTACGCGGGTTGCCGCTGCCGTGGTGAACGCTACTGATCAGCTTGAGCAGTTCCCGCAGAGCGGGCGTCCGGGAAGAGTCAAAAGAACCCGCGAATTGATCGTCCCCGGATTGCCATACATTATCCCTTACCGCGTCGTGGACGATGTAGTTGTAATTCTTTCTGTCATTCATACAAGCCGCAAATGGCCTGCAAAGCTGTAGCTTTATAAGAAACAGGAGCGCGGATGAAAGGTTCTGGATTCCCAAGTCCGAGAATCCAGAGCTGGAACACCCATTCATTTTGGAAGGGTCAGACCTGGGCCATCCGCCCGCCGAAGAACTCGCTCGGCCTGCGCTGGCTGCATTTAGAATGAAAGTCGCTCCATAAATGTATAGGCCGCGCGCAGAGTCCTCGGAGACTCTGCGCGCGGCCTGAATTATTTGCGGGCTGGAGCGGCTTACTGCGCCTGCGGAACCGGCGGATGCGGTGCAGTTGCTGTCTGCGGCGGCGCGGGCGGCTTGGGCTTGGGCGCTTCCTGCTTCTTCGACGGCGCAATGATGGCGTGCAGGATGGTGCCTTCCATGCGCGGCATGAACTCCACGACGCCCACGTCGCCGATGTCCTGGATGAACCGGTTGACTATGGCGTAGCCCAGATCGCGGTGGGCCATTTGCCGGCCGCGGAAGCGCAGGCTGGCCTTCACCTTGTCGCCACCGACAAGAAAACGCACCGCCTGATTCTTCTTGGTCTGGTAGTCGTGATCGTCGACGGTTACGGAGAACTTGACCTCCTTGACCGTGATCACCTTCTGCTTCTTCTTGGCGGCGCGGTCGCTCTTCTCTTTCTCGTAGAGGAAGCGGCCGTAATCCTGGATGCGGCAGACCGGGGGAACCGCGCTGGGTGAAACCTCCACCAGGTCGAGGCCGCGCTCACGGGCTATCCTCATGGCCTCAAAAGGCGGAAGAATGCCGAGCTGTTCGCCGTTTTCGTCGATGACGCGGATTTCGCGCGCACGAATTTTTTCGTTGATGCGGATAAAGGACTTGGCCGAACGTTTGTCGAGTGCGATGGTGCTCCTCCAAAAGTCGCCGTTGCCCGCCTCCCGGTTCTGCCGGAAGCGCCGCGGGCACAAGAGCGCAACCTGAGTATAGCATTGGCCCGGCTCCGCTGAACAAAGGGTTAATCAAGGATTCTTGGCCGCCGTGCGCAAAAATCAGAGGCCGCCCGCCGCGCAAGGGTCCATTCCGGGAAGCCGGCCGTGAGATTTGTCTCCCGCCCCTGCCATTGCCTGTTGCGAAGTTCCGGTTTGGCGTTAATATATAGATAGGTAGACAAACAGGAGGACAGGCGCCATGGCGCTCAGCATCAAAGCTCCCGAAGCCGACCGCTTGGCGCGCGATTTGGCCGCCCTTACCGGAGAGTCCATGACGGTCGCCGTCATTATTTCCATGCGGGAGCGGCTGCAACGCGAGGAGCGCAAGCGAGAGAGCAAACAGCAGTTAATCGCCGATTTGATGGCGATTGCGGACCATTGCGCTTCACTGCCGGTCCTCGATTCGCGTTCTGAGGATGAAATCATGGGCTGGGACGAGAACGGACTTCCTTCATGATTGTCGATTCGTCTGCACTTGTAGCCATCTTGCTCAAGGAACCTGAGGCGTTGCGGCTTACAACCGCTATTGCGAAAAGCTCCGTTTGCCGGCTGCCTTCTTCCTGCTTTCTTGAAGCATCCATGATTCTGCTTGGGCGGCGCGATGAGGATGGCGCGCGTGATCTCGATATATACGTCTCTCGAAGCAGGATGAATATCGCCCCTTTTACTGAATCGCAGGCACGCTTGGCGAGAACAGCATTTGAACGCTACGGCAAAGGCCGCCATCCGGCAAAGCTCAACTTCGGCGATTGCATGGCCTACGCGCTGGCCAAAGAGACCGGCGAAGAACTGCTCTTCAAGGGAACCGATTTCGCGTTGACGGACATCGCTGTCGCTCCGTACTGATTTCGCTCTGTTTCGAACGGTGTTGCTTCCAGCGTCCCTTCGGCGTTCACTCCGCTGACCCGCAGCCGCACTAGCCGGTTGGCTTCCAGCCGTCCCTGCAACTCCACCGGCAAAAAATTTTCCGTCAGCGCGGCAGTCCGGCCACGCGCCTCCAGCTCCGCCGGCGTGTGCAGCGTGATCGCCTCCAGCTCGCGGCCGATGAAGCGCCTGCGGTGCGCCTGACTCTTTTCCGCCGCCAGCGCGCGCAACGCGGCCATTCGCTCTTCGACCGCCTCCGCAGGAACCGGCCGCTCGGCGTGCAGCGCCCAGCCCGGTGTCCCCGGCCGCGGCGAAAAGGGAAACAGATGCAAGTAGCCGTAAGGCAGCGCTCGCAGCAGCGCCACAGTCTCCTCGAACTCGGCGTCGCTCTCGCCGGGAAAGCCCGTCATTACGTCCGCGCCCAGCGTCAGCTCCGGTCCCGCGGCCCGCAGCAGCGCAGCGACCTTCTCCGCATAGTGCCACGGCCGGTAGCGCCGATGCATGCGGCGGAGCACCGCGTCGGAGCCTGACTGCAAGGGCAGGTGCACGTGCCGCGCCAAGCGTCTTCCTCCAAACTCCGCCATCAGCCCCATCAGTTCTTCGTCCCAATCCATCGGCTCAATTGAGCTGAGCCGCAGTCGGGGAAGCGGCGTTTGCTCGAAGATCTTCCGCACCAGCCTCGCCAGCGTCCGCGGAGCCGCACCTTCGGAGTCAGAAAAATCCCGCCCCCAGCGCCCCAAATTGATCCCCGAAAGCACCAGTTCGTTGCCCCCGACTGCCACAAACCCCTCCACCTGCCGTAGAACCACTGCGCCGGGCAGACTTTTCGATGAGCCTCTGGTTTGGGGAATTACGCAAAATGTGCAGCGATTCCCGCAGCCCTCCTGGATTTT
>PLPA01000141.1 GCA_003159355.1 Acidobacteriaceae bacterium | reverse complement strand
CGGAGGACCTGGTCATGCTGGTCCGCCAACGCAAGAGCCGCATCTATTTCCTGCGCCGCTTTTTCGACTATCCCATCAGCCTGACTGCGGCGACCTTCCAGAACATGGGCCTGGTCCGCACTGTTCGTTGCGGCATGAGTTATATGCGCTCGGCATTGCTTCCTCAACGCCAAGAGAAATCCCTCGAGGATTTCATCATCAATCGCTTTGGCAAGCAGCTATATCTCACTTTTTTCAAATCCTATACGGAAAAGGTTTGGGGCGTGCCCTGCCACGAGATCAGCGCCGAATGGGGAGCGCAGCGCATCAAGGGGCTTTCCTTGAAGGGCGTAGTGACGCATTTTCTCAAGAAGACCTTTGGCCCAAAGAACTCCGGCCACATCGCTCAGAAGACAATCGAGACTTCGTTGATCGAAAAGTTTCTCTATCCCAAGTTAGGCCCCGGCCAGCTTTGGGAACATGTTGCCGAACTGGTGAAGAAGGGCGGCGGAGAAATTCATTTCGGCATCCATATCGACCGCATCCACGTGGAAGAGAAGAAGGTAGTTTCGGTAGAAGGTTTGAACGAAGCGGGAGAGCGCGTCACCTACAAGGGAGATTATTTCTTTTCGACCATGCCTGTCCGCGATCTGGTTCGCGCTGTCTCCACGCCGGTCCCCGCCGAGGTGACGGAAGTGAGCGAAGGGCTCATGTATCGCGACTTCATCACCGTCGGCTTGCTCGCCAGCAAACTCGCCGTGACGGAGAAGGATGGCTCGCCGCTCAAGGATAACTGGATCTACATTCAAGAGCCGGACGTGGTTGTCGGCCGGCTGCAGATCTTCAATAACTGGAGCCCGTGGCTGGTGAGCGGCAAGGATAAAGTCTGGATTGGCCTGGAATACTTCTGCAACGACACCGATCCACTGTGGAAGCTCTCCGACGAGGAGATGGCGAAGTTCGCCGTTGCTGAAATTGCCAAAATCGGCATTCTAAAGGCGGGGGATGTCGAGGACTTCCACGTGGTCCATGTTCCCAAGACTTATCCGGCTTACTTCGGCAGTTATGGCCGCTTCGATGTGATTCGCAACTATCTTGATGGTTTTGAGAATCTCTTTTTAGTTGGCCGCAACGGTATGCATAAATACAACAATCAGGACCATTCGATGCTGACTGCGATGACCGCTGTCGAGAACATCGTCAACGGCGTTACGGCCAAGGACAACATCTGGGCGATTAATACCGAGATGGAGTATCACGAGGAGAAGGCGGAGAAGTAACGGGTTTCCCTATTTATTTCGTCGCAGAGTCTCACCAGAAAGAACAGCAGTTAAAACAGCGGCGTCTGGCGGCCGGGCATGGCGAGTCCAAAGTGCTCATAGGCGAGGCGCGTGGCTACGCGGCCGCGCGGAGTGCGATCAAGAAAGCCGATCTGAATCAAGAAGGGCTCGTAGACCTCTTCAAGCGCGTCTTGCTCCTCGGCCAGAGTGGCGGCCAGAGTGCTGAGGCCGACCGGACCGCCGTCGTATTTCTGGATGATGGCCAGCAACAGCTTGCGGTCGATCTCGTCGAAGCCGTGGGCGTCTACTTCGAGCATGGTGAGGGCGGCGTTGGCGGTGGGGCGGTCGATGATGCCGGAGCCGCGGACCTGTGCGTAGTCGCGGACGCGGCGCAACAGGCGGTTGGCGATGCGCGGTGTGCCGCGGGAGCGCAGCGCGATTTCGGCGGCGCCGTCCTGGTCGATGGGAATCTGCATCACCTCGGCAGAGCGCGAGACAATGAAGCGCAGTTCCTCTTCGGTGTAGAACTCCAGGCGCAGCAGGATGCCGAAGCGCGAGCGCAGCGGTGAAGAGAGCAGGCCGGGCCGCGTGGTGGCGCCGATGAAGGTGAAGGGGCGAATCTCCATCACGTGAGTGCGCGCGGCGGGGCCTTGGCCGATGATTATGTCGAGCTTGTAGTCTTCCAGCGCGGTGTAGAGCTTTTCTTCCAGGACCGGCTGCATGCGGTGGATTTCGTCGAGGAAGAGCACCTGGCGCTCGCGCAGGTTGGTCAAAATGGCGGTCAGGTCGCCCTGGATTTGCAGCGCCGGGCCGGAGGTCTGCTGGAAGCCCACGTCGAGTTCGTTGGCGATGATGGTGGCCAGCGTGGTCTTGCCCAGGCCTGGAGGGCCGAAGAGGAGCACGTGNNGGAGTGTTGTCGCGCGCGATAGCCATGCTGGAAGAAGTGTAGCCGCTGGCGGTGGAAGGGGGCAAAGAGCAGCCGTCGGCGGGGCGAGAAGCAGGCCGAGGCCGCTGGCCTGGCACGGGCAAATGCTTGAGCCGCCGGGGAATCGCATATTGACTCTTTTGATTCTGTTTGCCGGGGAACTTTTTTATGGGCCAGGAGTAGAGCGGCAGGTGTAAAATCATCAGGAAAAGCAAGGAGTCATTTATGCTTGACCGTTTTTCTCTCAGGGCGCTTGTACTCGCCAGCCTTTTGCTTCCGCTCGCCAGTTGCAGCGTGTCGCCTTCCCTGTCGTTAATCACAGTGACTCCGGCTACGATGACCTTTGGGGGGCCAGGCCTCACCACGCAGTTGACGGCGATTGGGACCTACACCCAAGGGAGCCATCCCGCGACGACCCGGGACATCACGAATGAAGTCACCTGGACGAGTTCCACGCCAGGTGCGGTCACGGTCAGCAACGCGGGACTCATCACCTCCGTTGCTTCCTGTTCCAACATTCCGATCACCGCCAGCGCACCCGGGTTTACAGGGATCATTACAGGTAGTATGACGGTCAATGTAACCGGGTCCGGCTCGGGATCATCGGAGCCCCTGGTTTCCCTGGCCATCGTTCCGGCCACGCAATCGGTTCTGGCGCTCAATCAATCCGTTCAGTTCTACGCCATCGGCACGCTCAGCTCCGGCGCCACGGTTGACCTGACCAGCAGCACTTGGACGGTCAGTAAAGGCTCGGTCATCTCCGCGGCCGCCTGGTCGTCGAGCAATACTTCGGTGGCCCAATTCCTCCCGGCCAATGCTTCCACACCTGGACTTGTGACCTCGGTCGGCGGCGGCAGCACGACGATCACCGCCAGGGCTGAGAATCCGGACGGCACCGCCGTTACTGCAACGGCTACCTTTACCGTGACCGTCTCGACCGCAACCGAGCCTTACGTCTCGCTGGCCATTGTTCCCGCTTCACAGACGGCCACCTCGGTGAATCAACCCGTGCAGTACGTCGCCATCGGCACCACTGGGACAGGCACAACGGTTGACCTCACCCCCACGGCAATCTGGGGTTCCAGCAGCAGCGCGGTTGCCAAGACAGGCACAAACCCCGGTCAGTTCATTGCGGTCGGCAGCGGCATAGTGGCCATCACCGCCAAGGTACTCAACCCCGGCATCGGCGGCAATCCAGCCGACGGCACTTCGGTCTCAGCCAGCGCCTTGATGAGCGTCAACATTTCGGCCACGCCCGAGCCTCTGCTTTCGACCACGATTTATCCCGGCGCTCCTTCGGTGGCATCGCCCGGTCTTACCAGCCAGCTAGCTGACATCGGAACCTTCTCGAGCGTTCCCATCACGCAGGATGTGACTGCGGGCATCGCTTCCTATCCGATCACAACCAGTTGGAGTTCCAGCACTCCCGCGGTGGCCACAGTGACCACCGTTTGTCCCACCGGCCTCACCGCATTGTCTTGCACGATCTCCGCTTGTCCGGGCACTTCCAACGCCGGAGTCTGCACCAGTTGCACGGGAGGCACAGTAGCCTCCGGCGCATCCTGCGCCACCCTCAATCCCACCACTCCGGTCGGGCTGATCACGGGCTTGAGCCAGGGCACGACCGCGATTATGGCGGTTTCGTCGAACCCCGATGGCTCGCAAGTGATCGCTTCGGTGCCCTTCTCGGTTACAGGGGGATCGACAGAACAGGTCACTGCGTTGACCATCATTCCATCCTCAATCTCGGCTACGTCGCCGGCTCAAAAGAACCAGTTGATTGCGCTGGGAACCGAGGGTACCCTACAGTACGACGTGACCAGCCAGGTTGTCTGGAAATCCAACACTCCGACGGTTGCTTCGATTTGCACGGCTGGTGATCCGTTACCCTGCACTGCGGCGACAGACGGCCTGGTGACGGCTGCTACGGCAGGTTCTACCATTATCACTGCGACGTGGACGAACCTGGACAAAAGCCAGGTGGTGGCGCAAGCGACGTACTCGGTTACCATCGGGGCATCGCCGGAACCTCTGATTTCGATCAATGTTGTGCCGCCGAGTGTTACGGTCTCCAACAAGGGCATGACCCAGCAATACCTTGCCTTCGGAACCTTCACGACCATTCCAACCCTTCGCGATATAACAGATTCGGTCACCTGGATTACCCTTGATCCAAATCTTGTATCCATCAACTCTGAAGGGACACCTGGGGAAGTCGCCGGGCTTGCTACGGCGATGGGTTATGAGGGTCTGGGTGTCATCTATGCAGAAGGGACGAACCCTGACAACACCATAGTCCTCTCCAATGCCGTTACGTTTACCTGCCAGGAGCCGGGCGTCTCGCCCCCCGTCTGCGATCCAGATGTGGCCCCTGCATTGCTGGCGACGCTGACCGTCTTTAACGCGGGCAGCAACGACACCAACTGGCTGATTACGGCTCCCTCCGATACCGGAGTGCCGAACCTGATCCATTGCGGTCCAGGCTCGGAAATCGCCGGCTTGGGGAACTCTGTTTGCACGGGAACCTATGCCGCGGGCACTGACGTGACGATAACTGCATCGTTGGCTGGAGGCACACTCGATAATACCTTTGGCGGCTGGACAGCGAACTGCGATACCATAGTAGACGTGCCAAATATGACTGCCACTTGCACGTTGCCGACGCCGTCAAACCCGATGGGAACTGGTTATACAACGGCCGCAGGCTTGCCCACCTCGACAAACGGCGTGGGAAGTGGTGCTGTGATTTCGATTACCGCCTTGGCGGGCAATCTGACATCCTGCACCGCAACGACGCCGGGCAGCGGTTACATAGTCGGCGATTTGGTCTATCCGACCCAGGCTGGAGCCACGGGCAGTTCTTGCCTGGTGGAGGCAGTGAGCGGAACAGGCGGCGTTTCGATGATGGCCGCCAGTATAGAGGCTAGTGGTGATCCCTCAGGACTCGTCGGTGATCAATCAGTTGGCGCTCTCTTCTACGGTCTGACTCTGAGCTGCTCCAAGGTGACGAGCGATCCGGTGGGCACTGCCTTCCCCAGCAACGCAATCACCGTGACAAATGGCACGACGCCCTACACCTTCTCGGTGGTGGGCACGCTTCCAACGGGGCTGGCGCTGAATACATCGACAGGCGCGGTGACCGGCACGCCCACGGCGGCCGGTTCCTTCTCGATCACGGCGACGGACGCGAACGGCACCACGGCCGGATCGGCCTGCGCGATCACGATCAACTAACCAGGACAAACTCGATTCCGCCAACGAAAAGCCGCCCTTCGGGGCGGCTTTCCTGCGTCTGGAGGAATACAGGCTCATGCGGGCAGGCATACCACCCCGGCCACCAGCTTGTAGTGGAAGCCCTCGAAGGGTTCACTGAGACTGATAGTGAGGAAAGTCTTTGCGGGTTTGCCGCCAGATAAAAGTGCGTGAGGGTAGATGCCCGCAGGCAATTGGTTCATCAGTTTGAGCCATGCAGGGTCGGTGACGGCCAGGTCGTAGCGGACGCGGCCAACGTGGCCGACGCGAAAGACGGCGCGATTCTTGCGCTTGCCGGTTTCGTCGCGAATCCACCACCAGAGATCGTCAGGGTGGATTAGCTCCAGGGACTTCTCGGCTGAGGCCCCGGCAAACTTACGACCGTAGACTCTGTCGCAAGATCCCTGCAAGATGGAAGGCCCCCTGTTCACGTATGCGGCGAGAAACTGCGCATCGCGCGGCTTATCAAAGCGGCGTACCGGCTGCCATGGGGTTCCTGTAACAAACACATCCTCAGGGTGGCAGTTGGTTCCGCATTTTTCGCCGAGTTCGGCCTCGAAGACATCGAGGAGCGCAACTTCATTTGCGTCGGGGTAGCTTGCTTCCTTTACGGTGAGACAGCCGGGAACCTGGTGGCCAACGAGCCGGACCCACCGCTTTGTAATAAGGTTGATTCCGGCCACACAGCGATGGTCATGCTTGTAAGAGTTGGCGAGGCAGAGGATACGATCCAGGCCCATGAGCTCACCTTCAGGACGAGAATTACAGATGATGAATTACTACACCTATCCATTGCTGTTGTAAATACTCCAGCGCCAGCCGCCGATGGCAGTGTTCCGCGGTTGGCTCGCTGCATAACAGAACGGTTTTCTTCTCAAAGCTCGATTTCGAAAGAACCGATTCCACCTTTCGAGAGCGAATCAGAGCGAGATAGGCTTCGGTGTAATCCTCCCAGCTCCCTTTTTTCTTCTTGAATGCGTCGAGCATCTCCTGCGTGGGAGCGAGCAATGGTTCGTGTTCGTAGGCAGCGCCGCAGATTTCGCTGAGAAAGTAGGCCAGGTCGGCCTGCTTGGCGAAGGCGGCAAGCTGGGAGGTGTTATTCAGGCGTACATCGAGCAGCCGCTCGATGCCATGAGCCTTCAGTGCTCCGAAAAACTCTGCGGCGCTTTTTTGGGTAAAACCGATGCTGTAGATCTCCATTGGTCCTCGTCGAGTTCCGCGAAGAGCGCGGGCTGTGCGCCGATGAGTGGCTTGCCGGCTTCAGCGGCCACCGTCTCGTCGGATTCCAGGCGGCCGTCGCCGCGAATGTGTTGCATGGTGTGGCCGCGCTCAATGAGTACGCGGCCAATGAGCAGGCGGCGATGGCAGTGGGCGGGATCTTCCTCGCCGCAAACCAGGGCCACGCGGTAGCGCTCCATGCCGCCTTCCAGCCGCGCGATCCCCGCCTGGAAGCGGGCATCGTCGCGCAGACGGCTATAGAGGACGCGGCCCTTGGCGTCGTAGTAGCCGGGATTGGCCGGACGGCCACCCAGTTCTGCGCCGAGGAAGAGATAGCGGATTCCCGCTTGCTCCAGCGAGCGCTGCATCAGCTCCTTGTCGAATTGCGGGACGTACTTCGAGTAGGGCGAGCTTCGCGTATCGACCACCACTTCGACCGCGTGCCGGCGGAGCAGGGCAAGCCACGCCGAAAAATCGTGGTTGGAGTGGCCGATGGTGAAGAAACTGCTCATGCGCAAGCCCTTGCTGAGGAGAATAGCACCGAAGAGGCTCTCCGGATGTGAGAAATGGGAAACTCTGCGAGATGAGCGTTTAGACTGGTAAGGTTCCCTGGAAGACGATGACCCACCGCTTTGCACGCATTCGCCGCTTTCGCTTCAATCTGCCGCAGCGCATTGCCGCCGGGCTGCTGGTGGTGTTTCTGGCGCAGGGGCTGTGGCTCACCGGCCACCAGACGCTGACCGATCGCGACTACCACTACGCCGACTGCGGGCGCAGAAGCTGGGAGCAGCCGGCAAACTTTGCCGCCGGATTGCCCCCTTGCGGCAGCACCCCCGATGGCATTCTGGCCTACCGGCTGGCCGGGCTGCCGCTGACGCAGAACCTGCTCGCTGAGCGCGTGTTGGACAGCTTCCGCAAGCCCGAAGATCAAGTTGTGCAAACCCAGGGCTGGCTGAGCACGTGGGAGCTGCGCCACCAGCTCACACACACTCTGCTGCTGCTGCGTCTGCCGTTTTTGGGCGCCGGGTGCGTGCTGGGCGCGGGCCTGTGGTGGGTGACGCGGCGGCTCTATGGCAACCTGGGCGGTTACACCGCTCTCGGGCTGTACTGCTTCTCTCCGGCGGTGCTGCGAGCCTGCGTTGCGCCCAGCCCGGAGGTGCTCGCGGCTCTGGGCGTCTATGGCGGCGTATACACCTGCATTGGCGTGGCTCACGCGATGCAGGGGCCAGGGCGCAAAGGCTGGCTTCGCATCGTGCTGCTGACGGCGGCCTTTGGCCTGGCGGCGGCCTCGCACATTGCCGCGCTGGGGTTGGTAGTGCTGCTGGGCTTGGCTGCCATGCTGTGGGTGGCCGAGGGTCGCAGGGCCCACGTGCTGCTGGTGGTGCTGATGGCCGTGGCCGGGGCGCTGGCGGTAGTCTTTGCGTGCTACGGCTTCTCCCCGAATGCCTTCAGCTACTTTTTCCGCTCGACGGCGGGTCTGGTGGCTCTCTCGCTCGATCCGGCCCGCCGCTTCTTCTCCACGCTCGCGAACGCCGGAATCACGGTAGCCGCGGCCGCCGCCCTGGTGCTCTACCTGGGGGTGCGCAGGTCGCGCTACTTCGGGAACTCCGTTCCTTTGATCTGCGCTTCGATCCTCGTGGCTCTGATCATGACCGGCGCCCCCGGCGCTCCTTTGCTCTGGGCGCTGCCGTTTCTGCTCACGTTGATCGGCGGAGTCTTTGCCGACGCCTACGAAGGGCCGAAGGGCCGTCTGGCGATGGGCGCTGCCGGGGCCATCGTACTACTGCAGGCGGTTTTCTGCGTGCTGAGTCTGCCGGGGCTGCTATAGGGTGGGCCAGTTTGGCCGATGAACACCTTTAAGGAACGAATTTCTTTCTGAACTCAAACGGAGGGCTGGGATGATCGATGAACTAAAGGACCAACAGGGCATTCCAGAGGCTTTGGCTGATGAGCCGACTCGAGAGATGTTGGCAAAGGCCCGCAAGCAAACGCGTGCCTATCTTGCGAAGAAGCTGAAGGTGACCAAGGGGACAGTTCGGCGCATTGAGAAGCGCACCGACCTCTATCTCTCCACGCTGCGCAGCTATGTGGAAGGGGTAGGCGGCGAGTTGACATTGCTGGTCAGGTTCCCTGACCAGCCGCCTGTATTTCTTGCCGGATTAGGGGAGAATGAAACCCGCAAAAAGGCAAAAAAGAATGCTGGAGAGAGCGCCAAATCCAAAGTAAAAATGCGCCGCGCGGCTTGAGGAAATCAGAGCTATGGAAGAAGCACATTAAGGAGTCTATAAATTCAAGCAAAATAAGGACTTATTTCTTTCGATCCGCCTTGCTAAAAGCCCCCCTGACCGGGTAAAATAGAAGCAGTGCCCACGCTGGGCCGGCCACTGCTTTCTCCGGTCCCTTTTTGCCGCCTTCCAGTGGGCCTGAAATGACCCCTATGCCAGACGATCAGAATCCTCTTCTTCCCCTTGAAGGCGGCACGCCGCCGCACAGCGCCAGTCTCATCCCCATCAACATTGAGGAGGAGATGCGCCGCTCCTATCTCGACTA
>PLPA01000213.1:11667-34425 GCA_003159355.1 Acidobacteriaceae bacterium | reverse complement strand
GCAAGAGGCTACTGGGGCACCCATTTTCCAATCGTAGTAAAAACTACTTCAGCCGCTCAGTTTGCCGGCGCGCTTCTTGCGCATCCACCACCAGACAAAAACAATCACCGCCAGCCCGCCGACGATGGCCAGCAGAGCCGGTCCATGGTGCGCCACCAGACCCACCGCGCCCGGACCCAGCTTGAGCACCAGCAGCGATAGCACCAGCCAGCGGACCATGCGACCGCAAAAGACGGACAGCATGAACGGGACGACGCGCATCTCGAAGACGCCAGCGGCAAAGACGCAGGCCTTCCAGGGCGTGGGCGGAGGCAGCATGGAGGGAATCATCATGGCCAGGAACTCCTGGCGCTCGAAGCGGGCTCGGATCCGCTCGTAGCGTCTGCGATTGACGCGCTTAAGCAGGAAGAGTTCGCCGCCGGCCCGGCCCAGCCAGTAGGGCAGCAGGCCGCCAATGGCCGAGCCCACGGAGGCCAGCAGGCAATAGAGCCAGAAGTGGCTTTTGTCGTTCCAGACATAGACGGCCAGAAGCGCATCCATGGGAATGGGAATAGTGGACGAATCCAGCAGCGCGGCTGCGCCCACGCCCCAAACGCCAAACTGGGCCAGAAACAAGGCTACCAGCTTCCATTTGGCCATTAATCGAACAAGAACTGCTTTCAAACCGGGTTTCCTTCCACTGGACAATCCGTCTTACTATCAGGAACTATTGTACGGGCCGCGGCGATGGGCAGGATTATTACCAGGATGAGAGAATAGAAGGAAAGGACTCGAAACGGAGCGGCTGAGCGTGTGTGCGCTTTGGCTGGCTTCTCAGGAACGAATGCTCACCGACGAATCGCCCATCCACGTGAACAAGGCCAACGAGCCAGCAGAATCCACTCCCGCACCGGGCGCTCCGGTCTTGGTTGAGGAGTCCGCCTCCCCGGTGGTGCGCGGTTCGCGCTGGGTGGACTACGACACCCACGAACTGCTGCAACTGATCAGTGACATGGAGGATGAGCGGCGCTGGGCGCGCCTCCGCGAGGGCGTATGGATCGCCATTCTCGTCCATGCGGCTCTCTTTGCAGCGATCTTGTTGCTTCCCAAGTACGTCTTCAAGGCGCCGGTGGTGGTCGATTCCAGTCAGGCGATCAATCAGCATAAAGAATTTACCTATATGGATTCGCCGAAATGGGAGCCCAAGGTTGAGGTCAAGCCGGTTCCTGCGCCGCATCCGATGATCGACAAGAAGACGCTGGAGGAGATGAATAAGGCCGCTCCGCCGCCGCCCGCGCCAGAACCCGCGCCGCAAGCCGCGCCGGCTCCCCCGCCGCCCATTCCTCCCAGTCAGCAATCTCAGGTGGAGGCGCCTCGTCCGGCGGCCATGCCGGCGCGCCCCAACTTCGCCATGAATTCGCAGAACCCTGCCGACGCGTTGCGCGAGGCCATGAAAGGCGCATCGCGCAACCCCGGCATGGGCGCGGGCAATCTTCCCCCGTCAAGGATGCGTCTTCATCCTGATGCCAATATGGGCGGTGCTGAAATTTTGTCCGATACGCAGGGCGTAGACTTTGACCCATACATTCGTCAATTTAAAACTGAAACGGAACACACTTGGGATCCATTGGCACCCGATGAAGTCAACCCGCCAATCAATAAAAGAGGACAGGTACTCATTCGCTTCAAACTCCTCCCAAACGGCCGCCTTATGGACGGCAGCATGGTGCTGGAGGGAAGTTCAGGTGACGTGGCTCTAGACCGTGCAGCCTGGGGCGCTCTGACAGGCTCCAACTATCCGCCGCTGCCGAGGGAGTTCCACGGACCGTACCTGGAGTTGCGCTGCCTCTTCATCTATTAAAATTGACAAGTAGTTTCTCAATGAGTGCTTGGCCGGCGTGAGGCAAAGATGAACTTCTTGCGCACTGATTCATCTCAGGTTCCGTTCAAAGTGGCTTTGCTCCAAGTGAAAGGCGGTATCAGTGCACATTCCCGTTGCAATCTTTGCTTGTTTCGTTCTGGTTTCTCCACTGTTCGGCCCGGCGCAAACCGCTCCAGCCAGTTCAACTCCGGGAACACACTGCGGAACGCTTCCCAAAGACTTTCCCAGCGTGGAGGGAATCCTCTCCGACACTCATGGCGTGGAGTTCAATCCCTATTTGCGGCACATTCGTCAGATTATCAATTCCAGTTGGATTCCATTGATTCCCAAAGAAGCGGATGCGCCAGTCTCCAAGAGCGGAGAGGTGGTCATCTGTGTCAAGATTCTTCCCAATGGGCGGCTGATGGACGGCGGCATGGTTCTGGAGGGCCGCTCCGGCGATGAAGCTCTGGATCGCGCCGCCTGGGGAGCGCTGACCACCTCCATCTTTCCGCGTCTTCCCGTGGAGTTCAACGAACCCTATCTTGAAGCTCGCTTTGTCTTTGTGTACAACCTGGGTCGCAATCCAGCCGTTTCAAACGACCGTTCCAAAGGACTTAAAACATACAAACCAATGGGGATCACTCTTGGCTACAAGTCCAAGGCTTACCATTAACGCAGACCGGAATCCATTCAAAATCCAAAAAAACGTGCGATTCAATGTAACTTTAGGGTTACAATGAATTGAGATTGGGAGCGATTGAAGAACGTGCAAATCCTTCGCACCAGAGAATTCGCCACGTGGCTGAACAGCCTGAGAGACCGGCAGGGGCGCGCGAAGATCATGGCGCGAATTGATCGGCTGGAAGAGGGAAATCCCGGCAAGACGCGAAGCGTTGGCGGTGGCGTCGTCGAAATGAAGATCGACTTTGGACCGGGCTATCGCGTCTATTTCGTTCAGCACGGCGAGGTCGTGATCGTTTTGCTGTGTGGCGGAGACAAGAGCGGCCAGGAGAAAGACATTCAGCGGGCAAAGGCCTTGGCCAGTCTGCTGACAGAAGTGGAGTGAGAATATGGCAATCGAAACAATGCCCTACGATGCGGCCGAGTTTCTTACCGATGAAGAAACCATTTCGGCCTACCTGACCGAGGCGCTGGAAAGCGACGATCCGCGCTACCTCGCCAAGGCCCTGGGCGCCGTGGCCCGGGCCCGTGGCGGCATGGCGCAGCTCGCGCGGGAGACCGGCATTGCCCGCGAGGCGCTCTACCGCGCACTGAGCGACGCAGGAAATCCTGAGTTGGGGACGGCGCTCAAGGTCATGCACGCACTTGGCGTGCGGCTTTCCGCCTCGGTGGTGGCTTAATCTCAATCGCCACCGGCGTCGGACCGGCCGGCGGTCTGGGTTGCAGGAAATATTATCGACACCGAGACTCCGCTGCAATTCGAATCGAGCTTATCTCAGCTGGCGGTGATGGTTTCCAGCCCGTGTCCGTGTGGGCCCATCTCTCTTCGCCGCAGCAGGAAAGCAAAGAGCATCCCCAGCAGGCCCAGAATGGAGAATATCCACATACCCATGTGGTAGCCGGCGGGATTCTCTGCGCTGGCGTGGCCGTGGTCGTTGGCCCAGCCAATGGCCAGATTGAAGCCGAAGAACCCCATGTTCTGCACCACGGTCATCAGTCCGTAGGCCGTACCCAGCTTGTTCTGGTCCACGATGTAGGCCACCGAGGGCCAGATCACCGCCGGAACCAGCGAAAAGGCGATGCCCATCATGGACATCGGCAGATAGAGCGTTGCTTGGGTATGGGTATAGGCCATCATCAAATAAACGGGAACCAGAAGCACCGAGCCGATCATCATCAGCAGGGCGCGCTTGCCGATCTTGTCGACAAACAACCCGAGCAGCGGCGTGCCGACCATGGTGCTAATGGTTAGATTGCCAATGAGTGTACCCGCCATCTCGCGGGTCGTGCCATGCGCATCCATGAAGAATTTGTAGGCGAAGGTCTCAAAGGGAAAGATCGCCGAATAGAAGACCACGCACAGCGCGACGATATACCAAAAAGAAACTCCGAAGTGGAACAAATCGTTGAAGACCACCTTGTCGGTCGGCCCGGCATGAGCCAGTTCATAGCTTTTTTCCGCGTAGACCTCCATTCCCCAGTAAATCAGCGCCCCGATCACGCAAAAGGTGGCAAAGGCCACGGAGATCAACAGCGGCGTGCGCCAACTGGAGTAGGCGAACCTGGCCCAGGTGGGCGACCTCTGCGCCATCAAGGTGCCGCCGCGCGCAATCATCAGGTTGATGCCGAAGGCGAAGCTCAGTTCCTTGCCCCGGAACCATTTTGCGATGGCAGTGGTGACGGCGACGATAAGCGATTCAGCGCCCACGCCGAAGATCAGCCGCCCGGTCGCCATCAGCGCAAGATGGCCGGAAAGCACGGTGACAATCGCTCCGATCAGGCAGGTGGTTCCGAAGAGAAAGATCGCCTTGCGCGCGCCGATGCGGTCGACAAGATAGCCGCCGATCAGCACCATGATCAGATTCGGGAAGCTGTAGATGGCTTGCAGCAGTCCGATATTGGAGTCGGAAAAGCCAAGCTGCTTGGAGAGCAGGTCGGCGACGGGGGCAATGCAGTCGTAGACGTAGTAGTTGCCGAACATGGCCAGGCTGACGAAAACAAGAACAGCCCAGCGGAAGAAGGGCGGCGGCGGACGGCGGGACAACTCGGTCATAAGCGCAATGAACCTCGGCTCGGGGGTGATGTTGGGACAAAAAAGTCGTAACCTGTGAAGATAACAGATTGGAGCTGGAATTGGCAGGCTGATCCAAATCCGGTCTTGTCTTCCCGCTCGATTCTAATCCCTGGGAAACCGCGCACGTTCCCTGTTATTCTGGAGTTTCAGGAAGCCTCAACAGAGGACGTGATTGGGAAGTCGCAAATCTGCCGTCAGGACAATCCTTAACAGGACATTCTCACAATCGGGCGCAGGGACAAATGAAGAAAATTCAGGTTAGAAAAGTCGAGCTCTTCGATACCAGTCTTCGCGACGGAATGCAGCAGCCGAACATCGACATCTCCGTGCCGAATGCCGTCAGCCTGCTGGAACGCATGGCAGCCTTCGGCTTTCGCTACGCCGAAATAGGCTTTGCCGGCGCAAATCAATTTGTAAGCGATTTATCCAGCGCCCTTGATTCGGCCGATACGGGTGCGATGAAACTGGCGTTGTTTGGCAGAACGCGCGGCCACGGCGCTAAGGTGCAGGAATGGCCCGACGTGCAATTCATCATCAACCGCAGGAAGCGCGTTCCCGCAGCGGTTATCGTCGTCAAATCCAGGCTGCTCGATGTGAAGAAGTCCCTGGAGACAACGCTGGAAGAAAACCTGTTGATGGCTTACGAAACCATTGAGTGCCTGCAGGACAGCGGCCTCGAAGTGATCGTGGACCTGGAGCACGCGATGGACGCTGCTTGCGGTCGCCGGGAAAACGGCAACCATGGCGACGCCGATTTCACCCGGCGGAGCCTGGATTATTTCCACCAGATGATTGCGCAGTGCGCCCGCCAGCAAGTAAGCCGGATCATTGTTTGCGACACCACCGGCGGCGCCAATCCTGAAGAAGTCGCTCAGGTCATTGGCGGCCTGGCGCAGAGTTATCCCGGAGCTAACTTCGGATTTCATGGCCACACCGATCGCGGCTTTGGAATTGCCAATACGCGAGCCGCCATTCTCGCCGGAGCGGTTCAGGTTCAAGGCACTCTGCTGGGAACGGGCGAGCGCTGCGGCAACGTAAACCTGACCACAGTGATCGGCAGTATGCAACTTAGAGGCGAAGCTGAGTTTGTAACTCTAGAATCGCTCACAGAGCTAACTAACCTCGCGCATTCGGCTTATGAAGCCTTCGGGATTGAAGCGCCGCACGGAGCTCCGATTGTCGGCCCGGGAGCCTTTGGCACCTGGGCCGGAATGCATGGCAGTAGCGAACGCAAGAACCCGGGAGCTTATCTGTGGTGCGATCCCGCCAGAGTCGGCGCCGTCCCTGTCATCGGAGTGAACGGCCAGTCGGGGAAGGCCAACATCATTCTGCTCTCGAAAGCGATTGGTGTTCCTCTTGACTCCGCGCAAGCTCAGGAGTTCATGGACGCCAACCAGGCAATGATCGAAGGCGACGGTTACACGGCCAGTGAAGTTTCCTTCAAACTGGCCTGCATGAAGGTGGTCAATACACTGAAGAATTGCTTCAGCGTGAAAAGCTGGAGAGTGATCGACGAATCCGACGAAACCGGGGACAGATATGTTCAGGCCTCGATTTCATTGTGCCTTGGCGACTCCAGAGTTACTGTAACTCGAGCCGAGGGCGCCGGGCCGGTGGATGCGCTTACCAAAGCCATGCGGCGCGAATTGGAAAAATGGCACCCGGCCATCGCGCGGATGCACTTAGGCAGATTCAGCGTCACGGCCATTGATGTATCCGCGCAGGACACGGCGGCCCACGTTCGCGTCACTGTCAGCTTCCACGCCGACGGCCACGAGCCTTGGACCACCGCGGGAGTCAGCAGCGATTTGAACCAGGCGGCGCTGATGGCTATCGTAGACGGCTTCCATTATTGGCTGCAGAAAGATCTTGACTAACACAGAATTGATCATGTTTCCGCCCGCGCGCGAAAGAAAGGTCCTTCCCCGATGAACAGTTTTGACAGCAAGGCTACACTCACCTCCGGCAACCGCAGTTATGCGATTTATCGCTTGCCGGCTTTAGAGGCGCGCGGCTTCAACCTGAGCCGGCTACCCTTCAGCCTGAAGATACTGCTGGAGAACTTGCTGCGCCGCGAGGATGGCGTCAACGTGACGGCCGCGGAGATTGAGTTTCTGGCTAACTGGGAGGCCAAGGCCGAGCCGAGCCGTGAGATCGCCTATATGCCGGCGCGGGTGCTGATGCAGGATTTTACCGGCGTACCAGCGGTGGTCGATCTGGCCGCGATGCGCGACGCAATCCGGACGCTGGGCGGCGACCCGGAACGTGTGAATCCTTTGGTTCCCGCCGAGTTAGTCATCGACCATTCGGTGCAGGTGGACGAGTACGGAAGCGCTGGAGCGTATGACGCCAACGCGCTGCTGGAGTTTGAGCGCAACCGCGAGCGCTATGCGTTTTTGAAGTGGGGTCAGACGGCCTTCCGTAACTTCAGCGCCGTGCCGCCAGGGATGGGCATCTGCCACCAAGTGAATCTGGAGTACCTGGCACGCGTGGTTTTCACGGCGGAGTTAGACGGCGAGTTAGTGGCGTATCCTGACACGCTGGTGGGCACCGACTCGCACACCACGATGATCAACGGCCTGGGCGTTCTGGGCTGGGGTGTGGGCGGCATCGAGGCCGAGGCAGCAATGCTCGGCCAGGCTATCTCGATGCTGGTTCCGCAGGTGGTGGGCTTCCGGCTTACCGGCAAACTGCGCGAGGGCGCTACCGCGACGGACTTAGTTCTGACGGTAACTCAAGCGCTGCGCAAGCTAGGCGTGGTCGGCAAGTTTGTGGAGTTCTACGGCCCCGGCGTGGCCGCGCTGCCGCTGGCAGATCGCGCCACGATCAGTAACATGGCTCCCGAGTACGGCGCCACTTGTGGCATCTTCCCGGTGGACGCCGAGACGCTGCGCTACCTGAGACTCACTGGCCGCCGCGAGGAGCAGATTAAGTTGGTCGAGGATTATTACAAGGAGCAGGGATTATTCCATACCGCTGACTCGCCGGAGGCTGAGTACACGCAGACTGTGGAGCTGGACCTAGCTACCGTCGAACCCAGCGTCGCCGGTCCCAAGCGTCCGCAGGACCGCGTGCTGCTGAAGGATGCGGCGGCCAGCTTTGCCGGGCAACTGCCCGCGCTGCTCTCACCAACTGCCAAGCCGCTGGCCACGCGTACCGCGGCTAACTGGGAGCGTGGCGCGGTGACCGAAGCTGGAGTTATCGGAACGCATTCAGCCACGACCGTGCAAGCTCGCTTTGGCGTCGATCCGGACCTGTATCTCGATCATGGCTCGGTAGTGATTGCGGCTATCACTAGTTGCACCAACACCTCGAACCCTTCGGTGATGATGGCGGCTGGAATCCTGGCCAAAAAGGCTGTCGAAAAGGGCCTCACTGTGCCTCCGTGGGTGAAGACTTCGCTGGCGCCGGGTTCGCGGGTGGTTACGGATTACTACGCCAAGGCCGGCTTGCTGCCTTATCTCGAAAAGCTGCGCTTCAATGTGGTGGGTTACGGATGCACCACCTGCATCGGTAACTCCGGACCGCTGCCTGCCGATGTTTCAAAGAGCATCGAAGAACATGGATTGGTTGCGGTGAGCGTGCTGAGCGGCAACCGCAACTTCGAGGGCAGAGTGAACGTGGATGTGCGGGCTAATTATTTAATGAGTCCCCCGCTGGTGGTGGCCTATGCTTTGGCAGGCAAGATCAGTCATAACTTCGAGACGGATTCACTGGGCAAGGACGAGGCTGGCCAGCCAGTCTATCTCAAAGACATTTGGCCTACGCAAGCGGAGGTGGCCGAGGCGATAGAAAAGGGGGTCTCCAGCGAGGGCTTCCGTCGCGAATATGCGACGGTGAGCCTGGGCGACGCCAACTGGCAGGGACTCAAGTTTCCCACCGGCGAGGTCTATCAGTGGGAGCCGGATTCGACTTATATTCGCAAGGCTCCCTACTTTGATGGAATTACCAAGACGCCCGCGCCTGTTACAGAGATACTGGGCGCGCGCGTGCTGGCCGTTCTGGGCGACTCGGTAACTACCGATCATATCTCGCCGGCAGGCAGCATCAAGGCCAGCGGACCGGCGGGACAATATCTCGCCGAGCATGGCGTGAAGCCGGCGGAGTTCAATAGTTACGGCTCGCGGCGCGGCAACCATGAAGTGATGGTTCGCGGCACCTTCGCCAATGTGCGGCTGCGCAACAAGCTCGCTCCGGGCACCGAGGGCGGCGTCACTCGCTTGCTTCCTGAGGACGAGCCGCTGTCAATATTCGACGCCAGCGTGCGGTACGCGGAGCGCGGTGTGCCGCTGATTATTCTTGCAGGGAAAGAGTACGGCTCCGGCAGCTCGCGCGACTGGGCGGCCAAAGGACCGAAGCTGCTGGGTGTGCGCGCGGTAATCGCCGAGAGCTTCGAGCGCATTCACCGCTCGAATTTGGTGGGCATGGGAATACTGCCGTTGCAATTCGAGGCGGCCCAGAACGCGGAATCGCTCGGCCTGACCGGCGAAGAGGTCTACGACTTCCCTGCCCTGACGGCGCTGCTCGCCGCCAAATTCGCCAACGGCAGCACGCTCCGAGTTAGGGCCACGGCAGCCGGTGGTGGAGTGAAGGAGTTCGCCGCTAAAGTGCGCATCGACACGCCTCAGGAGATCGAGTACTTTGAGCATGGCGGGATTTTGCAGTATGTTCTGCGGCAGTTGGCGGCGAAGTAAGCAGACCTTTTTCTTTTCGTCAGAAGTTAAGATGGAATAGGTTATGAATTCGCGAGTTAGCCCCGCTTCGCGGGGTCGCAAGTTAGCGAGTTAGCGGAAGTTTCGGCCAGCCGAAAGTATCTCTTCACCCTGGCCACATCCCGGAAGATCTGTGCCTTGAGCGCCTCCGGCGTTGGCCACTCGATTTCGCCGCGCAGGCGCAGCAGGAACTCCAACGCAATCGGCGTATGGTCATCCATTTCAACAGGCTCAAAGTCGAGGATGTGCGACTCGACGGCAAAGGAGGCCGCGCCGAAGGTAGGGCGATTGCCCACGTTGGTGACTGCTTGAAAGCTGCGTCCGCCCAGCGTGAGCCGCGTAACGTAGACCCCGAAGGCAGGAAGCAGGCCGTCGTAAGCCGCCAGATTCACCGTGGGCACCAGCAGCCGTGTGCCGATGCCGCGTCCGCGCGCCTGTGTGGACCGCACCTCGAAGGGCCGTCCCAGCATCCAGCGGGCGCGGGTCACGTCGCCCACAGCCACATAATCCCGGATCGCCGAGCTGGAAACCTCCAAGCCACGCGCCTGTACCGGAGGATGCATGTGAACGGCAAAGCCGAATTCCGCGCTAAGTTGCTTGAGTTCGGCTACGCCGGCCTCGGCGTGATGGCCAAAGCGGAAGTTGCCGCCCTCATGGAGGCTGCGAAGGCCCAGAGCGTCCACCAGAATGCCGCGCACAAACTCCCGCGCCGCGAGCGAGGCCAGCGCCGCATCAAAGGGCAGCACCACAACCGCGTCAATGCCGGAGAGGGACAGCAGGCGCAGGCGCTCGCTGATGGGCGTAAGCAGGCGCGGCGCCTGGGCCGGGCGTAGAAACTGCTCCGGGTGAGGGTCGAAGGTGATGGCCACGGCCCGCGCGCGCGGCTCCCGCGCGACCTGTTCACGGGCTTCGCGCACCACCGCCGAAAGAATCTGCTGGTGTCCCAGATGCACGCCGTCGAAGTTGCCGATGGAGGCCACGCTGGGGCCAAAGGCCGCCGGAATCTCCGCAACCGAATGAAAGACAGAAATCACATGGCCCTCGGTCATCAATGCTCGGTCCCCAGATTCACGGGCAGGCTGAGGCCGTCGTAAGCCAGCTGAATGCCGTCGGGCAGCGAGTGGTTGGTTTGTTCGTGGCCCAGTTCGTGGGCGATGTGAGTGAGCCAGGTGTGGCGCGCGCCGATGCGCCTGGCCCAGCCGACCGCCTGCTCCACGGTGGCGTGGCTGGGGTGCGGCTTGTGGCGCAGCGCGGAGACGACCAAGTGGTCCAGCCCTTGCAGCAGCGCGAAGCTCGATTCGGGAATGGCGCTCACGTCGGTCAGATAGGCGGCGCGGCCAAAGCGAAAGCCGACAATCTCCATCTCGCCGTGCAGCAGCGGCACGCGCAGGAACTCGACGCCGTAAACCGGAGTCCGCTCGGCCAGCGGCCGCAGTTCGACGCGGGCGCGGTTCGGATAAGTGGCTTGCGGCGAAAAGGTGTAGTCAAAGATGTGCTCCAACACCACGGTGGTCTCCGGTGTGGCGTAGAGCGGAATTGGGCCGCCTTCGCGAAAAACCGTGAAGCTGAGCGGGCGCAGGTCGTCCATGCCCAGAATGTGATCGGCGTGGGAGTGGGTGTAAAAGACCGCGTCGACGCGGGTGAGGCCATTGCGCAGCGCCTGCTCGCGGAAGTCCGGGCCGGTGTCGATGACCACGACACGCTCACGCCCGCCCGCCTGCTCGCGCCAGCGCAAGAGCACCGAGGGCCGCAGCCGCCGGTCGCGCGGGTCGGCCGAGGTGCAGACCGCGCAGCCGCAGCCCAGCGTGGGAACCCCCATCGAGGTTCCCGTTCCCAGAAATGTGAGCAGTCCATCCATACGCAACGGTAGTCCCTAGTCTCTGCCTTTACCGCTTGCCCGGCGGTGGAGGCTGCGGCGGCTGCATGGCCTGCAAGCTGATCATGCTGGTCAGCTCCAGGAAGGCCATCCGCACATCAAAGAGCACCGTCTGCAGGGTGTTGCTTTCGGCCTCAGTCAGATTGCCGCGAGTCTTCTCCGCCAGCACGCCCAGCAAATCAATGGTTGTCCGCGCGCCCAGAATGTCCACCCTGGGACGCTGGCCCTCTTGTGTGCCCGCGCCCATCTGGATCATCGCGGAGACGTAAAACTGCTGGACGAGATGCTCGAAGCTGACCGGCGGCTGCGGGCCCACGGCGGGGTTCTGCGCCCGCACCATCTCTTCCAGCCGCTGCGCCGAAGCGTCGTAGGCCGTCTTCTGTTCACGGCTCTCCTTGGCCGTGGGCGCAGGAGGCAATTCGCCTTCAGCCGCGGATTCGGGCTTGGGCTCGTTGACCACTAGCCGCGGACCTCCGCCCTTCTCAGGCGGCGCCGATGCCGCTTCAACCGATGCTACTTCCACCGGAGACGCGGACGGCTGCTGGTTCTCCTGCTCTTCTTCCGCCTTCATCTTGCGGCGGTCAATGACTTCAAACTTCGGCTTATCGCTCATGGTTTTCTGCTTTCCAATCTGTCTTGATGATTGACGAATTCGCTCAGTCGTAAACTCCGCTATTCTGCTTCCAGCTCGGGCGGCGCGGCCAGAATGCGGGCCGTGCCAATGGCCGCATCGGTCGTGTACGTGAAGGATGGATTGCCCACTTCGGCCTCGCCGCGCATCATGCCCAGGGCGAAGACGCGGCTGCCAGTGTGCAACGGCAGTTCCGCCGCGCTGGTGATCTGGCCGGCAACCGCCCCGCCCTCCAATGTTAGCGCAGCGCCGGCAGCGGGTACTGCTCCAAACAGCTCCAGTGAACGCAGATGCCGGTGAACGCTGCCACGCGAGCGGATGCGCTCCACGATCTCCTGGCCCAGGTAGCAGCCCTTGTTAAAGCTGAGCGCCACCTGCGGTGGGGCCAACCGCTCGCTATTCGCTCGCATAGATTTCATCGTCTTTGGAAAAGTCGCCACCTGCGGCACAGCCTCCTGCGGCAGGTCGCGCTCGGCAATGTCGATGCCGTAGGCGGGAATCCCCTCGGCGATGCGAAAGGCCTCCAGCGAGGCCGCTCCCACGGGGCGAGCGCCCGCCTCAACCAGTGCCTGCCAAAGCGCGGAAATCTGGGCTGCGGGTACCCACAACTCGTAGTGCGGCGAGAGTGCGCTGTAGGTCCGGACCACGCGCAGATCTTGGCCGTTCCAGGCGGCGCGGGCGCTGGTCATTGGCTCGGTGAGCACGGGCAGGCCAAGCCACACCAGCAGATCGGCGGCAAAAGGACCGGCAAGCCCCAGCGCAGTCTCACTCAACGGCGCAAGTTCCACGTCGTCCATGATGATGAAGCGTTCCAGGTGAGCCAGCAGTTTTTCGTACTGATCGGCGGCAATCACCAGAGTAAGTTCGTCGCCCTTGCGATCCACGTGCAGGTCGCCCTGGATGCGCCCCTGAGCGTTGAGCACCAGGTTCCATGCGCCGGCGTTCGCCGCCAGATCGTTGACCGTGTTGGTGACCATGCCGCTCAGCCAGCGGAAGCGATCTTCGCCGCGCACTGCCACACGCCGCAACCAGCCCAGGTCGTGAACCGCGACTCCGGAGAGCAGCGCCTCTGTTTCCTTCTCCGCCGCGTCCAACCTCAGAGGGGTCAGCGCACCGCGATAGGCTTGAAGCACGGGCGGCGCGGCGGCTTGGGCCAGCAGCGTGGCAAGCGGGGTCGCGATGGGTTCAGTGGCCTTGAGGGCTGGGGGGATAGCCGTTTCAGTCATAGGGGATCGTTTTTCCCGGTTCGGGCGCGGATTTTCAGCGTAATTTTCGCGCCAGGCCGCATCCTGATTATAGCCTTGAAAGAAGATAGGGAGAATCGATGAGCAAGCAGCACGGAAGGTTTCGCGAATGGGCTTTGGCGGCAACCTTATGTATTGCAGCCCTGGCCGCGGCCCAGCAGCCACCCGCCACAACCGCGCCTCCTGCCGCAGCCGCGCCGCAGGTGGCCGGCAAGATCACTCCCGAGCAGGCGCGCCAGCTCTTCTCGCTCGTCGATGAGCTAATCAAATTCTCTTCTGACGAGACCGGCCTGCCGATCAAGAGCCAGGTCAAGCGCCAGATCACCTCCCGCGCCATCGTCGAAAGCAATCTGAAAGAGAAGTTTGACGAAGACGAGAGCGCCCGGCGCATGCAGCGTAGCGAAATCGTGCTCAAGAAATTCGGCCTGCTGGACCGCGATTTCGCCCTCAAGCCCTTTCTTCTCCAACTCCTCAAAGAGCAGATCGAGGCCTACTACGACTCCAAGACCAAAACCGTCTATATGCTCGACTGGGTGGGCATAGATGAGCAGAAGCCGGTGCTGGCCCACGAGCTGACGCACGCGCTGCAGGACCAGCACTCCGATCTGGAAAAGTGGGGCGACCAAACCCCCGAGGACGTCTCGCTCAACTCTCCCGGCGACACCGACCACCTGGCCAGGGATGAGATGGACACGGCGCGCACGGCCGTCGTCGAGGGCCAGGCCACCGTTGTGATGATGGACTACATCCTCAAGCCGATGGGTAAGAGCCTGGTGAAAGACCCGGACGTGATGGACTACGTCCAGCAGCAGATGTCGGTCTCGCAAGGCTCGCCCATGCTGGCGCGCGCCCCGCTGCTGCTCTCCGAGTCGCTGCTCTTCCCTTATAGCGATGGCCTCAGCTTCGAGCAGGATGTGTGGATGGACCAGGGCCAGACGGCGGCCTTTACCGGAACCCTGGATCACCCTCCCACTTCGAGCTGGGAGATCCTCAACCCGCGCGAGTATGAAGCGCGGCGCACGCCCGCCGTGCCCCTGCTGCCCAACATTCATCCGCTGGTGGATTCGCTTTACAAGCCTTACGACATCGGCCAGATGGGCCAGCTAGACGTTCGCATTCTCACCGAGATATTCGGCGGCGAGCAGGCCGCTCGCGATCTGACCCCGGCGTGGGACGGCGGCCTCTACTGGGCCGGTCAGCAGCTCAGCGCCAAGACTCCCGCCGACAAAGCCAAGACAGATTCCATCGCCATCTTTTATCTATCTGCCTGGAAGAATGCCGCCTCCGCGCGGGCCTTCGCCGAGCTCTACGCGGATGAGCTGGGCCGCAAATATTCCAGCGTCCAGCTCGAATCGGGCTCCCAAAGCGCGGCCCAACCCAGCCACTCTTCCGGATTCAAAGTCTTCCCGCCTCCAGCATCGACGCCGGATGAATCTTCTGATGCGACGAACTCCGTTCCAGCAGCATTGCCCGGAGAGCAGGTCTACTCCACCAGCGAAGGCCCGGTGGTCATCACCACGCGCGGCAAGCGGGTCTTCGTCGCTGAGAGCTTCCCGCTGGAGCTGGCCCGCAAGCTCACCGCGCTCGTCCTCGACGCGCAACGAACCGGCGAGATGAAGATGGCCAGCGCCACGCCGCCAATTCTGAGCGGCCCATCCCAGCCCCGTGCCCCATCCTTTCCGCTTTTTTCTGCGGAAAGGGTGGGAAACCACGAAACCAATCGGACAACCGCCCCAGCTTTAGATTCGGAGACCTGGGAACCGCTCACCGCCAGCCTCATCCGCTTCTTCTCCAACTGCGGCGTGATGAAAGCCGCCGTGGATGCTGAAGTCAAGGCTGCGGCACAATAGCTCAGGCGTCACCCTGTTCCCTGTTCCCTATTCCCTGTTCCCTGATCCCTGCCCTACCGCTCCCCGCCCAGGATCGACCCCCGATCCCGCCCAGCAGCGCGCCGCCGGCGGCCACGACTGGGGCGAATGGGACTCGCAGGTTCCCGGCTGCATCGAGAGTTTGCTCCGGCATCTTCCGGCCGCGCAATGAACGAGATGCGGATCTGCAAAGCCGCGTTGCCGGCGCGCTCTTCGCAACAGGCGGTCCAATGCTCTACTCTTGCCTAGGATGCGTATGGCCCGGTTGATACGACATTTCCGCGAAGCCCTCTGGCTGGCTCTTGAGCACGATATGCTCAATACGGCCAAGGCGGCCGCCTATTCGGGGATGCTGGCGCTGTTTCCCGCGCTGGTGGTCTTCACCGCGCTGCTGGCCCGGGTGCCGGAGGGAACCACGCTGGTGGGAGAGATTCGCGCCTCCTTCGAGCAGTTTCTGCCCGCTGATTCAATGTCCCTGTTGCAGTCCGCGATGGAAACCCGCCGCTTCTACTCCACGCAGTTGATCGTCTCCGCCGCCTTTCTCTCGGTCTTTGCCGCTCTGGGCCTGATGCTCTCGCTGATGGATGGCTTTCGTCGCGCCTACCGGCAACCGCGCGACAACTGGGGCTTCTGGCAGCGGAGGAAGCGCGCCCTGCTACTGGTGCCCATCGTGCTGGTGCCGCTGACGCTGGCTACCCTGGTGCTGGTCTTCGGCCGCCAGTTCGAGGCGTGGATGATTGAGAACGCAGGCCACCAGTTACGCCACTTGGTGCTCTTCTCCTGGCGCATGGCGCGATGGGCCATCGCCCTCGTCACCAGCGTCAGTGTCCTGGGCGCCCTCTATCACTTCGGCACCCGCCGCAAGGAGCACTGGGCCTGGGTGGGGCCGGGCGCGCTAGCCGCCACGCTGCTCTGGTTCCCGGCCACGCTGGCTTTCGGCTGGTACGTCACGCGCATCGCTGACTACTCAATGTTCTACGGCTCCTTTGGCACCGGCATCGCTACGCTGATCTGGCTCTACATCACCTCTTTCAGCGCGCTGTTGGGCGCGGAGCTGAACGGCGTCCTTTTTCGGGAACGGCAGGAGCAGGCTTCCGCCGCCAGCCCGGAGCCGGATAGCGCAAGTCTGTAGCTGTTTACCAGCAACCTTGAATTCGCGCTTAGCCAAGTGCAACGTTCCTACTGTTCATAATCGGACAGTGCATTTCAGGATCGGCCACTCCCGCACGCTTTTCAAACTTACATCTTGCGCTAAGTAAATTGTTTTCAATAGGCTAAAACAATCTCCGTCTGGCACGGAAATTGCTCTGACTCTGGGTATGGATATCGCACGCCCAGATTTGTTGCTCAAGAGAAAGCGCCGCCTTGCGGCGTATATCGCCGCCGCGCTAGTTGTCCTGGCGGTGGGAGTGGTCGTTGTTTTGCGGCTCAAGCCGGCTGCGCCCACGGTGGATCGCTCGACCATCTGGCCGGACACGGTCAAGCGCGGGCCGATGATCCGCCAGGTGCGCGGGTCGACGGGAACACTGGTCCCGCGCGAGGACAAGCTGCGCCTGATCCCCGCCGAGACCGAGGCCACGGTGACGCGCATTCTGGTCTTGCCAGGCGCGCACGTCGAGCCCAGCACCGTCATCATGGACCTGGCCTATCCGCAGCTTGATCAGGAGGCGATGAACGCCAGCCTGGCGCTGAAGGCCGCCGAGAGCGACTACCACAACACTCAAATCAAGTTGCAGAGCGACCTGATGACCCAGAAGGCCGGCGCGGCCACCGTCGGCGCAGATTACAGCCAGGCCAAGCTCCAGGCGCAGACCGACAAGGCGCTCTACGACCTGGGCGTCATCTCCGGCCTCACCTACAAGTCCTCGGCGAGTAAGGCCGACGAACTGACCACGCGCAACAAGATTGAAGACGACCGGCTCGCGATGAACGAGAAGGTGATCGCCTCGCAACTGGCGGTGGAGCAAACCAAGGTGGACCAGGCGCGCGCCCTTTATCAGCTCAAGCAGCAGCAACTGGCCGCGCTGCACGTCACCGCCGGCATCAGCGGCGTTCTTGTCGATCTGCCGCACCAAGTGGGCGAGCATGTTGCCCCCGGCGTCACGCTGGCCAAGGTTGTCCAGCCCGATCAGTTGAAGGCTTCGCTCAAGATTGCCGAGACCCAGGCGCGCGACATTCAGATCGGCCAGCCCGCCTCCATCGATACCCACAACGGCGTGATTCCCGGCCGCGTGCAGCGCATCGATCCCGCCGTGCAGAACGGAACCGTCACCGTTGACATAGAACTCACTGGGCCTTTGCCGCAGGGCGCGCGGCCTGACCTGAGCGTGGACGGAACCATCGATCTGGAGCGCATGACCGATGTTCTTTACGTGGGCCGGCCAGCGCTGGGCAACGAAAACTCGACACTGAGCCTCTTCAAGATCGACGCCGACGGCAAGGGCGCGACGCGTGTGCCGGTCAAGGTGGGCCGCGCCTCGGTCAACAGCATTCAGGTGCTCGAAGGATTGAAGGAAGGCGACACGGTGATTCTCTCCGATATTTCGCGCTGGGACAACGTGGATCGCATCAGTCTGGAGTAGAAAGACAGGGAACAGGAATTAGGGAACAGGGAACAGAAACGCACACTAACGAGGGAGACAAAATGGCATCGAATGGCACGCTGATTGAAATTGAAGACCTGACCAAGGTCTTCTACACCGACGAAGTAGAGACGCACGCGCTCTCCGGCATACACCTCACCATCTCGCGGGGCGAGTATTTGGCTATGTCCGGTCCATCAGGCTGCGGCAAATCCACGCTGCTCTCGATTCTGGGATTGCTCGATACGCCCACCGGCGGCAAGTACTTGCTCAACGGCAATCCCGTCGAGAACCTCAGCTTCGGCGACCGCTCGCGCATCCGCAACCAGGAGATCGGCTTCATCTTCCAGAGCTTCAATCTCATCGGCGATCTGACCGTCGAAGAGAATGTCGAACTGCCGCTCACCTATCGCGCCGGGATGCCTTCAGCCGAGCGCAAGCGGCGCGTGAAGGAAGCGCTGGAGCGCGTGAACATGGCGCACCGCATGAGGCATTATCCCGCGCAACTCAGCGGCGGCCAGCAGCAGCGCGTGGCCGTGGCGCGCGCATTGGCCGGTTCGCCGTCGATCCTGCTGGCCGACGAGCCTACCGGCAACCTCGACTCGAAAAACGGCGAAGCTGTGATGCATCTGCTCGCCGATCTGCACCGCGAAGGCTCGACGATCTGCATAGTGACGCACGACCCGCGCTTCGCCAAACACGCCCAGCGCGAAGTGCATCTCTTTGACGGCAAGGTTGTTTCCGAAACTGAATTGAAGAAGTTGGAAGAGGAAGTGGAGGCGTAGTCATGCTGCTGCGGGAACTGCGTTATGCAATTCGACAATTGTGCAGAACGCCCGGCTTTGCCGGTCTTGCGATCCTGGTCATGGCGCTGGGCATAGGAGCCAATGTCGCCTTGTTCACGGTGGTGCGCAGTGTGCTGATGAAGCCGCTGCCTTTCAAAGATCCGAACAAGCTGGTCGAGCTGTATGAACACAGCAATGACGGCGAATTCGCATTCAACACAGTTGCCGGGGGCGTCTACGCGGAGTGGCGGAAACAGAACCGGAGCTTTACAGACCTGGCGCTGCTCGGCGAGGAGGAATTCAATCTGGCCGGAGCAGGCGACCAGCTTCCTGAAAAGCTGCGCGGAAGCGACTGCACGTGGAATCTGCTGTCAACTCTTGGAGTGCGGCCGGCACTGGGCCGCGACTTTACCGCGGCGGACGACCAGCAGTCCGCCGCCGCCACGGTTCTGCTCAGCTGGAGCCTGTGGCAGCGGCGCTTCGGCGGCGATCCGGGCATTCTGAACAATAGCATTTATCTCAACGGCCATTCTTATACCGTCATTGGAATCCTGCCATCCGGATTTGCTTTTCCGGACGCGGCAACTCAGTTGTGGGCTCCGGTGTATTACGACAAGCCGGTGAGCTGGACGGCGGCCCTGGACAATCACGTCTTCCAGGTCGTGGGGCGTTTGCGGCCGGGGTTCTCAGAGGAACAGGGCAAGGCGGAGCTTTCGGTGATTTCGCGCCGCCTGCACGATCAGCATCCGGAGGATGCATTCATCTCCAGCTCGGCAGCGACTCGCCCTCTGCTGGAGCACATGGTGGGCGACGTGCGGAAGCCGCTCTACGTGTTGCTGGCCGCCACCTTTTGCGTCTTACTGATTGCCTGCCTGAACGTGGCAAACCTGCTGGTGGCTCGCGCAGCCGCACGGCGCAAGGAATTGGCAATTCGCGTTGCGCTCGGCGGGGGCTTCTGGCGCCTGTTGCGCGAGCGGCTGATGGAGAGCTTTGTGCTGGCGGCGGTGGGCGGCGGAGCTGGCTTGTTGCTGGCCTACGGGGCTTTGCAGTGGCTGGTGCACCTGCGCACGGATATGAGCCGAGTTGAGGCGATTCATATCGATGGAATGGTGGCTGCGTTTGCCGTCGGACTGATTGCGCTTTGCGCGCTTTTTGCCGGGCTGATTTCTTCGCTGAGTACAAATTCGAGCCGCCTGCTGAGTGCGTTGCAGGATTCGGGACGAGGATCGAGCGCCGGCCTCAGCAACACGCGGCTGCGCAAATCGCTGCTGGCGGTCGAGGTGGGCCTGACGGTTGTGCTACTGGTGGCGGCGGGTCTGCTTTTGAAAAGCTATGCGCGCCTGCGTTCTTCCGAGATGGGCTGCATCACGAAGAACGTGCTGACCCTGCGGATTGGCTTGTTTGGCGGCCGTTACAACGATCCCGCGCAGCAGGTGAATCTGTACCGGTCGCTGCTGGAGCGTGTGCGCGCGCTGCCCGGCGTGCAATCCGCGGGCTTTGTCCAGGCGGTTCCCGGCCAGGGCTATTGGGGCGATTCCAGCTTCGCGATTGGCGAGCATCCGCCGCTGCCGCGGGGGCAGGCACAGTTTGCCATCGCGCGCTTCGCCGATCCCGGCTATTTCGCGGCCATGGGCATTCCGATCCTGCGCGGAAGAAGCTTCGATCCATCAAAGCAGCTTGAGCGCGCGGATGAAGCAGTTGTCAGCAAATCATTCGTTGACCAGTACCTTCAGGGTGAAGATCCAATCGGCAAGCACCTGGTGGTCATGGGCCACAACATGGAGATTGTGGGCGTTGTTGGAGACACGCGCTATCAGGCGTCGGAGCTTCCCGGACCCATGCAGTATTTTCCTCTCTTCTCTGGCGCTCAGAACAACGGCACGCTGGTGATTCGCTCCAGCGGCGACGTGCAGCAATTCGCCCTGCCGGTGCAGCGACTGGTCGCGGAACTGGATCATAACCTTCCCGTCTCCGATGTGCTGACCATGGAGCAATTGCTAGGCAAATCCACGCTGGATGCGAGCTTCAACGCGACGCTCCTGCTGGGCTTTGCGGTGCTGTCTTTGCTGCTGGCCGGGGTGGGGCTGTTTGGAGTGCTCTCTTACATCGTGGCGCAGCGCACCAGCGAAATCGGAATCCGCATCGCGCTCGGCGCGCAGCGTGAACAGGTATTGCGCAATGTGCTGTTCGACGGGATGCGTCCCGCGCTCCTAGGCCTGGCTTTTGGCTTGATCGCTAGTTCTGCTGTTGTCCAACTGATCCGCGCGATGCTCTATCAAACGCAGCCTCTCGACCCGCTGGTGTTTGCGGCTGTGGCTGCAGCGCTGCTGCTGGTGGCTACCCTGGCCTGCATGATACCGGCATGGCGCGCTTCGCGGTTAGATCCGATGCAGGCGCTTCGCGCCGAGTAGTCAGGAGATTGAACGATGAACACGCTGCTTTACGACATCCGTTATGCGCTGCGCCAGTTGCGCAAGTCGCCGGGATTCGCTGCCTTGGTAGTGGGTACGCTGGCCTTGGGCATCGCCGCCAATAGCACGATCTTTAGTTGGATCAATTCGACTCTCTTCAATCCCATTCCCGGTGTTCGCAGCACGGGAAACATGATCACGCTTCAGCGCGGAGAGAGGAGCGAGCATGCCAGCCCGCCCTTCTCTTACCTGGATTATGTGGACCTGCGCGATGGCTCAAAGACCCTGACAGGTTTGCTTGGCTATCACGATGACTACGTGGCCATCACCGGCGACGGAAGGCCGCAGCGCATCTACGGCGCGCTCACTTCCGCGAATTACTTTGAGGTGCTGGGCATCAAGCCCATTCTCGGAAGAACCCTACTTCCTTCGCAGGCAAATGAACGCGCCGGCTCACCGGATGTTGTGCTGGGCTACGACTTGTGGCAGAGCCGTTTTTCCGGCGACCCGGCCATCGTCGGCAAGACGATGCAGATCAACCTTCACACGTACACCATCGTGGGCGTTGCTCCGCGCGGCTTTCAGGGCTGCAAGAGCGGCCTCCGCACCGAGCTTTGGATTCCTCTCGGCATGGACCGCCAAGTCTGGGGCTCAACGCGCATCGGCGACCGCGGCGTCTCCTGGCTCAATGTGCTGGGCGTGGTGCGACCCGGCGTAGACCACCGCCAAGTGGAAAATGATCTCAATCTGCTGATGCAGCGCATTGCCGACTCTTACCCGGCTGCGCATCAGGGCGCCAACCAGATCAGCACTGATCCGCTTTGGCGCTCGCCATTCGGCGCCAACGTCTACCTCTATGGAACCTTGCCGATCCTGCTGGCTCTAGCGGCCGTTCTGTTGCTGCTGGCCTGCGCCAACGTGGCGAATCTGCTGCTGGTGCGCTCGGTCTCGCGTCGCCGCGAATACGCCATTCGCCTGTCGATGGGCGCAAGCCGCTGGAGGCTGGTCCGCCAACTCATGGTTGAAAACCTCTTGCTCGCCATGGCCGGCGGCGGTGTCGCTCTGGCAATCACCTTCTGGACAGCCCGTACGCTCGGTTCCTTTTTGCCTTTCACTACACTTCCAATCAATATCAATGGAAGCGTCGATGGTACGGTCTCCCTGGTAACGATTCTCGTTGCCGCACTCACGTCTGTTGTGGCTGGCGTACTTCCGGCACTGCGAGCCTCCTCTCTGTCTCCGGTGACGGTGCTCAAGGATGAGGCGCTCAACACCTCCGGCGGCCTGCACAAATCTCGCCTTGCCTCCGGACTCGTGGTCATGCAGGTTGCTCTCTCGCTGACGTTGCTGGTCTGCGCCGGACTATTCGTCCGCAGCCTCAGCAAAGCCCAGGATGCCGATCTGGGCTTCGACGCCAATCATGTCTATCTGGCCTCATTCGATCTCGATCCGCTGGGATATCCCTATGCCAAGGCGCTTGAACTCGACCGCCAGATCTTGGCGCGCGTCAAAGCGCTACCGGGCGTTGAATCAGCAACGCTGGCCGACTTTTCGCCCCTCAGTTTCACCATCCACTCCGAAGGCGTCATGCCCGAAGGCTACATTCCCCGTCCGCATGAATCCATTGAAGCTGACCGGGGAATTGTAGGGCCCGGCTATCTTGAAACTCTTCGCACGCCGCTTCTGGCCGGGCGCGACTTTACCGATGCGGACAATGAATCCGCGCAGCCCGTGGTCATCGTCAACCAGGCCTTCGTCAATCGCTACTGGCCCGGCCAGGATGCAATCGGCAAGCGCGTTCAGATTGCCGGCCAGTGGCGCACAGTTGCCGGCGTGGCCGCAAACGGTAAATACCGGCGTCTGACTTACGATGCGGCGCCCCTTGTATTGGTGCCTCTCATGCAACGCTATGAGGATCTGGTGACCCTCCATGTGCGTGTCAACGGCGACCCGATGGCCTTCTCTTCCGCCATCGACCAGGCGGTCCACGACCTCAGCCCCGACCTTCCCTTGTTCAACGTCACCACTCTCAAGAACAATATGCGGATCGG
>PLPA01000213.1:0-11560 GCA_003159355.1 Acidobacteriaceae bacterium | reverse complement strand
TGCGCGGCCTGCTCTTTGGCGTAGGAACCGCCGACTGGATCACCTTTGCATCCGTCTCGATTTTGCTGTGTGTCGTCGCACTGGTGGCTTGTTATGTTCCCGCGCGCCGCGCCGCTTCCATTGAACCCATGCAGGCCTTGCGCGCCGAATAACCCGCTATTGAGGAGAGAGAAAGATGAACACGCTGCTTCAGGACATCCGCTACGCATTGCGCCAGTTGCGCAAGTCGCCGGGATTCACCTTCACCGCCGTGACCGTGCTGGCGCTCGGGCTGGGCGCGAACATTGCCGTCTTCACCGTGCTGAACGGGATACTGCTGCGCCCGCTGCCCTATGCGCATCCGGATCGCATCGTCACCGTCAAGCTCGATACCAATCAGCCTTACTACGCCATGACCTACGCCAATATGCTGCAGTTGCATGACGCCATGGGCGCGAACTTCCAGATCGGTGCCCAGCTAGGCGGCTCGTGGGCCAGCGTCGTTGGCCCTGGCGGCAGGCTTCAGGTGCAGCGGGCCGATACCGATGCCGGGCTCCTCCGCGCCTTCGACGTGCAGCCGATCCTTGGCCGCCTCTTCCGCGACGAAGACAACCGCCCCGGCGCCGCGCCCGTAGTCCTTCTCGGCAACGATGTCTGGCACAGGCTCTTCAACGCCGACCCGGCCATCGCCGGCAAGACTCTGACCGTCCGCGGGCAGACCTACACCATCCTGGGAGTCATGCCGGCCAACTTCTCCTTTCGCTTTGGCGATCCCATGCAGATTTGGACACCGGCGCAGATTCCCGCCGCCGCCCGCACCGCCATGGATGGCGATGCAACCCTTGGCGCCGAGGTCTACGCGCGCGTCCCCGACGGCATGACCGCCGTGCAACTTGCCGACGCGCTCAGCCGCGCTCAGTCCGTCGTCGCCAAAGAAGTCTCCGCCGAAAACCAGTTGCCCACGCGCGTGAAGGTTACAGGCTATCAGGACTCGCTCAACCACGAGGCGCGCAAGCCGCTCCTGTTGCTCTATGCGGTTGTCTTCGGAATATGGGCGCTGGCCTGCCTCAACGTGACCAGCTTGATGCTGACGCGAGCCGTAGCGCGCACGCGCGAAATTGCGGTGCGCTCCGCTTTGGGCGCGAGCCGCCTGCGCTTGTTGCAGCAATCGCTCGTCGAGAGCCTTTTGTTGAGCGGAATCGGCGCCGTTGCGGGACTGCTCCTGGGGCAAAGCGCCATCAAGCTGCTCTGGACGCAGATCGCACACAAGCTGCCGCTCACCAGCGCCATTCACGTCGACTGGCGAGTGGTCTCATGGCTGGCCGCCTTCACGCTAGCCACAGCGGCCATTGTCGGCATCTTCCCCGCACTGCGCGCCGCCAGCCGCAACGCGCAGGCCTCGCTGCATGGCGCAACCGCCACAGCCTCGGCCAGTCAGAATCGGACGCGCGAAGTCCTTGTTGTCGCGCAGTTCGCGCTTACACTTGTCTTTCTCGTGGGCGCAGGACTCTTTTTGCGCACCATTCACGCCCTGCGCCAGGTGCCGTTGGGATTCACGCAGCAAAACGTTCTCACCGGCGGGGTCATTCTCAACAACGGTTCGCGTCAGTTCGAAGAAAACCAGAGTACGCATGGCCAGAAAGAGAACATTGTCCGCGAATCCTATCTGCCGCTCATCGAGCGTCTGCGCGCCATTCCCGGCGTGCAGGTGGCCGCGCTCAGCTCCGTGCTGCCGCTGCGCAACGAGATGGCGGTGAGTATTTGCTCAGGGCTCGATCACGAAGATTTAGGAGCGAAGAGAGCCTGCGCGCAAGGCCGCCTTGCTTCCGCTGGCTTGACCGATGCGCTCGGAATCCCTATTCTGCGCGGCCGCTTCTTTACCGAGGAGGACGCGGCGGGCGCGCCGATTGCCGTTGTGGTCAATGAGGCCTTCGCCAAACAGTTCTCGCCGGACAAAGATCCAATCGGTCGGATTTACTCCATGGGCAAGCAGGGGCCATTTGCAAACGCGCGCATCATCGGTGTGATTGCCGACACCCGGCAGAGTACGGTCATCGACCCCACCAAGCCCGAGGTCTACTTCTGCCTGGCCCAGATGGCGCCCGGCACGCCGCTTTACGGCATCGCAACAGCGTTCATCCAGGTAGCCATTCGCGGCGCGGTTCCCGCCGATTCGTTGCGCGCGCAATTCGACAAGGCGCTGCACGAAGTTGCTCCAGACGCCACTACAACCAACGTCAAGACCATCCACGAAGCTGTAGAAGATTCCTTCGGCAGCCAGACTTTGATCGCGCATTTGCTGGAGAGCTTCGCCGGCCTCGCGCTGCTGATCGCCTCCGTCGGACTCTATGGGCTGCTCTCCTTCGCCGTTGCGCAGCGCACCCGCGAGATCGGCCTGCGCATCGCGCTGGGCGCGCCGCAGGTCAACATCCTCTCGCTCATTCTGCGCCGCGCGCTGTTGCTGGTTGCTGCCGGACTGACTATCGGCGGTGTGCTGGCCTGGTTCGCCGTGACGCTTACGCGCAGCTACATCTTCGACGTGCAAGCCCATGACGCTCTCACCTTTACCGCAGTGGTTATTGTGCTGGCCGCGGCTTCTCTGATTGCGGCCTGGCTGCCGGCGCGCCGCGCCGCTTCCATTGATCCTAATCTTGCTTTGAGATCGGAGTAATACCATGATCGAACTGAAAAACGTAGAACGCAGTTACAAGACCGGACCCACGGAAACCTGGGTGCTGCGCCGCATTGGGGTCACCATTCGCGAAGGCGAGTTCGTCACCGTGATGGGTCCGTCGGGCGCGGGAAAGTCGTCGCTGCTCAACATTCTCGCGCTGCTCGACGACGGCTGGAAGGGCGAGTATTGGTTCGGTGAAACCGCCGCGCACAAGCTCAACCGCAAGCAGCGCGCCGACCTCGCCCGGGAGCGCATCGGCATGGTCTTCCAGAGCTATCACCTGCTGGACGACTTGACCGTCGCAGAGAACATCGACCTGCCGCTCTCGTACAAGAACCTGCCCGCCAATGAAAGGCAGGGGATGGTGGCCGACATTCTCGACCGCTTCCAAATTGTCGCCAAGAAGGACTTGTTTCCCTCGCAGCTCTCCGGCGGGCAGCAGCAATTGGTGGGAATTGCGCGCGCCGTGGTTCACGCGCCCGCGCTGCTACTGGCCGACGAGCCGACCGGCAACCTGCATTCCACGCAGGCCCGCGAAATCATGAATCTCTTTTGCGAACTCAACCGCGCGGGCACGACGATTGTGCAGGTGACGCATTCGGAGGAAAACGCGCGCTACGGCAATCGCATCATCGAGCTGCGCGACGGATGGCTCACGCGCGATGAAGCAGTTCATACTGCGGCCACGGAGGGGTGCACGAAGTGATGATTCTGAAGATCAATCCTTTCAAAGCAACGGATTGCAACGCCCGCGGGATTGCATTCGCAGGCTGCTTGATTGCATTTCTGCTGTTGCCGCTGAACCGGACGCTGGCTGCGGAGCCGGCGGCATCAACGCCTTCCGCGCAGACAACTTTGTCAACCGGAGCGCCCGCGCCGCGCAACATTCCCTTCGACCAACTGCTGCGCCCCTCGCGCAATCCTATCAACGCATATCGAGGAAAGTCGGTGGCACCACCCAGCCTGGCCAACTCCGCGCGCCTCGATTCGCTGGTGCGCGACGGCAAGCTCTATCTGTCGCTGCGCAACGCCATCGATCTGGCGCTGGAAAACAATCTTGATCTGGTCATCGCGCGCTACAACATTCCCATCGCGCAGATGGATGTGCAGCGCACGCAGGCAGGCGGCTCAGTGCGCGGCGTCAATACCGGCGTGGTCTCAGGCACGCCCGGCGGCGCGGGCGTAGGCGTCTTTGGAAGCGGCGCGGGCGCCGGCGCCGGCGGCACCTCCGGCGGCGCGGGCGGCGCGGGCGCCGGCGCTTCGGGACTGGTCACGTCCACTCTGGGAACGGGCACTACGGTCTCCACCTTCGATCCGTATCTCAGCGCGACCACCTATGTGGATCACACCACGCAACTGCTGCCCAACAAGACGCTCTACGGCGTTCCCGTTATCCACCAGAACACGATCCTGGGCAATTTCGCGTATGCGCAGGCCTTTCCCACCGGAGGCAGTCTCCAGGTGGCGTGGAACAACAACCGCCAAACCACCAACAGCCCCAACCAGACCATCAATCCGCAGTTGGAGTCCTACGTCCAAGTCTATCTGCAGCAGCAGTTGCTGGCCGGCTTTGGCCTGGGGCCGAATCTGCGCTACCTGCGCATCGCCAAAACCAACCAGAAGGTCTCCGACATTGCCTTCAAAGCGCAGGTGATCGCCACCGTGACGCAAATTTGCGATCTGTACTGGGACCTGGTGAGCGCCTATGATGAGGAGCAGGTTGGCGAGCGCTCAGTGGAGTTCGCCCGGCAGACGCTGGAGACCGGCCGCAAACAGCTTGAGCTGCAGGCGATCCCAGAGATGGAAGTGCTGAAGGCGGAGGGAGAAATGGCCAACCGTGAGCAGGACCTGACCGTCTCTCGCACCAATCTCGAGTTGCAAGAGCTTTACATGAAGAACGCCCTCACCCGCTCGCTCGACGACCCGATCTTGCAGGAGATGCCGGTGGTTCCGGTGGACCACATCGCCAGCCGGATCGAGCCTATCGCCGAGCCAGTGCAGGAGATGATTGCCGATGCGCTCAAGAATCGAACCGAGTTGCAGGAGTCGAGCCTGGTTTTGCAAAACAGCGAGCTCAGCCGCAAGACCGCGCGCAACGCGCTGTTGCCCACGCTTTCCGTCTACGGCTTCTATGCGGGCACGGGATACGCCGGCACGCCCAATTCCGCGAATAGCCCCGGCAGCGCCTCCACCGGCTACGGCGGGGCGCTGGAGAATGCGTTGAACTACTCTTCGCCCGAATACCAGGCAGGCTTTCAGTTGAGTATCCCGCTGCGCAACCGCATCGCCAAGGCCGACCAGTACCGCACCGAACTGGAGTACCGCCAGTCGCAGGTCTATCTCGAAGAGTTGAAGAAGCGCATTCGCATCGAGGTGCGCAACGCGCGTTATGCTTTGGAACAGGGGGCCAGCCGCGTGGATGCGGCGCGCAAGGCGCGCGACCTGGCGCAGCGCACATTGGATATCATGCAGAAGGAACAGAAGCTGGGCGCGGGATCGAACCAGCAGACGCTAGCGGCCGAGCATGACCTGGCCCTGGCCGAGTCGGCGCTGGTGACCGCCGAGACCGCTTACGAAAAGGCGCGCATCGAAGTGAGGCGCTCGACCGGCTCGGTGCTGGAAGAGTATGGAATCTCGATTGCCGACGCCAAAGCCGGCGTCGTGGAGGCGGAGAATCATCAGTAAACAAGAGCCAATTCGCGTTCTGGTTGCCGACGATCAGCCGCATATCCTGGAGGCCGTCGAACTGCTGCTGGCCCCGCAGGGCTTCGCCGTGGACTGCGTGCGCTCGCCTCAGCTTCTGCTGGAAGCGCTGGGCGAACGCGACTACGATGTGCTGCTGATCGACCTCAACTACACCCGCGACACCACCTCCGGCCAGGAAGGCCTGGACCTGCTCGCCCGCATCCGGGAGTTCGACGCGCGGCTGCCGGTCATCGTGATGACCGCCTGGGGCAACATCAATCTGGCCGTCGAAAGCATCAAGCGCGGCGCGCGCGACTTCATCCAGAAGCCGTGGGAGAACGAGCGGCTTCTCTCGCTGATTCGCGTCCACGCCGAGCTGCATCAGGCTCTGCGCCGCGCTCGCCAGTTGGAGATGGAAAACCGCCTGCTGCGCGCCGAAGGAATGCCGGAGTTTGTGGCCGGCGCGCCCGCCATGCAGCCGGTGCTCGAATTGATCGCTCAGGTCGGACCCTCCGACGCCAACGTTCTCATCACCGGCGAGCACGGCACAGGCAAAGAGATCGTCGCCAAACTGCTGCACGCCGCCTCGCAGCGATCGCGCATGGCCTTGGTCGCGGTCAATGCCGGCGGACTGCCGGAGGGAACCTTCGAGAGCGAGATCTTCGGCCACGTGAAGGGCGCCTTCACCGATGCCCGCAGCGACCGCATGGGACGCTTCGAGCTGGCCAACGGCGGGACTCTTTTCCTTGATGAAATCGCCAACGTCCCGCTGCGCCAGCAAGCCAAACTGCTGCGCGTTCTGGAGACGGGCGAACTGGAACGCGTCGGCTCCTCGCAAACCCGCCGCGTCGATGTGCGCCTGCTCTCCGCCACCAACGCTGATTTGCACGAAGAGGCCAAGGCGGGAAACTTTCGCGAAGACCTGCTCTTCCGCATCAACACCGTGGAAATCCACCTGCCTGCCCTGCGCGACCGGCGTGAAGACATCCCGCTGCTGGCCCAGCACTTCTTGAGCCGCAATCGCGCGCGCTATCGCAAGCAGGCCGTCGGCTTCTCGCCCGACGCCATGCAGCAGATGATGCAGTACGCGTGGCCGGGCAACGTGCGCGAACTTGAACATACAGTTGAGCGCGCCGTGCTGCTCTGCCGCGGCGACCAGATCGAGCCGGTCAACCTGGCCATCGCCCCCGCACGCTCCTCCGCTACCTCATTTGAGAATATGAGCATCGACGAGGTCGAAGCCCTGCTCATCCGCAAGGTTCTGCGCCGCTGCGACGGCAACATCTCCAAGGCCGCCGAGGCGCTGGGCTTGAGCCGCGCCGCGCTCTATCGCCGCATCGAGAAGTATGGGCTCTGAGAGGAAGGCGCGCCGCGGCAGCTCGGCCGTCCGCCGGGCGTGGAGTTTCTGTCTGTTGCTGGCGCTGCCCGCGCTGATCTTTGTTGGCATCTTTCTCTATCAGGGGCAAATCTCTCTTGCTCCCGCGATTCTGCTCACCGCCTGCCTGCTTCTTTACCTGCTGCTGGTGGCCGCGGCGCTGATCGAAGGCATGGTCCGGCCCTTGCAGACGCTTTCTAACGTCGTCGCTTCGCTGCGCGAGGGCGACTACTCCTTCCGCGCGCGCGGGGCCGGCTCACAAGACGCGCTGGGCGAACTGGCCACCGAGATCAACGCGCTCGCCGATCTGCTGCAAAAGCAGCGCGTCCGTTCGCTCGAGGCCACGGCTCTTCTGGCTCGCATTCTCGAAGTGATGCACACGCCTCTGTTTGCTTTTGACCGTCATGACCGGCTGCAACTGGCGAGCAACGCCGGCGTCCAGTTGCTGGGCCGGCCCCAGGCTCGCTGCTACAACCAGAGTGCGCGCGAACTCGGCCTGCAAGAGCTGCTGGCCGCGCCCGACCAGAGCATTCACTCTTTCGGCTCCAAATCATCTCGCTGGCTGCTGCGCAAAGCGGCCTTCCGCCAGGACGGCGCGCCTCACACACTGATCCTCCTTGCCGACGTGAGCCTCCCGCTCCAAGAGGAGGAACAAAGGTCCTGGAAGCGGCTGATCCGGGTTCTCGGCCACGAGCTTTCGAACTCGCTGGCGCCCATCAAATCCATTGCCGGCAGCTTGCTGGAGCGGGTGGATTCCCTGCCCGGCGACGACGCAACGCTGCGCGACTTCCGCCGCGGCCTGGGCGTGGTGGAGAGCCGCGCCGACGCGCTGCATCGCTTTGTGCAGTCTTACCGCCAGCTTGCTCAACTGCCCCCGCCGCAACTCCGGCCGGTTTCGCTCGGGCCGCTGCTGGAGCGCGTGGCGCATCTGGAACAGCGCCTGGCTGTCCAGCTTGAACCGGGAGTGCCGGTCGTGCTCAACGCCGACCCCGATCAACTGGAGCAGATGTTCATCAACCTGCTGGCCAATGCCGTGGACGCCTCGCTGGCCAATGGCGCGCAGTTGGCGCGCGTCAGTTGGCGCGTGGCCGGCGGCGCNNCCCTTCTACACCACCAAGCCCGCCGGCAGCGGCGTTGGCCTGGCCCTGGCGCAGCAGATAGCCCGCGCCCACGGCGGCGAAATCCGCCTCCTCAATCGCGAAGACGGCCCCGGTGCGCGCGCGACTGTACGCCTGCCGGCTGCTGACGCGGAGTGAGCTCATGTTGAATGATCGTCGTCCGGTTTCGGACAACGATTTTCGATTCCGTACAGGATGCGCATTCGCGGGAATCGTCTTCTGAGCGTATTGCCTTGCAATTGAATTACTTACATTCGTGATGGTTTGGCAGGGTACGTGCTCCTGGAAACGTGTGCCCTTGTCGGCATGGAGGCCTCCGTGGGGAATCTGTTGCAGTATCTTCGCTTTACCTTTCGTCAGCTCGGGAAGGCGCCGAGCTTTGCGGTAACTGCGGTACTGACGTTGGCCCTGGGGATTGGCGCAAACACGGCCATCTTCAGCCTGGTGAATTCGCTCCTGCTCAAGCCGCTTCCGGTGGAAAACCCCAGTCAGATCACGGCTCTGGCCATGAGCCAGGACAAGGGGCCGACGCTGGCGAATTTTTCCTGGCCGGAGTTCAAGGCGATCCGCGCGCAGAGCCAGCGCTCGTTCAGCGAGCTCTTTGCGCATGGTCTTGGCATGGACGGATTTGCCGTGGCAGGGCAGAAGCCGCAACGCGTTCTCACCTCGTACGTCAGCGGCAACTTCTTCGCGGCGCTGGGGCTGAAACCCGCGGCCGGGCGGCTGTTTCTGCGCGGCGAAGGAGAGGTTCCGGGCAGCGACCCAATCCTGGTACTCGACTACGACTACTGGATGCTGCGCTTCAACGGCGATGCCGGCGTAGTGGGACGCGCGGTGACGGTGGACGGGCATCCCTTCACGGTGGTGGGCGTGGCGCCGAAGGACTTTCATGGCGTGCAGAGCTTTGTTGCTGTAGCGGCCTATCTGCCGATTTCGCAGATAGGGATCGAAGGTCTTCCCGCTGATTTCTGGAATAACTGGCAATTGCGGAATTTCAGCATCTACGGACGGCTCCGCCCCGCGGCCGACATGCATCAGGCTGGCGCGGAACTGGGACTGGTTGCGCAGAATCTGATGCGGGAGCACCCCGACGCCGAAAAGAACCTCGCGATTTCAGCCTTGCCGGAGTCAAGTCTGCGCGTCCAAACCGGCGATCCCAAACAGATGTACGTCATCTCGGGGATTTTTTTATCCCTGGCCGTCATGGTGCTGTTGCTGGCCTGCGTGAATGTGGCGAATCTGGTTCTGGTGCGGGCCACCGCGCGCGAGCGCGAGATGGCCATCCGCACGGCGCTGGGCGCGCAGCGTTCCCGTCTCATCGGGCAGATGATTACGGAAAGCGTCACGCTGGCGCTGATGGGCGGCGTTCTGGGCATAGTTCTTGGTGTGTGGGCCAGCAGCGCGCTCAGCCACATCAATGCGCATGCCGATCTTCCCCTCCGCTGGACCTTCGATTTAGATTGGCGCATCTTCCTCTATGCCTTTGCCATCGCCCTGCTGGCCGGCGTTGTTGTAGGAATCGTGCCCGCCCTGCGGAATGCGAAGAGCAACATCAATGCGGTATTGCACGAAGGCAGCCGCGGAGTTTCTCGCGGCCGTCACTGGTTCCGCGATGTGCTGGTGGCTTCGCAGATTGCCGGCTCGCTGGTGCTGCTGGTGATTACCGGGCTGTTTCTGCGCAGTCTTTCCGCCATGCAGACGATGGACTTTGGCTTCAAACCGGATTCCGTGCTCAATCTCGCCGTCGATCCGGGCGAGATCGGGATGAGCGGAACGCAGCCGCGGGATCTGGCCGCCAATATTCTTGCCCGCCTGCAACAACTTCCCGGAGTGGAGACGGCCAGCCACGCAAGCTCAATCCCCATGGGCTACTTCAACAATGACGGCGATACGATGGAGATCGACGGAGAAGCACCCCCAATTGACCCCTCGGCGTGGAGCGCGGGTTATAACGTGATTACTCCAGAATATTTCCAGACCATGGGGATCGAGATTCTACGCGGCCGTGGCTTCACGAATGGCGACGATGAGCATGGCCGGGCTGTGGTTGTGATCAGCGAAAGCGCAGCCAAGAAGTACTGGCCCAGTCGAGATCCGATCGGCCGCACCTTCCACATGGCGAGCGAGAAGACCCGCAAGCTCGAAGTCGTGGGAATCGCGCGGGACGCGAAGTTTCAGCTTTGGGGCGGGGGCAAGACGCTGCCATACTTTTACATTCCCTACGCACAGCACTTTGCCGGCAACACTTTAATGACCTTCCAATTGAAGACGCAAGGGAACCCGCTGGCATTGGCGTCAGCGGCTGAGAAGACGATCCACGATCTTGCGCCGCAGCTTCCCGTCTTTCAAGTGCAAACCATGCGTGAGGCGCTCTATACGCTGAACGGCCTGCTGCTCTTTCAGATTGCGGCCACGCTGGCTGCGATCATGGGCGGCTTGGGATTGACGCTGGCGGTGATTGGTCTTTATGGGGTTGTCTCTTACGCGATTAGCCGGCGCGTGCATGAGATCGGATTGCGCATGGCGCTGGGAGCCAGCCGCGGCGACGTCTTTAAGATGATCTACCGGCAATCGATTGTGATTGTCGCCGCCGGGCTGGGGACTGGCTTGGCCGTTGCTTTGCTGGCTGCGCAGGCCGTGGGCAGCATTGTCGTGGTCAGCGTGTGGGATCCCGTGACGTACGTGATTGTGGGGACTGCCTTGACGCTTGCGGCGCTCGCCTCCTGCTATCTGCCGGCGCGCCGTGCGATGGCGGTGGAACCGATGGTTGCGCTGCGCGAGGACTGAAACAATCGCTGTTTCACTCCGCAATACCTGCGCTTGCTATCATCGACACAGGCTCCCGGCAGAACTGTATCCGGGCTCTCCCGCTGAGGTTTCGCCCCGTTGAATTCCGCCACTCAGGCCGCGGTTCAGTCAGAGTTCGCCGCGCCCGCCATTGAAAGCGGGCGGCCTGACGCGGGTTTGGGTCCGGCGCACATTCACGCGCCCAGCCCCGGCGCAACAGCCACGCTCATCCACGACCTGCGCGAGCTCTTCAAGGTCAAGGTTGTCGCCCTGGTGCTGGTCACCGGCTGGGGCGGCTTTTATCTTGGCTCCATGCACTCTGGCATCACCAGCATGCAGCGCGGTCTGCTCGACACGCTGCTCGGCATTGGCCTGGTCTCGGCCGGAGCTGGCGCGCTGAACGAGGCTCTGGAGCGCAAGATCGACGCGCGTATGAAGCGCACCGCCGACCGGCCGATGGCCGCGGGCCGCTTCTCGCTAGCGCAGGGCGTGCTGGCCGGCCTGGCCGCTCTGGCGTTCGGAGCGATTTGGCTGGCGCTCACCACCAACCTGCTCACCGTGGCGCTGGCGCTGCTGACGGCCTTCACTTACGTGGCCATCTACACGCCGCTCAAGCGCGTGACAGCGCTGGCCACCTTCATCGGCGCATTCCCCGGCGCGATGGGCCCCATGCTCGGCTGGACCGCCGCTCGCGGACAAATCGAGTGGCCGGGAGTGGCGCTTTTCGCCATCCTCTTTGTCTGGCAGTTCCCTCACTTCATGTCGATTGCGTGGCTCTACCGCGACGACTACGCCCGCGCCGGGATTCGTATGTTGCCGGTCGTCCAGCCCGACGGCCTCTCAACTGTCGCCCAAGCGCTCTTCTTCGCGGTCGTGATGATCCCCGTCAGCCTTGCGCCCTGGATGCTGGGCATGGCCACGCTGACCTATGCCGCGCTGGCC
>PLPA01000212.1 GCA_003159355.1 Acidobacteriaceae bacterium | reverse complement strand
AAAGTGCCGCAAAATGAACGTGGGCTTTAGCCCTGCCAGATGCCCAACCTTGAAATTCGTCCGCTGTTCTCCCTTTTTCCGCAGCCTGTGAAGTCGTGCCCTTTCAAAACATAAACGACCATCTATGCGGCGGACACCAGTAGTCCCTGACCCTGCTCCCTGCCTGCTGTAGCATTTATCTATGGTTGCAGGGGTTTCGTGGGTTTGGTGGCTGGGGTTTCACGCGGTGGTGGCGGCGCTGCTGGTGGCCGACTCGCTGCTGCCCGGCCATCGGCGAGCGACGCGGCACCCGCAGGCCTTTGCGTGGCTCTGGACCGGAGTGCTGGTCCTCGCCGCCAGCGGCTTTGCGGCATGGATCGCAGTTGCCAAGGGCCATCAGCCGGCGCTGGAATTCGTGGCCGGCTACGCCATAGAAACCTCGCTCAGCGTGGACAATCTCTTTGTCTTTATGGTGCTTTTTCAGGGCTTCCGCATCAGCCCGAAGCGCCAGCACAATGCTCTTTTATGGGGCGTGGCCGGGGCGGTGGTGCTGCGGGCACTGTTTATCGCCGCGGGCATCACGCTACTACAGCGCTTTGACTGGATCACCTGGATCTTCGGCCTGATTCTGCTCTATGCGGCGTGGCGGCTGATCCGCGGCGGCTCGGCGAACGCGGCGATTCCTGAGTGGATTCGCAAGCTGCAACCGGCCAAGGGGTCGCTGTTGCCGGTGATTCTGGCCGTCGAGTTCACCGATGTGCTGTTTGCGATGGATTCGATCCCCGCCGTGCTGGCCGTCAGCCACAATCCCTTCGTGGTGTACACGTCGAATATTGCCGCCATCCTCGGCCTGCGCTCGCTGTATTTTGCGCTGGCCTCGCTACTGGGCCGCTTCCGCTACTTGCACTACGGGCTGGGCGCGCTGCTGGCCTTTGTGGCGCTGAAGATGCTTGGGGCGCGCTGGATCGAGGTGCCTATCACGCTCTCGCTGGCGGTGATGGGCGGGATTCTGGCGGTCTGCGCAGTAGTGTCGGTAGTACAGGGATCAGGGATCAGGGGTCAGGGATCAGGGACCGGGGAGTAGGGACTTCCTCATTGCCCTGGGATGTCGAGCATGAGGTTAGTGGTGGAGGCGGGGGAGAGCGTGACTTGCTGGCCGGGGGTGGGCAGCGCGGCCAGAACTGCCGGGTTGCGGTATTCCAGGCGCACGGGGCGGTCGAAGGTGTAAATGTGATAGCTACCGGGGGTCAGGCCATCGACGGTGAGGGTTGCGCCGGAGGAGGGATGCACGGTCATCGGCGGAATGTCGGCGGTGGTGTCGAAGTCGGGCACGACATAAACAGTGTAGAAGGGCTCGTCGCCGGGCAGGAAGGCGGCCAGCATCGGCGGCAGCGTCAGGGCCAGCCTGGCGCAGTCGTCGCGCAGGGTCAGCTCCATCGGCGGCGGCGAAGCGCCCAGGGCTACATTCAGCGGCTCGCGGGCCAGGTTGACGCCTCCCGCCGAGAAGGAGTCCACGCAGAGGCTGCGGTCGTTGAGCTGCACGCTGATCCAATGCGGGCCTTGACCAGCGCCCTTCATCTCCAGTTGCTCCGGTTCCGATTCGTCCGCGGTGGTGTCTCCGCTGCCGCTGTCCATAGGCGCTTCGCCGGCATTGGCGGCCGTCACCGTGACCAGTTTTTGCAGTTCGTGACCGGCGTTTGAATTGGACTGGGCCGGCTGGGTATTGGTTCGCACAACGCGCACATGAATCGGCCAGCCGGGCGTGACAATCAGCGGAATGCGCAAACTGGAAACTGTGTGGCCGTCCACGGAAAGCTCTGTATAGCCCGATAATAGTGTTGGCTGCTGACTTGCTCTTTCGGCCGAATTTCTTTGGCCGAGGGCATTCGATCCACGGGACGAGAGCTCGACAAAGAGCGAATAAGCGCCATCCGGCAGAGTGGCCTGGAGAGTGCCCTTACTCTGATCGAACTGGGCTTTGTAAGGCAGCGGATGGCCCGCCGCGTCCAAAACCGAAGCCGCAAGAACCGGCTCTGACGAGAAGAAATTCTGTTCAAGCCCCTTGCCCTCAAATGGCTTGCCGCTGGGCAGGATCGGCGTCGCTGTGACGATGTAGAAAGGCTCCAGCGGCAGCAGCAAGTTGGCCTCGGCCTGCTGGCCCGCCGCGAGCCGGATGCGCGCGGCGCCGGAGAACTCGCGCGCCTCGGGATAGAAGAGGCTGGGATAGCCGGCGCAGGCGACCTTGGCTCCAGCCGCCACCGCGGTTGCCGCCGTTTCGCTCTCCAGCGTGGGCTTGGTAAAGAGCGCATAGACCCCGGCGGGCAGGCCGGCAAAGCGGTAAGCGCCGTCGCCATTTGTTTTGGTGATGCCGTTCTGCGCCCAGATGGCGCGACCGTTGCTCACCACCTGCTTGAGCAGCGTCAACTCAATGCCCTGCGCGGGGTCGCCGCTCGATAGCTCGATGCGGCCGTGAATCGCCGAGGTGGGCGTCAGCGCGAAGGCCAGATCCGGCATTTCTGCCGCCACCAGTACGCTGTGCGCCGGGCCGTCGCCCTGATAGCCCACGTCTTCGGTGGCGTAAGGGCGGTCGTTGAAGCCGGGCTTGCGCACGCGGATGATCCGCGGGCCGATGGGAACGCCGGGAAGCTCGAAGCGGCCTTCGCCGTCGGTCAGCACGCCAATCCCGGAGTCGCCCTCGATGCGCACCAGCGCCCTGGGCAGCGGCGCGCCGGTGGCGGCGTTGCGCACGACGCCATGCACGGCCGTCCGCGCGGGTGCGGGCGCTTCTTCTGGCTGGGGCTCCTGCGCCGGAGCCAGCGTTGCAGCCAGCAGAAACGCCGCGCACAAGGTCCGCGTCGCCAGCCGCCGATGGCTTGGCCGAGTGGCGAGCTTGCCGCCCGCGCGTTCATTGATTGATCGAGGGTCCACGCATTATTGTGACGGATTTTGGCGGCGAAGGGAATCGGGGCCGGCAAAAAACCGCGGCGAAGAACTGGCCTGGAGGGCTGCGGCCTTCTGTTCAGGGATTCATCGTTTCCCAGGTCTCCTCATGAACAAAACTGGTTGAGACTTGGGTCCTCTATATGCTTACGCCAAACTCGCGAGAATTGGTTAACCATTTAGCGGGTTAGCCACCGCTTCGCGGTGATCGCGAGTTAGCGAGTTAGCGGGTTCATTGTTGGCGTAACTTGTAGCGGCAAGACTGGCTTTTCCTAAGAACACTTTTCCTGACTCTGTAATATCAATAACTTACGAGAGAATGATTTGCGCCCGAATATCCGGGAAAAGTGACGTGTTGCTTCCCGTCTCCACCGGCCAAAACCGGTTTAATGCTCAAAATCGAGACCTGAGCCACCCTCCGCTACAGACGCTTGATGAAGGCCTGCGCTTCTTTCAGTTGCGGGAAGAGTTTCTCCTCGTCCTTGAAGGCGCGCGGATGCACGCACCGCCGCAGCCCACGCAATTTTACCGGGTGCTTCAGGTGCAGCATCTCGTGGTAGAGCAGGTATTCGACGGCGTAGCGCGGACTGGACGGGCGGTCGAAGACGCGGCTGACCACAATGGTGTTGTGAGCGGCGTCGTAGTGGCCCAGCGAGCGCTTGGCTACGCTCTCGCTCCAGGTCAGCTCGGGCCGGCCCAGCAGGCCGCCAAAGAAGCGCGCGTTCAGCGAGTCGAAGACTTCTTCGAGGTTGTAATAGTGGCCCTCGGGGCCGAAGAAGCGCTTGCTGCCGCGCGCGCCGCGAATCAGCTCGGTCTGGCGGGTGACGGCGGCGCTCATGTAAAACCGCTTGTAGCGAAGTTCCTGCGCGGGGTCGAGCTTCTTCTTGTCGTAGAGCTTGGCCAGCAGAATATGCGCGATGGCGTGAATCACCGGCTCCGGCGCGCCCTCAAGCAGGTCGGACAGGCTGACCAGAATCTCCCCCGCGCGCAACCGAATCCGGGTATTCAGCGAGGTATAGCGGCGGAAACGGAGTACGATGGGCGGCATCGGCGCCCTGGGGCGCAACGCCCGGTACTCCTCCTGAAAGATGGGAACAAAATCGGCGGCCACTGAGAATAGCTTACAGCTTTCAGCCTTCAGCTATCAGCTTCTTGCTGTGACCCTCCGGCACACTGATCGCTGAAAGCTGACGGCTGACGGCTGCACCTCTCACGGTTTTCGCTCGAGAATGATCAGCCGCTGGCGCGCCTGCCACTCCTGATTGGGAAACTTTCCCGCGGACGATTCCAGAAAGTGATGGTAGTAGGCAATCGCCTGCGGCTTCTGGAGCAGTTTGTCGTAGGTGGTGGCCCAAAGAAAGTAACTGGAGGGAACTTCGGGAAGATACTTGGCCCGCATGGTCAGGGCGTGGAGCGTGATTTCAGGATGATTGGTGCGCGAGGCGGCGAAGGCCAGCCCGCTCCAGCCATCGGCATTGGCCGGGTCGAGCCGTGTGGCCTTGTCGAAGACCGTGAAGGCCGCGGCGTAGTTGAGCTGGCGCGTCAGGTCTTGCCCATGCGCCACCAGCAGATCCGGGTCATCGGGGGTGGCCACGAGCAGCACGACGTAGAGCTTGTCCGCTTCCACCGCTTCCCCGGCGTCGTCCAGCACTTCGGCCAGCATATGAGTAATGGCTTTGTCGCTGGAGTGGGCGGCGTGCAGCTTTTGCAAGAGCGGCAGCGCTTCGGCCTTATCCTGGGCGGCCAGCACTGTGGCCAGTTGCGCGGTCAGCGCCTCGTCGTCGGGCGACTGCTCCAGCGCCTTGCGCAGCAGCGTCTCCGCCGCGGGATACTCTTTGCGCGCAATCAACAGGTGGGCCAGGCCGGCGCTGGCCGGGGCGGAGCCCGCGTCCTTGGCCAGAATGCGGCGGTAGGCTTGCTCGGCGTCGTCCAACTGCCCTGCCTGGCCGGCGAGTTCCGCGGCCAGCAGCGTGTCGGCCGGCATCTCCGGCGAGAGCTTCAGCGCTTCCAGCAAATCATTTGACGCCTCCGTCGGGTTGTCCGCGCGGTCAATCTGCGCCAGAGCCCGCCACGCCCGCGCCTTGGCGACGGCTCCAGCCTCGCCGGGATCAAGCTCGGTGGCCGCCGCCAGCTCTATCCGCGCCTCTGAGAGTTTGTTTTGCCGCGCCAGCAGCAACCCCAGCTCCACATGCGCCTCAAAGGAATGCGAATCTGCCGTGACAGCCCGCCGGTAGAGCGCGGCCGCATCGTCCAGCCGGTTCTCGGCGTCGGCCACGTAGCCCGCGTCAAAGAGCGCCCGCGCATCGCTGGGATGAGCAGCCAGCCAGGGGTTCAGCCTGGCCTCCGCCGCCTTCCAGTCGGACTTGACGATGGCCGCTTCCGCCTCCGCCACCTGCGCGGGGATGGACTGAGGCGCGGCAGCGGGAAGCTGCGCTCCTGGTTTGCGCGCGGTACTCTGGCCGAATGCGGCAAGCGAGGCGAAGAGCAGAACGAAAAATGAAAAACGGAGCACGGAATACCTCTCTGAACAGTTTACCGAGACGGAGCGTCTACCGATGCTTCGACGCGCGCCAGCCGCGGAGGGAATCGAGGACGGTACGGGTATGGAGCAGAATAGATCAGAATAGCGCTTATCAGGAAGTTCATAGTTGGGATAAGGAGATCAACCATGCCCGTGCAATTTGAAAATCCGCAAGAGGAAAAACTGAAAACAGAGACAGTCCAGGGTACGTCAACAGAGAAGAAGGTCGAGCTGGTGGCCGAAAAGGCCGCGGAGAAATCCGCAAAAATCGAGCAGAAGTTCGACGAGGAAAACAGCAGCCTTTTTACAAAGTAATCCGTATTTCCTGACGTTTAGCCCGGAATAAGGGGCAAGAAAGGAACTGATCCATGGCTGAAATAGAGAGTGAGACCATGACCTCCGATGCCCGGCATTTCATTCCGCTCTCCCGCGCCTACCTGTGCCAGGACTGCGACTCCGTTGGCAGCAACTCGATGCGTTGCCCTTCATGCGCCTCTCAGGCTCTGATGGGGCTGGCGGGCGTCTTTGGCCGCAAAGAAGAGGCCGAAGCGTTGAATCTCTTCCAATTCCCTTCCCTGGCGGCTTGAACGCCTGAGGCAGAATGCGGCTCCGCGATTCGTTGCATAATGAAAGGCAGCGGACGATTCTGAGTTCCCCATCAAGCCGTGGGATAAGGAGATGGATGAAGCTACCGAACGGCGAGGCATCCATTGTCGAGATCGAAAAACTTTGGGATTATTGCCTGAACCTGGATCATCCGCGTGGAAGGCATAAAGCGCGCGTGTTTCTCTCCGTTCTGGGTGGGAATGACCGCTGCGCATTCTGAGGAACTCCGCGCAGCGCTGATCGAGGCGGCCCTGAATGAAAATGCGATACTCGGGGCTTCCGATCAGTACGGAACTCGGTACATAATAGACTTTGAGCTTAGGCGGGGCGGTAGGGCTGCCAATATTCGCAGTTGCTGGATCGTCCTGAATGGCGAGATTGCTCCGCGGTTTGTCACTTGCTATATTCTTTAGGGTGAGGAGGATATGTCGCTCATGGATCTTCTTTCAGAAGTTGCTGTACTGCGCGATTTGCCCGAGCATGGCCTCCTGCGAGGCCAAGTAGGAACCATCGTCGAAGTGTTTTCCCCCTCAGTTGCCGAGGTCGAGTTCAGCGACGATCAAGGGCGAACCTATGCCATGGCAGCATTGCGCTCCGACGAGATGATTCGCCTTCACCATCGCCCCTACGAACAGGTCGCGTAGCTACAGGGTAGCCGCATCCCGATAGACGGGTTGGAGCGTTCTCTGTAGGTTAAGGGCAATTCTTGCGCTGCACCCTATAATAAAAAATGGCTGTCTGTGCTCTGAGCCTCGCAGTG
>PLPA01000105.1:2952-8615 GCA_003159355.1 Acidobacteriaceae bacterium | reverse complement strand
CCGGTTATCGGAATGCTCGGCCCGGAAGTCAGTAAGGGGATGTCTACTCGTGCAGCCTGCCCAAAGGAGGAGACTGCGGAGAGTAGCAGAGCGGTCAGTATGGCAATGCGCTTCATTGGTTCACGCCTTTCTTTTTTTGCAGTTCTTGGATGAGTGCGGCGGCGGGAGACAGATAACGTGCGCCCTCTCCGGCTGCTTGACCAAGGGAAGGTAAATTCCGGCCAGCCTTATACAGTCCATTACCGACAGTAGTCTCAAGTGGATACATCGGGACATCAAATAGGGATCGGAGGCTTGCTCCTCGATTCATAGCGCGATTGAGTCCAGGTCGTGATGCTTGCATATCACCATAAATCCTAGAAGGTTCCCTGATTTCCGGGACGGCCTCTTCAAGATTACCGCGCAACCCGCCCCGTATATTGCCTTGCAACTCGTTCGCGTTTTCAATTTCAGGCGGTTGATTCATACGATAGCGGGTTTTCTCGTCAAGATTCCTGATGGTTTTCCACACGTCGGAAGGCGTTGCCGAGGGATGACGCAAGTCAAGCAGCGGAGATGGTTCGCTTGATGCTGGAAATTCCAACGGACGGCGTATAAAACCTTGGGATTGCGGAAGTCCACCACGTTCTCCCGGAATCTCACCAATATATTGAGCTTGCCCCATACCGGGATGACGACTTGAAGAACTTGGACGGATACCGGTATCTCCAGACGCAAGGCGTTCGGGGAACTCTGTCTGCATTCCCGGAGCCATCGGCGTAGAGAGAGATGGTTCGGGGAGCATTAACGGTTGCGGTCTATCTACTTGAGTGAGACGGATGGGTTGAGATAATCTTCCTTCCGATCCTCCAGCACGAGCAAGTGGAATATCTTCAGTTGGCGGTGGAAGAGCCAACCTTCCCCTCGCACTAATCGCATCAGCCGCCTCACCGGGCGTAAATGGAATTCCTGCATCAGGTCCATAAATCGGACGCGATGCTCCAGGGGCTTTTTTGAACATAGAAGCATGGATATTGTCAATCGTAGATTCTGGCAATCCGCCGATTCCTGGCCCATTCGCTACGCCTCTTGCGCTGGAGATTGGGCGTTCGATGCTGTCAGCAAGGCTCCGTAAAGGTATCTGAGCTTGAGATGCTTCGATAGGTCCAGATATACGTTCACCGAAACTCGGGAGCGCATTTTCCATTTTAAGCATTGTAGAACGTGGACTAAGGGAAGGTAGAACATCTGCATCATAAAGCCCACGCGCCGGATTGTGTCCGTGAGCATAAGACGACAAGCCTGAATCGACAGCAGAGTTTCCAATGTTTAAGCCAGTGCGCTCCATAATCGGCGCAACCTTTGAGGCTATCGACGAAAGAACCGGCTTAGCCGCCGCGCCTCCGAGTTCTCCTGTTGCCCATGCCCCCGTACCTTGTCCGACCATGTGGGGAATCGCTAGTGCTGGCCCTCTATCTTGGTAATCTTGCACGGCGCTTTCAACCATCGGTTTTAAAAGTTCTCCGGCAAACCCATCTGGCGTACCTCCAGAATTTGCAATCGCCCCACCTAAAGACTTCAAAACTCCCAGCCCCGACTTCAGGGGATGCGAAATAAACGGCAAAACGTTCTCGGCAACACCGCGAGAAAATGAATCTGCGGCATTACGGACTGGACCCTGCCACTCCTCGCGGCGTGGATCGGGAGTGATGAGATTGTCAAGTGTGCGCTGGAACCCGTTGCGGTTATCTCCCGAGGCGGGTTCTCCGGTTGGTGTGCGCCCGGAAGGGTCGGGTGGCGTAGATGAAGGCGCAGCGGAAGTGTTAACCGGCTTCCATGCCGATGTATCGCCATTCGGAACTACAGTCCATCCCGCCATTATTGAGCCTTCCATCCCTTCGGTAGAGGCGTACCTTTCGGAGCTTCATGGAGAACGCCCTTATCGTCAATAGCGCGAATCATCCCGCCGCCCTGTGCTGGCTGGTTGCCGCCTGCCTTTGGTGTTGTATATCGCGTCGCATTGATTCCGGTAGACATAGGCTCTGTGACACTTCCAAGGCCGTTAAAATAAGCCTTGAGAGATTCTGGTTTCTGCTTAAGTCCTCCAGAAGCCTTGTCGAGATATTGCGCCAATTCAGCAGAACGCATTGCATGAAGCGCGGGCATCAGAGATGTAAAAGACTTCATCTGGCCCCACAGATATTGCGCCTCAGGATCAGGGTCGCCAGCTAGTTGCTCGAAAGTCGTCCAGCGTCCACCAACAGGCCCAATAGCTCCTACTTTTGCGGCAGCATCAATGGAAGACATCAACTGCGGTTTCATTGCATCAACAGCATTTGCGACTGCAAGCCTATTAGTGAGAGTTGCACCTAGACCGCCCTTAAACCCGACAGGNNGCGATTCCCGCCTGTGTCTCCATAGCGCCAGCACGGCCCGCTCCAGATTGTGCATTCTGGAAGCCAATTGGATCAATCGCCTCTAGTTGTCCCATCAAGCGTTTAGCTTCGGGTCCGTTTCCTTTGTTCAGCGCATCAACTACGCCATTCTGTAGTTGCTTCTTCATATCTACAGGTTTTGGAGTTCCGGCAATTGGTTTTCCATCTGGAGTAGTCAGTGGAATGCCGACTCCGGGATTGTTTGGATCAAGACGGTACATTGCTCCATCTGCGCCCTGAATTGGCTTGGCNNCCCGCAAGATCGGGATTCCCCATTGCGGCAGCTTCTTCGGGTGTAACTTGATGGTTGCCGATAGCTTCGGCATGTGCGCCATAGTATCCAGCCTGTGCAGAGTGTAGCGGAACTTCTGATTTCAGGTTTTGTGCCTGCGCTTCTTTCTCCGCGTTGGCCTCATCTTCGGTCACTGCGCCCTGCGCCTCACCGAGCTTTGCGTTGTGCTGTTCAGTCGTTCCCGGCATGACTTGGCCGATAGACGAAAGCGAGTTGCCCAGCACAGGCAATCCTTTGAGCGACATTGCAAGGTCAGCCGCCGTCGCCGGAATCTGCCCAGCTATGCCGAGTAGCTTTCCAAGGCCCGGATGGTTCTGCCCCCATTGACTGCCTGTGATCTTGCCGTAGACATTCTCCAGTCCCGGCTTACTGTTTTGGAGTTGCGCGAGTCTGGCCTCATTTGCGGTGGGCTGTGTCGCTTTCTGCGGTTGGGCTGTTGGCTGTGGGGATGGCGTGATAGGCGGGGCAGTCGCACCCGCTGCCGAACTGGAGGGCATCATTGCCGGGGAAGGCGTACCGGCCGGAGCAACACCATCTCGAATCGCTATCTGCTGTTGCAAGAGTGCGCGAAGGCCGGGATGAGCAAGAATCGGATTCCCCGTTTCCTGATAGCCGTTATTGCCCGTGTTTTGGTCGATAGGTGCCAGCATCACTAACCACCATTTCTTGAAAGTGTATCACTTAAAGCGCGTCTCCCTGGCGCTCCAAATGGCTCGTCCATCGCCCCCGGCATGAGAGCTTGAGGCATTGCACTGTCTCCACCAGGGAATGATGGAGATGGAGCAATCGGATTTTCTATCGGCGTGCTAGATTGGCTGTTTGATACGCCTGAATCTTTTCCCGCAGCATTCATCAATCCCGTAAGAGACTGATTTGCTTGTTTCACGGATGGACGCTTCATAAAAGCATCTGCTTTGTCTAAAAATGATGGGGATTTTGGTCCTATACCGAGGTTTGATGCAGCAGAGCTTCCATCGTTCCCCGCTGCTGACATTGCGGCACTTGGCGATCCATCAGAGGCAGCAGCGCCACCGGAAGGCATAGAAGCCCCTGCTGATTCTCCGCCACCACCTATTCCAAATTTAGAGCCAACCGCTTGAGCGCCATGCTCGATTCCCTGACCGGCGGCTTCGGCTCCATGCCCTACGGCTTCTCCAGCCGCCGCCGCACCATGAGCAACCGCTTCACCTGCAGCCGCCGCGCCGTGCCCTAACGCCATGATCGCTGGAATAAACCAGGCCATACACTCTCCTTAGAGCAACTTGCTCCAGATAGACTTCGTGTTTTCCTCGTTCTCCATTGCATTGTTCGAGGCATTGAGGTTCGAGGCGGCAGCGTTCAAATTAGAAGAATACAATCCGCCAAGTCCCTGAATCCCTTGCTGCTGTTTTTGGTTGGCAAGGTTTGCGTTTGCCATCTCTGTGCCAACAGCCGCTTTGGAAAGATTTGCCCCAGCGCCACGAGTTGCAGAGCCGATGGCATTTTGCGCTGCTCCAGCGTTCTTGGTACGCGCAGCATATAGCCCGCCCTGCCCCACAGCGCCCGATTCTGAGCCTCCGGCGCTCTCTTGGGCCGCAGTGTTCATCTGGGCCTTCTGCATGGGCGTATAGCCGGAAGGATGGGACGCTTCGGCCTGTAGCGTAGGCTCCAGACCGCCGTAGATGTTAGAGGCGTTGGCGTTCTCGGTATTTGACGCTGCTTGAGCCGCCCCCGAATTGTTGAATAATTGAGTTGATGCGCCTTTTCCCACTTATGGCCCCCAATCCCTAATCGTGAAACTAGGCCAGTTTTTGACCCATCCAAACAGCTTCACGAGATGTCTCCCGTGCGACTTCTCAATCTGCGGAGGCAGAAAAGCGTTTGCCTCTGTAAACCCTTTAGGTACTATCTTATCCCGAATCGAATCATGGAGCATTTTCATCGCTTGCATCTTTACCAGCGGGTGTACTGGACCGCCCGGAGCACAAAACAGCACAACTTCGGCAACCCGCTTCGCCATTGCCCCCATGATCGGCACATCATCGTCTCCCACAACCACATCGGCCGCCTCAACCGAAAGCGAGTCCAGCGCCGGGAAGGGATAGTCGTATCCTGCCGCCGCATGGATGGCTTCAAGTACTGGAATGTCCCGCTCTTCCATCGGGCGCACTCTCATTTTCCACCTCTGTCCGGCGGCTTGCTCCCGCGATATGGTCCGCCAAACCCCGGCGGCTGACTAGCACGAGTTGTTCCGGCACCTTGAGAAGGAAGTAGCGATGCAGACCCCGCTCCTCCGGTAACAGTCTTGGAATAGCGAACCGCGCTCGAAGATAAGCCGCTCGGATAGGTAGTGCGAACCTGATAACTTGCCTTCAAATTTCCTACAGGCAGTATCCCGTTTCTCGAAGCTCCCACATCGTAGGTATGCGTCACCTTTCCAGCCGTTGCATCAATCCGATATGTCGCGCCTTTGTAGAAATCAGCGTTGTGCGTAATCGAGAATTGAACTCCTTGAGGATGCGATACGACCTTCAACGCATCCGGCGCAGGCGGTGGAGCGGGCGTTCCGTGCAGATTACTATTCGTCTGCGTCTCCAGGGTGTTCACGCCAGAGATAATGTCTTTCACCATTTCGTGCAATCTTGCACCTGCATCGGCAGGCAAAGCGTCACCCTTGAGATTGCGAAGCCATCCGAGATTACGCACCTGTAGAGGCATTATTTATTCACCCCCGACATGATGAGTTTGGCATCCCGCAGGAACGCGGTCAGCCGTGACATGACGAAACTATTATCCGTGCCGTTGATCGGAGAACTGCTGATCTTGATTGCGATTCTTTCTCCGGTACACATGCCGCCGCCAAATTGCCTGTCCTTGTAGAACCCCGGCGTTAATACCCGCGTCGTGCTGAGAGGCCACGGATTCGTCAAATCATCAGGATAATAAGTTGCCGTTACCTGTGAATTCGTGTCGCCGGG
>PLPA01000105.1:319-2922 GCA_003159355.1 Acidobacteriaceae bacterium | reverse complement strand
AGCGTGTAGACATTCCCATACCCACCTGTCACTCCGGGAGTCTGGCCGTTGCCGCCGCCTAGAACCAACGAGAGCGCACCAGCAGCTCGGTACATTCGCGCCGCGCAATTTGCCTGGATATGCCACGGTGCCCACTTGCGGGAATTGTCCGTTGCAATCAATTTCCCCGCGAACGAGGGATGGAATGGAGGACTGTTCGCTATCGACTGCGCACTGCCCAGATTCCGATAGTTTAGGACATAAATTCTGTTCGGGGCGGTTGCCGTTCCTATCGGTAAGCCAAACATCAGCAGACGTTGCACAGGGTCATTCACTCCCCACGCCGTCAGCGAATCCGCCATATTGATTTGCAGACCATTGTTAGGCCGTGTCGGATCGTACCAATTCGGCTGAATCTCTTGGCTGATCTTTTCTACCTGGCCTCCGCCAAAGATGATCGCGCCGCCCTCTGAGGGCCATGCCATCCACTCATCGCCGCCGGAAGCTGCCGTATCGTCCGCCTGTGAGTGCGTAAGTCCAAAAGCCGAGAGAACGCCGCAGTTGGCCGCAACTTCGTCTATCTCCCACCCAGAAGGCTCATTCGTTGCGCTGCCGCTGGTTTCATGGAGTCGGCCTGTAGGAGCTTGAGTAAGCAGNNCCGTCGAATCCCTCTGGATTGTTGACGTAACTCGCATTGGCAAGCTGGTCGGTGTAGGGAGTTTCTGTTGGAATCGGCCATAGTTCATCAATTATTACCGTAGGGCTTCCAATGGGATTTGATACCCACACAGATAACAGCATATCGGCAGGAATGGTATCGGGAGTCTCCGCAGATAATGTGATTTCTATATACCCCGGAGTTGCTGGAGCAAAGGCATAGGAAGATTGATTGTATCCGGTCGATGCGCTTGTCAGCGACCAATAGATGTAGCCTAATCCTCCAACGCCATTAGTCGTAGCCCATAGGCGCAATTTGTAAATCAGGTTTGGCGAGAAGATCGGATCACCATAGCAATCCTGATATGCAGATTGCGATATTGTCGTTACTCCCGCTCCATGGGTGGCTATGAATTGTAACTGCCCTCCCGCTGGCCGGGATGATAAGGAAACGACCGTAGGAGGATTAGTTCCTGTTACGGTCCATCCTTGCGGCGCTGTCACTCCGGCGGCATCAGCATCAAAACCCATATTGAGAAGATTCTGTACCGTATTGCGCTGGCCCCACGTAGTCAGCCGGGAGAGAAATGCGCCGAATCCGAGCGCTCCGTCAAGCACGATCTGGTTAGCGATATTGTTCCCGGCGATACTTACCCCGATTGCCGCGTAGAGCGTATCATCCGAGAAATCAAGCAACACGGAAGTTGTCGTGTTGTCGTCAATCTGCGTTGCCGTGCCAACGATCTGTCCCTCAAGCATCGGAGTGACAGGAATATAGAAGAATGGCGGCAACTCGCCCGGCACGTCAGGCTGTGCGCCTGTGAAAATCAGGATGCGCCCAACCCAGTTTGACGGGCCGGGTAAAATGTTTGTCACACTTGGATATTGCCCACCGTTGGAAATGAACGTAGAAAATGGGCCAGGTGCGGTTATCGCACCCTGCCGTGTGATTCCGCACATAGCAACCAAGTGCAATCCCGGCCCAAGTTGGCCGTATGGTGTTACCGTGCCTGTAGTTTCTACTGTGCTTCCGTTCGGTCCTTGCTGTTGGCATATAAACGAAGTAGGCCCAAGAATCGCGGAGACGTAGAGTATTCCATCCCACGGGAAACCTACTGTGCCACTGCTCCACGTTCCATCGCAATATGTGACTTGCACTTGGAAGGTCGTAGGAGTCGGGCAGGCTTGGACCTCGAAATAGGTAGGCATCATCGTTTGATCTGGCACCGGCCATGTNNGACCGTGAATGAGCCGACAAAGATGCTTGTCGGGGTTCCGCTATCTGTTACTGAAATGACCGCTCCCGGCACAAGTCCGTGAACGCCGCTCCCTAAAGTAAGTGTGACATTCGTGCCATTCCAGAGCGCAGACCATCCGCTCGCTGCGCCGACAAGGGAGGGCTGTACGCCCGTGATCGTCACATCCTCCATCGGCGCTAGACCGTGCGGAGTCGAGGTCGCAACTGTTGCAAGTCCGGCGTTGTCCTCATTGTTGATAACAATTGAGGTAATGGACGTGCCTACCGTAAGACTTCCGTTCCCTTGTAGTTGAGCTTGATAGCCTACTTTTAATCCATGCGCCGTTGCAGTAGAGGCAATGACCTGATTATTTGAGCGTATAAGCGACGATGCTGAACCTATAACGACAGAGCCGCCAGTCCCAGTCCCTTCCGTCGGGCCAGAATATAACATCGTGAAAGCGATTGTATTTCCTTGGGAGTTTTGTAACCCTCCAGCAATTGCTCCGGTGAAGTTATATTGAGTAACGCTATTCCCGGAAACGGTTGCGCTCAAATCTTCCCAAGTAATTACCGAACCTGGGATTGGCGTGGTGAGATAGTAGATAACCACATAGGGATCAAGAAGTTCCGCATAGCTTATCGAAAAAGTGTATGTGCCAATCGCCACAGTGACAGGCGGCAATGAAACCATCGAAACGATAGGCGCAACTGCTGGCCCATCCTGCGT
>PLPA01000105.1:0-209 GCA_003159355.1 Acidobacteriaceae bacterium | reverse complement strand
TACATCCCGACGATTGTCGGCACATAATCATTCGGCCCCCCAGCGGCGAAAGGAGAGACCAAACACCGCTGGAGAGCAGGCCGCGACCCGACGGAGCCGGGAGCGAACGCCACGTCGCCACAGTCCGGCGAAATGTTTTCAGGAACCGCGTTAGGCGCAACTTCACTTACCCATGACCCGTAAACTGTCAAGGGGACAGGAACCGCGCC
>PLPA01000008.1:2323-4050 GCA_003159355.1 Acidobacteriaceae bacterium | reverse complement strand
ATCTCGGTCTTCAGCTTCGAAGCCGGTACATCCAGCTTCTGGTGACGCGCCCGGATCGCATTCCGGATCCGCGCCAGAAAATCCGCTACTGGGTCGGTCAGACTCATTCCTTCTCCTTCATTCCCCGTTCGCTCCCCGTCTTGGTTTCTCAAGCTCCAGGGAGAACCCGCGGGAATGTCTGGGCTTGCGCCCCGATCTTCCTAAGTGGTCAGCGGTCAGTTATCCATGGTCAGCAGACCCGTCGGTCAACCTGGGATCCCGCTGATCCCTGATCCCTGCATCTCTACCAGCTCGACTTCACCACGCCCGGAATCTCACCCTTCAGCGCCAGCGCCCGGAAACACAAACGGCAGATGCCGAACTTGCGTAGAAACCCTCGCGGCCGCCCGCAGAGCTGGCACCGGTTGTGCTTGCGNNTTTTGCAGTAGTTGCCATAAATCCTCTTCAACAACAGCTACTAGCTTCTAGCTGCTAGCTCCCAGCTTGTTCCCCGCTCAACGAAACCCCGCGCGTGCGGAACAAATCCGAATTCGTTTTGCCTCAGATGCCGATTCCGCCTGAAAAGAAGCTAGAGGCTAGAAGCTAGCAGCTAGAAGCTGTATTTACGCGCCCTGCCGGAAGGGCATTCCGAAATGGCGAAGCAGCGCCCGCGCCTGGTTGTCGTCCTTCGCCGTGGTCACGATGGTGATGTTCATCCCCTTCAGCTTCTCTACCTTCGAGTAATCGATCTCCGGGAAGATCAGTTGGTCGCGCAAGCCGAGCGTATAGTTGCCGCGCCCGTCGAAACTCTTCGTCGAAACCCCGCGAAAATCGCGCACCCGCGGCAGCGCCGTCGAAACCAGCCGGTCCAGAAACTCGTACGCCTTGTCCGACCGCAGCGTAACCATCGCGCCGATCGACATGCCCGCCCGCACCTTGAAGGCCGCAATCGACTTCTTCGCCTTGGTCGTCACCGGCTTTTGCCCGGCGACCTGCGTCAGGTCCGCCACCAGCGGATCCAGCAGCTTGGTGTTCTGCGTTGCCTCGCCCAGGCCCATGTTGATCACGATCTTGTCCAGTTCCGGCACCGCCATCGGATTATCAAGCCCCAGTTCCTTCTGCAGAGCCTGCTTGATCTCTTTGTGATACTTCACTTTCAGTCTTGCCGCCATGTTGCTTTGCTCTCTTTCTTCCGGCGCCCGGAGTGGTTCGCCGCGGCGAACCGTTTACCGTTGCGGAAGGGTTCTGAAAAACAGCTATCAGCTTTCAGCTCTCAGCTCACCCAGCCCGTCAACCCAGCACGAAAAACTGAAAGCTGATGGCTGAAAGCTGCCGTTTTACTTCTTCGTAGGCAGCGTCTGCCCACACTTCTTGCAAATCCTCACCTTGGTGTTGCCCTCAGTCTTCGAGCCCACGCGCACCGGCCCGCAGTTGGGACAGACCAGCGCGACATTGGAAACATTGATCGGCGATTCCTGCTCCGCGATGCCGCCCTTGGTCCGCTGTCCCTGCTTGCTCGAAACCGTCTTCTTGACCACCCGCACATGCTCCACAAGCACCGTGCCCTTGTTGGGGAACACGCGCAGCACGCGGCCCGTCTTGCCCCGGTCCGAGCCCGTCAGGACCTTGACCGTATCGTTGCGACGAATATGTAAACTTGGCATCTCTTCTCCAAAAACAGCTGCTGGCTTCTAAACAACCTCGGGAGCCAGCGAAACAATCTTCAAAAACTTCTTCTCGCGCAGCTC
>PLPA01000008.1:0-2264 GCA_003159355.1 Acidobacteriaceae bacterium | reverse complement strand
TGCAGCTTGCGCGCGCCGGAGTTGTCGGCCACCGCGAGCATGGTTCTCATTTGCACAGCCATGGGTTCTTCTCCTTAACTCGCCCGCGTCAGTCGGCGGCCTTGATTTCGGTCCCGAGCGCCGCGTCCTCGATCTGGGCCAGCGACGAACGCCGCACGATCTCTTCCAGAGACCACCGCTTCAGCTTGCTCAGCGGACGGGTCTCGCGGATGCGCACCACGTCGCCCAGCCGCGCCGAACTCTGCTCGTCGTGGGCATAGAACTTCTTCGTCGAGCGCACGATCCGCTTGTACTTTGGATGCGCCTTGCGCATCTCCACCTCGACCACAATGGTCTTCTGCATCTTGGTCGAAACCACCTGGCCAACCTTCTCGTTACGCCGCGCGCCTGTTGCCGCCGGCGCCTGCACTGCCTCTTGAGTCGCCGTCATTTAGCGGGCTCCCTTCTTGCTCTCCGCGGCCGTCGAAGCGTCCGCGGCGGCATCTTTGGCCGCCCCGCGGATGCCCAGCTCGCGCTCCTTGGCCACGGTCTTGATCTGTGCGATCTCCTTGCGCAGTTGGCGGAGTTTCTTCACTCCGTCGTTCTGCCCCAGCGAGACCTGGAAGCGAAGCCGGAATAGCTGCTCGGAGGTGGTCTTCTCCTGGTGCACCAGTTCTTCGTCGCTCAAATTGCGAATCTTTTCCAGTTCCATGGTGTTTCTCTCTCCAACCAGCGGCTAGCTTTCAGCTTTCAGCCGTCAGCTATCAGCTATCAGCTATCAGCTATCAGCTTCAATCCTGTTCTCAATCAATCATCGCTGCCTGCAACTCCCAACGATTAGCCAAAGCTGAAAGCTGATGGCTGAAAGCTGCTTACTTTGCCGCGGCTTCCGGTTTCACGGCCCCAGGCCGCATGACGAACTTGGTCTTGAGTGGCAGCTTGTTCGAGGCCAAACGCATGGCTTCCTGCGCAGTCGCCGGGTCCACGCCCTCCATCTCGAACAAAATTTTGCCCGGCCGCACCACAGCAACCCAATGATCCAGCGAGCCTTTGCCCGATCCCATGCGGACTTCGGCCGGCTTCTTGGTGATCGGCTTATCCGGGAAGAGCCGCAGCCAGATCTTGCCGCCGCGCTTGATAAAACGGGTCATGGCGATACGGCTGGCTTCGATCTGCCGGTCGGTGATGTAGCCGCACTCCATGACGCGCAAACCATACTCACCGAAGGAAATGGAAGACCCGCGCCAAGCCTTGCCGCGGCGCTTGCCCTTCTGCTGCTTGCGAAACTTCACCTTCTTTGGCATCAACATAGCGAAAACCTCGAACCGAGTTGTCAGTTCTCAGTTCTCAGTTGTCAGCTCCCGCCGCTCCATTGAGCATTCCGGTTACCTGCAACAAAGAACTGACAACCAACTATTCCAAACTTCACAACCGCAACACTGACAACTGAGAACTGACAACCGAGAACTGTTTAAAACACGCTCGTGCCCACCGCTGCCGGCTGACGGCGCTTTGCCTCGTAAATGTCGCCGCGATAAATCCAGGTCTTGACGCCGATTACGCCGTAGGTGGTATTGGCCTCGGTGAAACCGTAGTCGATGTCGGCGCGCAGCGTGTGCAGCGGCAGACGACCCTGCAAGTACCACTCCGAGCGGGCAATCTCATTGCCGTTCAGGCGGCCCGAAACCCTCACCTTGATTCCCTTGCAGCCGAAGCGCAACGCTGAATCCACACTCTTGCGCATCGCGCGGCGGAAGCTGACTCTCTTCTCCAGTTGCAAGGCGATGGCCTCGGAGACCAGTTGCGCATCCAACTCCGGCTTGTTCACCTCGATGATGTCAATGAAGACGTCACGGCTGGTGCGCTTGCCGAGCTCGATCTTGAGCTTGTCAATCTCCGCGCCCTTGCGGCCGATGACGATGCCCGGACGCGCGGTGCGGATGAGAAAGCGCAGCTTGTTGCCGGGCCGCTCGATCTCCACCGAGCTGACCCCCGCGGCCTTGAGCTTCTCTTTCAGCTCGGCCCGGAGCTTCACGTCCTCAACCAGGAGCTTGTCATAGTCGCGCTCAGAGAACCAGCGCGAACGCCACGGNNGCTGCCTGCGGCTCCTCGGCCTTGGTCACGGTTGCTTTCTTTGCCTTGGCTGGCTTGGCCGCCTTGGGCTCCACCTTCGGCGCTTCGGTCTTTGCCTTGGCTGCCTTCGGCGCAACCGGCGCTTCCACCTTGGTCACCAGGCCTGGAGCGCCTTCGCGCTCGGCCACTGAAAGAATGATGTGCGTCAGGCG
>PLPA01000113.1 GCA_003159355.1 Acidobacteriaceae bacterium | reverse complement strand
GGCGAGGGTGGGGCACCCAGACTTTATCGGTGATGGGCCAGCAGAAACATCAGCAGCAGAAGCACAACGGGAATCAACGCCAGCCCGCCGTAGTAGAGCACCTTGCGCAGGTTTTGCGACTTCCGCTTCTGCCAGTCGCGCAACTCGATGCGGTCCTCCACGCCCACTTGATCCAAGTGCGCCAGATCCCAGGCAAACTCACTGGCCTTCGCGTAGCGGTTCTTCGGATCCCTCTCCAGCGCGCGATAGATGACCTCCTGTAACTGCGGGGAGATCGCCGGATTGGCCACCGTGGGCGGCACTGGGTAATTCAGCAGGCGCTCATTCATCGCGGCCATCGGATTCGGCCCGTTGAAGGGCAGCTTGCCGCTGAGCATCTCGTAGAGAATCACGCCCATTGAATAAATGTCGCTGCGCCCATCGCCGCGCCTGCCCTTCACCTGCTCCGGCGAGATGTAGTTGGGCGTGCCGATGGCGGCGGTGAAGTTGGCGTAGGTGAGGCGCTTGGCGGCCGCGTCGCCGGCGATGCCAAAGTCAATCAGCTTGATGTTGTCGTCCGCATCGACCATGATATTTTCCGGCTTCAGGTCGCGATGCACGACGCCGTGGGCGTGAATGTAATCCAGTCCCTCCAGCACCTCGCCGGCGATGCGCAGGGCGCGCTCCTGCGAGAGCGGTCCTTCATCGAGAATGGCGCGCAAGAGGCGGCCCTCGCACCATTCCATGACCATGTAAATGCGCGAGCGCTCCTCGCCGCCGTAGACGCGCATCACCTTGGGATGATCGAGCTTCTCGCCGATGCCGGCCTCGCGCTGAAAGCGGTCGAAGAGGATGGGGTCGGCTTCCATATCGGGGTGAGGAATCTTCAGCGCCACCTGGCGGTTGTCGCGCGTGTCGATGGCGCGGTAGATGGAGGCCATGCCGCTGCGGGCGACCGGCTCTTCAATGCGGTAGTAATCGATCTCGGAACCGGCCTCAAAGCCGTCGTGAAATCCCATCGCGCGGCACACTCCATCGTGCTGATTGATTCTACTGTATCGGGAAACGGCGCGAAAACAGTAAGGGTTCCATAAGAGTTCTGTTGAGTGTTGTCAGGAACCACTCAGGCAGGCATCCGGTAGGGCCGCCCGCGGTACATCCCCACCTGCTCCACTGAGCGGACGCGGATCACCTGCGCGGTGGTGTTGTCGTTGCCGTCCACCTCGACGGCGCGGGCCACCAGTTCGCGGGCAATCTCGTCGATCTTCTTGTCTTGCGAGACGATCCATGCCATCTCTTCCTCGTCCATCTCGTCATGCAGGCCGTCGGTGCAAAGCACCAGCACGTCGCCGGCCAGCAGCGTGAGCGCGGTGGTGTCCGGCGAGACGAACATCTCTTTCCCCACCGAGCGAATCAGAACGTGCCGGGAGTCGGACTCGGCCGCTTCCTGCGCGGTGATCAGCCCCATCTTCCTCTGCTCGTTAACCCAGGTATGGTCTTGCGTGACCTGCCTGGCCGCGCCGTTGCGGATCAGGTAGCAGCGCGAGTCGCCCACATGCGAAACGACCGCCTGATTGTAGCGCAGGGCGCAGGCAACCAGCGTGGTGGCCATCTTCCGGCCCTGGTACTCAGGCTTCAGCGAGCAATCGTGAACGGCGGCGTTGGCTTGCTCAATCAGGCGCGGCATCAGAGTTGTAAGCATTGTGGCGGAAGGAGCTTTGGGAAATTCTTCGATGAGAGTTTTGACGACCGTGGCCGAGGCAACCTCGCCGTAGTCCATGCCGCCCACGCCATCGGCGACGGCGAAGAGATAACCGTGGCTTCGAGCCTGGCGGCGCGAGGTGGGAATGAACGAGCCCATCGCGTCCTCGTTGTTGGTGCGGACTTTGCCGAAATCGCTGACCTGGCCGAACTGAACGTCGAGCATGAGGGTCGCCGCCTGGAGATATTTCTTCGATGTTTGCAAAAAAGAATGCGATTCAGAAGCAAGGATAACCGGGACTGGGTCAGGGCTTCGCGGGCTGCGAAAAAAATTTCTATCCATGACGAATCCTCTCCTTGTCTGCAAACGTGCCACCGGGTGGCACCTCCTGCCTCGACTTGCAGAGCAGGAAGAGCCACCCAGCGGTTGCGGGAAGCTGCGGTTGAGTGAGCCTACTCAGCCATCACCTTCGAGGTGAGCAAAATCTCCTTGCCCTTGGCCTTCGAGGAGCGCAGGAAGTAAATCGCGCCGTAGATGCCCCAGATGGCTGAGATCGCCAGCGCCAGCAGCGGTTCCTTGAAGGTGCCGAGCCCGAAGACCGGGCTGATCAGGTAGAAGGCCATGCAAACCAGGTTGGCCAGCAGCCCGAAGCCGGGGATGAGAGTATGACGCACAAAGCTGTAGTCGGGCCGCCCGTGGAAGGCCACAATGCACAGGAGGCAGCTCAGTGCATACAGGATGAAGGTGCCGAAGTTGGAGGTGAGCGTGATGGTCAGCAGCGAGTTCGGCAGCGCGGCCAGTTGGTCATGCGAGAGGTAGCCCCAACTGGAGAAGAGCCCTTGCGGCAGCGCCTTGATGGCCGCATCGGTGGGCGCGCCGGCGTCGCCAAAGACCAGCGAGACAGCGATAACGCCGATAACTGCCGAGATGGCGACCAGCGTCCAAATGGCCTTGCGGGGGCTGAGCGACCCGGCGTGCAGGATGCCGAAGTGCTCGGGAGCCTCATCGTCCTTGCCCATCGCGTAGGTGACGCGGGCGCCGGTGTTCATGCAGCTCAGCGTGGTGCCGATGAGCGCGAGGAAGACCGTGAANNATCATGTCGCCGATGGGCGCGGCTGAACTTGAGGCGTTCGCCATGCTATACCCCGAGTTGAGGAAGTAGTTGGCCGCGAAATACTCGATCAGGTAGCAGACCAATCCTTGAATCAAGAGCGAGGCGATGACGGCAATCGGTATGTGCTTGGTTGGATTCTTGGCCTCGCCTCCCATCGAGGTGACCGATTCAAAGCCGACCAAGATCAGGATAGCGACCGTGGCCTGAATGAACAGGTAACTGAACTTGTGCGGCGATACCACCGAGGCCGCATTGGGGTGAGAGAGGAAGGCGCCGGTCGAGTCCTTCTCAGGATAATCAATGACGAAGGGAACCGGCTTGCCGACCGCGTCGAGCAAGGGCAGAGGCGCGCCGCTGGCATCGCGGATCGTCGAGCCGTCCTTGGCAGTGGCGAACTGGTACGAGTAGGTGGCCAGCGTCTGGTTGTCATACTGGAATGCAGCCGTGCCCGCCGGATGGCTGACACGATAGCCGACCGCCAGGAAGCTGAAGACGATCAGCGCGGAGATCTGAATCACGTTGATCGCCAGGTTGACCGCCGTGGAAGCGCCCGCGCCCTTGGACGCGATCCAGCCGACGAAGATCGAGAAGACAACCGCGATCAGCGCCATGAAGAGAGGTCCGGGATTCGAGCCGCTCATGATGCCGGGATAAAGGAAGCCGACCACATAGCCAACGAAGATGCCGGTGGTGGCCACCATCACGCCGGGGTAGACCCAGTAATAAAGGTGAGAGCCCCAGCCGACGATGAACTTGGCCACGCGGGCGTACTTGAAGGCCTTGTCCTTGGACAGCAGCGCCTGCTCCGCGTAGTAGTAGCTCGACCCGGTGCCGGGATAGAGCTTGGAGATTTCCGCGTAAGCGACCGCCGTGGCCAGGCAGAGCAGCAGGGCGCCGAAGATGCCCAGCCACATGGCTGGCGCGGTGGTTCCGGTGGTGGCCTGGATGTAGAAGGTGAGCCATAGGAAGGCGCCGGGGGCGATGAGGGCCATTGCGTTGCTGGTCAGCCCTGTAAGGCCCAGGGTGGCTTGCATCTGAGGTGCTTTCTGATCTGCCATGAGCTTTCTCCTTAGGATTGAATTTCGTAGGTCTGCCCGGCGGCTGGCCCCGGGAATTGCGTAAGGTTCACCTGCGCCCGTATCACTTGTGCGATCCGGCGTGTGTTAGTTGAATGTTAGGAGCGAAGTGATAAAGATGAAATGATGAAACAGTTCTTAGTTCTCAGTTATCAGTTGTCAGATCATTACGCTTTTCTGACAACTGATAACTGACGACTGCTTTTACTGCCTGAAACCGAATACCGTTCCGGCGCGTTGACCTTTCTATTTTCCGGCGATGTTGCTGCCGAAGATGAAGCCGAATTCACCCACGGTCCGAAACTGGCCGGAATCGGCTCCTGCCTTGCCAAAGACGTCTCCCGCCGTGAAGCTGGAAGTATGCACATAGGCGAGATCCGCGCGTACAAAGAACCCGCCCTTCTGATAGGTGGGTGTTGCCGTAAAAGTGGTGCCTGCGCTGCCAGCCCCATAGCCTAACAAATTAACCGATCCGTCGGTAGCACTCCCCGAACTCGTGAGGTATTCCACGCGCACCGGAAGCGAGAAGCCGCTCTTGAAGGCATAACTGGCGTTAATCGCGCCGCCAGTTGAGGAAGTACCCGTGGGCACGCCTACCTTCGCGTTGGTCGGCAACTTGCCGTACTGGAAGTACGGCGAAATGATCCATGGACCCTTGGTGTACGTATAGATCAGCGCGTGCATATAGCCATTGTTCTGCACCGGTGTGGCCGCTGTTTGATAGGCGGTCTGTCCGAGGTTCCCCATCCCGTCGTACACCAGGCTATGAGGCCCCTTCGTAAGGGTTAGCGAGCCCGAAAGCCAGGAGTAGCGGTTGGAATAGTAACCGTCATTCCAACTGATTGCGCCAGACAGGTATTTACCCATGGTCTGATTGATCTGGATGCCGTGATTGATGGCGTTTTCCTGATTCCAAACAATGCCGCGCTCGATGTTGAAGTTCTGGTACGTAAAGGTGGACTCGGCGCCCATCAGTGTAGGCAGAGAGCCGATAAGGAACTGGGTGGTCTTTCCTACCGGCAGCTTCAGGTAGGCGACCGGAACAGGCCCATAGAAATTGTTCACGGTATTTTCGGCGTTCATAAACGACACGCCGAGCGTCGGCATGGTGTATACACCTGCCTGGATGTAGTACTGAACCTTTCCGTCCGCCTTCTGAATAAAGACTTCCCCGTTGCTGAGAGTTGCCTGCTTCGCGTCGTCTCCGGTAATGGCATTGTTCTGGCCCAGCGCATAGCCGGTCAGGATGCCATTCACAGAGAGCTTGCCGAACGGACCGGCATCGAAAACAGCCGGCGGAAGCCAAGTCAGCGGACCTGTGAGAACAAATGTGGAGAGCGGAGCCGGGGCGGCAGGCGCAGCCGCGGGGGCCGCGGCGGGAGCGGTTGCTGGCGGGGTCTCGGGTGCCGGCGCAGGCGTTTGCGCGCTTGCCATCAAAGCCATTGCCATGGCGGCGGCGGCCATCGTTCCCAGTATGCGATTCGTGTTCATCATCGGCTCTGTTCCTCCAGAATAGATTTGTGTTGAAAGTCGCGGTATGAATTCAGCCAAAAGCAGATTCCCCGGAAGAGGATTCACTCGCTCCCTGAGTGCTCCGGTCGCTTCGGATTAACTCTAGTAACGCATTGATTGCATAAAAATTTCGTGAGGAACTCATGATGAACGCGTAAGGAAATCGTAAATAGGATTATTGTCTCTCTTCAGCGGCGGAAGCGATAGACAGGAACTTCAGTGAGAAATCAATCCTCCGCCTGATAAAATTCGCCTTGAGAGTTTCCTTACGATTTGCGTGTAACACTTGAAGGGTGATGTTGCAAGAACTCAGGACGAGACTGGAAGCCGGAGATACGCTGGACCACTATCGCCTGGATGCGATGGTGGCGCGCAGCGGCATGTCCACGCTCTTCAAGGCCACCGATCTGAAGGACGGCAAGCTGGTGGCCATCAAGGTTCCCCATGCTGAGATGGAGGCCGACCCGGTCCTCGTCGAGCGCTTCAATCGCGAGGCGGAGATCGGCCAGCAGCTCGATCATCCCGGCATTGTGAAGACCTACGACGGCGAGCAGCGCAGCCGCAATTACATGGTCATCGAGTGGGTCGAGGGCCGTCTGCTGCGCTCAATCCTGAACCAGGAGTGCCTGAGCCAGGCGTGCAGGCTGCCCATCGACCGCGCCGTCAACCTCACGCTGGCGATTTGCGACGCTCTCGACTATATGCACAAGCGCGGCGTAGTACATCGCGACCTGAAGCCGGAAAACATCATGGTCGATGCCCAGGACCGCATCAAGCTGATCGACTTCGGCATCGCGATGAAAGAGGACGCGCGCCGCCTGACCTTTGCCGGGCCTAATCCGTTATTGGGCACGCCGGACTATATCTCTCCCGAGCAGGTGAAGGGCCAGCGCGGCGACCAGCGCAGCGACATCTATTCGCTGGGCGTAATGCTCTACGAGATGCTCACCGGCCAGCCGCCCTTCAGCGGGCCCAATCCTCTGGCGGTGATGAACGAGCGCGTGCTGAACGACCCCCAGTCGGCACGCAAGCTGAGGGCGGAGATTTCGCCGCAGTTGCAGGAGATTCTCTATCGCGCCCTGGAACGCGATCCGCGCCACCGCTACGCGACCGCACAGGAGATGGCCTGGGAACTCGATCATCAGGAGCAGGTGGGCGTGGATGAGGACGCGCGGAAGACCTCGCTGCGCGGGCGCATCTTCCCTAATGGGCGCAAGCTGCTCTTCTATGCGTGCCTCGTGCTGGTGCCGTCGGTACTGTTTGCGCTGATGCTGCTGCTGGCGCGGCGGTAAATCAGCAAGTCAGCGAGTCTCCGTTAAAATCTGGAAAGGTTTGGGCTGGATTTGCCGCGCAAAAAGTGGTACACTTGCGTACACAACGGAGGTTTCCCATGGCCACACAAAGTATCGGTATTCGCGAATTCAGAGACAAGCTGGCCACCTACCTGCTCCAATCCGAGGGGCCGCTGGCGATCACACGCCACGGCGACACTATCGGCTATTACCTGCCGACGCGCCGCAAGCGCACCGAGGCCGAGAAGAAGGCTCTCGAAGAGGCAGCCTTGCGCGTGCAACAGGATATGATCGCCCATGACGTTACCGAGGATGAGATCATCGAGGACTTCAAGCGGCTGAGACGGGAAGGGCGCAAATGAGCACGCCGAAGGGTATGGTACTGGATGCCAACATCCTCTTGAGAGCGGTCTTCGGAAATCGCGTCCGTGAACATCTTAATGCGTATGAAGATAATGTGGCCTACTATACGCCCGATGTCTGTGTCACAGATGCGAGGAAGTACATTCCAGAGATTGCGGCGCGGCGGGGAACTGATCCTGCATTGGCTTTTTCGGCTCTGGACAAGATCATAGACAGCCTCATTCACGTAGTCGATTGCAGCCTTTACGAGGAGTTCGAGGCGCGCGCCCGGGCGCGAATCTCCCCGCGCGATGCCGATGATTGGCCAGTCATCGCAACCGCGATGCTGATCGATGCGCCCATCTGGACCGAAGACCAGGACTTCTTTGGCAGCGGCATCGCCACCTGGACCAGCAACAAGATCGAGATCTATCTGCGCGACACGTAGTCTGCTGGTTCCCTATTCCATGCCTTACCGGTACGACTCATCCCTGTGAATCACGAACTCCGGATAAGCGCCGCCGCCCAGCTCGTGCAGGTCCATGCCGATGCGCTCGCCGTCGGCATCCACGCGGAAGGGCACAACGCGGTTGAGCAGCCAAAACAGCAAATAGACCAGTGGCAGCACCAGGCCCAGCAGTGTGGCGATGCCCACCAACTGAGCCACCAGTTGCCCCGACTGCGCGGCGAAGATGCCCGCGGCCAGCAGACCCCACAGGCCGCCCACGGCGTGAACCGTGATCGCGCCGGAGGGATCGTCGATGGAGAGAGCCAATTCCAGCAGTTCGACCAGCAGCGGCGTGGCAATGCCGGCGACGATGCCGACAAAGAGCGACTCGCCCGGTGTGACGATGCCCGCGCAGGCGCTCGAGGCCACCAGTCCAGCCAGCCAGCCGTTGGCGCAGAGGCTAGCGTCGGGCTTGCCAAAGCGGAAGCGCGTCACCGCGAAGGTGGCCACGAGCGCTCCCGCGGCGGAGAGCAGCGTATTGATCGCCGTCACNNTTATGGCCGGGCAGCGCGGTGGAGAGGCCCTCCTTGGGAAACTTGCCCTTGCGCGGCCCGGCGATCCACACCACGGCCAGCGCGCTCACCCCGCCCAGAACCTGCACCGTGGCCGCGCCGCCGCCATCCAGAAAGCCCGCGCCTAGCGAAAAATTCACGCCCAACTGGCTCAGCCAGCCGCCGCCCCAGACCCAATGCGCCAGCATCGGGAAGACGGTTGCAGCCAGCACCGCGGCCAGCGCGCAGCCGGCCGTCAGGCGCAGCCGGTCCGCTCCCGAGCCCCAGGGGATCAGCGCAGCCAGGGCTACCGCCAGGAATTCAAAGAGCAGCGCGAGTTGCGCGTGCGGCTGGGCGGCGCTCAGCCCGCCCAGCAGAAACGGCCCCGTGCCCAGCCAGTTCCACGGCTTGCCAGCCAACTGAATCACGTGGCCCGCGCCGCCAATCCATGTTGCGCCCACCAGCGCGAAGGCGATGGCGGTCACGGCCACAATGGCCAGATTGCCCAGCAGCCCCTGAGCGGCCGAGCGGCAGCGGCCGAGGCCGGTGTTGATCAGCGCCACGCCGGCGATGGCCAGCGGCGCAAGCAGCAGCAGCGCCATGCAGAGCGCGAAGGCGGCGTCCGTGATGGGAATGGTAGGGTTCATCGCTGGCCTTCTCCCCGCGCTTCCATGTGTCCGCGCACGGCCACGGCCAGTCCGAGGCATTCGACTCCCAGCCCGCAGAGCACGAAGGCCGCCCGCGGCGCCGGGTCGGCAAAGAGCACCAGCGCCGCGATGGAGAGAAAGAAACCGGCTGGCATCACCAGCAATCCGGCGAACTTCATTGAGCTTCCTTTCCGAGCAACCAAGGGAGTGTCCGCGCAGCCTCACAAGATGGAAGGCAGCGGACCGGGGTCTGCATCCGGGCTCCGCGATCCATTTTTTGTTAGGTCAATCGGCGGCAACGCCTTTACGAAACTATAAAGCATCCGGTTGCGGGATTCACCAGAGTGCGGCAGGCAGCCCTGCGCCCAACCTGCGCCCGCACCTTTATACTAAGGTGTTTGCAGAATACAAAAAGGCGGGCCGGGAATCGGCGAGCCGCCAAGGAGCAGGCTTTGGCACAGGCGGAGATAGGAATCATCGGCGGCAGCGGGCTTTACTCGATGCCTGGATTCACCAATGCACATGAAGAGCGCGTGGAGACTCCCTTTGGCGAGCCTTCCGACGCCTTCATCCTGGGCGAGCTGGAGGGGCGCGCGGTGACCTTTCTGGCGCGCCATGGGCGCGGCCATCGCATCCTCCCCTCGGAGCTGAACTTCCGCGCCAACATCTACGCCTTCAAAAAGCTGGGCGTCGAGCGCATCGTATCGGTCTCGGCCGTCGGCTCGCTCAAAGAGGAGCACAAGCCCACCGACTTCGTGATGCCCGACCAGTTCATCGACCGCACCTGCCATCGCATCTCCACCTTTTTTGGCGAGGGGATCGTCGGTCATGTGGCCTTTGGCGATCCGGTCTGCGCGACGGTGGCCGAGGCGGCCGCGGAGGCCTGCGCCACGGTGGGCGTGGTTGGCAAGCTGGGCGGGACGTATGTGTGCATGGAAGGCCCGCAGTTTTCAACCCGCGCCGAATCGAATCTCTATCGCAGTTGGGGCGCGGACGTGATTGGCATGACCAACCTGCAGGAGGCCAAGCTGGCCCGCGAGGCGGAGATCTGCTACGCCACCATCGCCATGATCACCGACTACGATTGCTGGCGCGAGGGCCACGACGCGGTCACCATCGAAGAGATTGTGCGCGTCCTCCACCAGAACGCCGAGAACGCCGCGCGGGTGGTGAAGGCCGCCGTGGCAGCGATGCCCAGCGAGCGTAAATGCGCCTGCGCATCTGCGGCAAAGTACGCCGTGCTGACCGCCCCGGAGGCGATTCCCGCCGCGGCCAAGGAGAAGCTGGCGCTGCTCTTCGGCAAATATTTGGGCTAGAGAATCGCAGCTATTGTCGATGTTTTGAAAGGGCACGGCTTTAGCCGTGCCGTAAATGCGGATTAGGAAAGCGGGCTTTAGCCCCTGCGGTATGCATTTCAGGAAATATGCGTGACAGAAAATAAGTTTAGAACCAAGCAAGAAAGGAAAAACAAATGGCGATTACCGTAGTGGGCAGCGTTGCATACGACACGATTGAAACCCCGGCGGGCAGGCGCGAGCGCTGTTTGGGCGGGGCAGCAACGTACTTTTCGCTTTCAGCCAGCTTCTTTACCGATGTGCGCGTCATCGCTGTCGTCGGCGAGGACTTCGGCAAGCGGCAAGAGGCCGTCTTCCAGGCGCGCAACATCGACACGCGCGGCATTGAGCACACCGCGGGCAAGAGCTTCTTCTGGGAGGGCTCCTATCTGGAAAACATCAACGAAGCCAAGACGCACAATACAGAGCTGAATGTCTTCGCGGCCTTCGAGCCGAAGATTCCCGAAGCCTACAGCGACTCGGAGTTTCTCTTTCTCGCCAACATTGATCCCGTCTTGCAGCGCCGCGTGCGCGAGGCCATGCCCGACGTGAAGCTGGTGGCCGGCGACACGATGAACTACTGGATCAAGGATCATCGCCCGGCGCTGCTGGAAGTCTTGAAGGGCCTCGACATTCTACTCATCAACGACACCGAAACCAAGATGCTGGCCGGCAACAACAACCTTGTGCAAGCCGCGCGCGCCGTGATGGCGCTGGGACCGAAGACGCTCGTGGTCAAGCACGGCGAGTACGGTTCAACGCTCTTTCACGGAGCGAAGATTTTCAGGGCTCCGGCCCTGCCTCTCGAAGAGGTCATCGACCCCACCGGCGCTGGCGACAGCTTTGCCGGCGGCTTCTTCGGCTACCTGGCCGCGCAGCGCGAGCTGACCCCAGCCGCCTACCGCAGCGCCATGTTCTATGGCGGCGTGATGGGTTCCTTTGCCTGCGAGCGCTTCGGCACTGAGCGTATGCAAAAGCTCACGCGCGCCGAGATCGACGCTCGCTTCAAACTCTTCCGCGAGTTGACGCACCTTGACTAAGCAGCACATTTCGCGTGACGAATGGCTCCTCGTCGTGACCTCGTGCGCGACGGCTTCGATCCTCGCGATCCTCTGGAGCTGGCGCAGCGGCGCCATGCTCAACTACGGCGATGCCGTCGCTCACCTGCACATTGCGCGGCGCGTCTTTGATGCGCGCCTGCCGCGGCTGACCGAATTGGGCTCGGTGTGGCTGCCGCTGCCGCACATTCTGCTGCTGCCTTTTGTGCAGGTTTACAGTTGGTGGGCCAACGGAATCGCCGGCGTGATTCCCTCGGCGCTGGCTTACATGGCCGCCTGCGCGGGCATCTATCGCCTGGCCCGCCACTGGCTCGCGCCAACTCCTTCGGCGCTGGCGCTGGCCTTCTTCGCGCTCAATCCCAACCTGCTCTATCTGCAAACCACGGCGATGACCGAGCCGCTCTTTGTTTGCGAGATGGTCTGGGTTGCGGTCTGGCTGGTGGAGTGGCGCGCGAGTCTTGGCGCAGATGAAAAGCAATCCCGCCGCCTGCTCTGCCTGATCGCCGCTGTGCTGATCGCCGCCATCTTCACGCGCTACGATGGCTGGATCATGGCGCTCGTGGCTTGGACGTGCATGGGCCTGGCACTCGCGCGCCGCGGCAAATTGTGTTCGCTCACCTTCTGGATCGCCAGCGCCTTCCTCGTTGCCGCGCCCATGGCGTGGTTTGTTTATAACGCGGTCGGCTTCAGCGATTGGCTCTACTTCGCGCGCGGCCCATATTCGGCCAAGGCCATTGAGTTGCGCACAATGTCGCACGGAGCCGGACCGCCGCATCCGGGCTGGCACAATCCCTGGGTCTCGCTGCTCTTCTTTGTGAAAGTTGCCGAGATGGATGCCGCCGCCGCCGCGTGGGGCAACGTGCTGCTGCTGGTGAGCTTGCTGGGAACGGCGTGGGCCTGGCTGACCGAGCGCAAGCGCGCCTTCACATGGGCGCTGCTGCTCTGGTTCCCGGTTCCTTTTTATGCGTATTCGGTCTCCTACGGGTCGGTGCCCATCTTCCTGCCTCCCTGGTGGCCGCACTCCTGGTACAACACGCGCTACGGCATGGAACTGCTGCCCGCCTTGGCGCTGGCGCTAGGCTTTGCCGCGCACGGCGCACTCGCCGCGCTCCATCGCTTTAAGCCGCGCTGGTCGCAGATAGCAGTGGGCGCGCTCGTCGCGATCGTGGCCGTGAACGCGGCGCAGATGGTGCGCGAGCGTCCGCTGACCTACATCGAGGGAGTCAAGAACATCGAGGCGCGCAGAGCGTATGATCATTTGATTCCTCCCGTGCTGGGCGCGCTGCTGGCCGGGCGTCCCGGCGCGGTGGTGCTGATGGACACTTCTGTCTATCCGGAACTTGTCGCGTTCACGGGGATTCCGCTTCGTCAGACCATCAACGAGAGCGATCTCGCCATTTACAGCGACGCGCTGGCCGCGCCGGCGGAACACGCAGATCTTGTGCTCGCCTTCGACGGAGACCAGATCGACCGCGCGGTGAAGGCGCATCCCGAGGGCCTGAGCGAGCTCTACCGTTTCCGGACAAGCGGGCAGCCCGCAGGCACGATTTATACTTCGGATAAGTCCAGATAGCAAATGCAAAGCCTGCGGTACGGACGGGTACGAGCATTCGCCTGTACAGGATAGTGCTGGAACTGGTTGCATCAACCTGGTTTTGAAAGGGCGCGGCTTGAATCGTGCCGCAAAGACGGCAAATATCCGGAGGAAGATTGATTCCCTTTACCAAAGCGCACGCCTGCGGCAACGACTTCCTGATTGTGACCGAAGAGGCCGCGGCAAATCACGATTGGGCGAATCTGACGCGGCGGCTCTGCGCGCGGAACACCGGCATCGGCGCCGACGGCATCGAGTTCTTCGCCTGGATAGGCGAGCGCGCGGGCCGTATTCGCCTGCACAACGCCGACGGCTCCATCGCCGAGATCAGCGGCAACGGCACGCGCTGCGTGGCCGCGTGGATGGCGCGCGAGCGCGGCTTCCAGCCCGGCGATGAAGTGGAGATTTCGACCGATGCGGGCTTGCGCATTTGCCGCGTGAACGCGCTGAAGATCGACGGCGAATTCACCGTCGAAGTGACCGCCGGAATGGGCGTTCCTTCGTTCGCTCCGCGCACTGTCAGGTTGCAAAGTGGGCGCGCGGTAAACGGTGTCGAAGTCTCCACCGGCAATCCGCATTTTGTCATTGTTGCTGACAATGCTGACCTTTCTGTGGACGGAATCGCCTGGCAGCAGATCGGCGCGGAGATCTGCGTGCATCCTGATTTTCCTCACCAGACGAACGTGGAATTCCTGCGCATCGTCAGCCCCGCCGAAATCGAAATTCGCATCTTCGAGCGCGGCGTCGGCCCCACCACCTCTTCCGGCACCGGCAGCAGCGCCACGGCCACGGCGGCCATCGCGTTCAGCGGCTGCCAGTCGCCGCTCACCGTCGTCGCTCCCGGCGGCGCGCAGACCATTGCATGGAGCGGGCCTGGGACCGAGCTGTTCCTGACAGGCCCTGCATCGCTGATCGCTCGCGGAGAGGCCTGGCACTCATGACCTCCCTGTTCAAGCCGCGCGCTGTTCCTGCCGATGCCCAGGTGGCCGTCGTCTCACCCGCTTCCACGCCGCAGCCGGAGCGCGTCGAGCGCGGCCTGGCTGCCTTGCGCGCATTGGGCTACGCTCCGCAGCCCTCCGAGCACATCCACGCCCGAGGCCCGCTTTATTTTGCGGGCACGCCGGCGATGCGCCTCAGCGACCTGCATCATGCCTTTGCCGACGATCAATCGCGCGCCATCTTCTGCACACGCGGCGGCTACGGGTCGAATTATCTGCTCAACGATTTGGACCTCGACATGATCGCCGAAAGCGCCAAGCCACTCATCGGCTACAGCGACCTGACCGCGATGCACCTCTGGTTGCTCGATCAGATTCAGTTGCCGGCCTTTCACGGCCCCATGCTCTCGGCCGATTTCGCGCGTGAAGATGGCGTTCATCTGCCCAGCCTGCAAGCGGCGCTCAGCGGCAAGCCCTACATCGTTGCCGCCGCCGAGGGCCTGCGCGCCTTGCACCCCGGCCGCGTGCGCGGCACGCTCTATGGCGGCTGCCTGAGCATTCTCGTGGCTCTGCTCGGCACCACCTACGAGCCGCAAACCGAGGGCAAGCTGCTCTTCCTCGAAGACATCAACGCCAAGCCCTACCAGATTGACCGTATGCTCTGGCAACTGCGCGAGGCGGGCAAGCTGGAAGGCGTGCGCGGCATTGTCTTCGGCGAGATGCTCGATTGCACTTCGCCTGGCGCGCCGCACGAGCTGCTCGATCAGGTGATTCTGCGCGCCTTCGAAGACTTCAAAGGCCCCATCGCCATCGGCCTGCGCTCGGGCCACGTCTCGCGCTCCAATGTGACTCTGACCTTCGGAGTCGAGGCTGAGTTGCTCGTGCAGAAAGAAGCGCAACTGCATCTGATTGAACCGGCGGTAAAAGCTAGGGACTAAGGGACTAGGGACTAGATATGAAATTGATTGAATCTGTGGTAACGCAATGAAACAAGAAACGCGCCACATTCACTTGAGCGGCATCTGCGGCACGGCGATGGCCTCGCTCGCCGGCCTCTTGCAGTTGCATGGCCACCGCATCACCGGCTCCGACAAGGCCGCCTATCCGCCGATGAGCGATCTGCTCGCCTCGCTGGGCATTCCCATCCTGGAGCCGTACGCTGAAGCGAATCTCTCGCCCGCGCCCGATCTCGTCGTCATCGGCAACGCGCTCTC